>NC_022997.1:2014205-2342131 GCF_000503895.1 Hyphomicrobium nitrativorans NL23
CGACGGCAGTGGCGGTTGTGACCAGCCCCATGGCCACGACCAACACCGTCTGTGAGCCTGTCTGATTTTGCATCATGATCCCGTCTTCTCCGCTACTCTTGGCGCCCGCCGCACTTTGCGCTCCGCCACGCTATGCGCCCACGTCACCCGACTCCGCCCACGCGAATCGCTGGGTTCAGAGTCACGGCCTTGCGGCCCTAAGGCAATGTGCCGGGGCGCGGGTATCACCAGCATTTCGTGAGGCAGGGGGACGGCTTAAGGAAAGGCGTGGCGATAATACATCGGCTGGGCGCTCGGGAGCGGCAAAACGGCCCCCTGGGGAGAGCCGCAATGGCGCCACGGTCGAGCCCAGAGGCAACCCGAATCGGGGTGCCGTTTAGATGTCGTTAGGCGAATCGGCATGGTATCGTCGTGTCCGGGCCGCTTCGCTTCCGTCCGGCGTACGAAGGAGACCACGACCCGATGTTGATGAGTGTGATTGCGCGCTGCGCAGAGTCCGTTGCCACGCCCGAAATCACGGGTTCTCGCGTTCTCATCTCCGGCCTGACCTCGACCTCAGGTTTCGATATCGCCCGGACTTTCGCCGATCACGGCGCGCGTCTGGTGGTTCAATCGCCCGACGACGGTCCTGAGATGACCGAACTCGGCGCCGTGCTTGCCGAGAACGCGGCGGAGGTCCGCCTCTTCAACGATCCGCTCACGAGCGACGAGGACGCGCGGCGTCTGGTGCAGACGACGGCGCAGGACTTCGGCGGGCTCGATGCGGTCGTCAATCTCGTTTCGGTCGAGGCGGATGCGATTGCCGCGCTTGAGACGATGGAGGATGTCGAAGGACTGGTCGCGGAGACGCTGCGCATCCCGTTCATGCTCACGGAGTGCGCTGCCAACCGCATGCGGCTCGTGTGGGCCGAGGGTATGATCCTCAATGTCGTGCGGATCGGCCCGTCCCGTAGCGGGCGCGCCATGATGTTCGCCGACGTGCTGCGTGCGCGCCTTGCCGACATGACGCGCGGCCTCGCCGAGGACTGGGCGGACGCGGGCATCCGTGTCAACGCGATTGCGCCGCCGTCATCCGTGGCGGCAATGAGCGGCGACGTGGCGGCGTCGGATGCGGATCTCGCGACTGTTGCGCTCGACCTCGCGAGCCGCAAAGCCCGCAGCGTGACGGGTCATGTGCTCGACGCGGAGGGCGCCGCGCGGCGCTGGTGCTGATTTTCGAACGAGCGCCCACCCTGTCATCCCGGCCAAGTGGACCCGGCCTTGAGCCGGGGGAACGCAGAGCCGGGACCCAGCGTAAGAGTCGTCGAAGACGCGATATTTCGCGATAGGAGCTTCTCCTGGATCCCGGCGCGGCGCTCGGCTGTCGTGCTGAAAGCATGCCTACGGCATGGCCCGAAGGCACGCCTCCGGCGTGACCGCCTCGCTTGGCCGGGATGACAGCTTCGGAGTTCACTCCGCCGGTGAGGGGGCGGCAGCGGCTGCGTGCTCGTCCTCGGCCGGCTTCGCCTCGCCCACGAAGCTCAGTACCGTCGGCACGACGAACAGCGTCAGCAGCGTGCCGAGGCTCAAGCCGCCCACGATCACCCAGCCGATCTGCTGGCGGCTTTCCGCGCCCGCGCCGTCGGCGAGCGCGAGCGGCACGGCGCCCAGCACCATGGCGCCCGTCGTCATCAGGATGGGCCTGAGGCGCAGCGTGGATGCCTCCACGACGGCTTCGGCGCGCCGCATTCCCCGCGCCGCGAGCTGATTGGTGAACTCGACGATGAGGATGCCGTGCTTGGTGATCAGGCCGACGAGCGTCACGAGGCCGATTTGCGAATAGACGTTGAGCGATCCGCCGACGTAGTAGAGCGCGCCGAGCGCGCCGGCCATGGAAAGCGGAACCGTCACCAGGATGATCAGCGGGTCGCGGTAGCTTTCGAACTGTGCCGCCAGCACGAGATAGATGAAGGCCAGCGCCATGACGAAGACCATGGCAAGGCTCTGGCTGGATGCCCGGTAGTCGCGGCTCTGGCCGTTGACGTCGGTCTGGGTCGTCGGCGGCAGAATCTCGTCCACGACGCGCTCGATGTGATCGAGAACCTCGCCCAACGCATAGCCCGGCGAGATGCTCGCGGAGATCGTGACGGAGCGAAGCTGGTTGAACCGCCTGAGTTCCTTGGGTGCGATGTCCTCCACAACTCTCACGATATTGGAAAGCTGGATCATTTCGCCTGTCGGCGAGCGCAGGAAGATCGTGTCGAGGGCGGCCGGGGTCGAGCGGTCCGGGATATCGAGCTGGACCATGACGTCATACTGCTCGCCGTTCATCTCGAAGCGTGTGACCTGCCGTCCGCCGAGCAGCGTTTCAAGCGTGCGCCCAACGACGTTCACGTCAAGGCGCAGGTCCGACACCTTGGCCCGATCCATCTCGATGCGGAACTCGGGCGTGTTCAGCTTGAGGTCCGTATCGAGGCTTTCGAGGCCCGGATAGGCCTCCAGCCTGTCGAGGACCTTTTTCGCCATCTCGTCGAGCTCCTCGTAGCTCGCGGACGATTGCAGGACGAATTCGACGGGTTTGCTCGATCCGCGCTGGCCGAAGGCGTTCGGGTTGGGCACGGCGGCCAGCACGCCGGCGATGCGCCGGACCTTCGGGCTGATCTCGCGGGTGATCTCCTGCTGCGAGCGCTGGCGCTCGCTCCAGTCCTTGAGCGGGGCGAAGATCAGGAAGCCGGACACCTCCGGATTGCCGTCGATCACGAGGCGGGAGCTGATCTCGGGCACGTCGGCCAGGATCGCGTCGGCCTGGGCGCTGTAGCGGCTCGTGTAGGCAAGTGTCGCGCCCTCGGGGCCACTGCCGCGCACGCGGATCACGCCGCGATCCTCGACCGGCGCGAGTTCGGATTTGAGGTTGACGAAGAAATAGGCGCAAGATCCTGCCACGGCGACTGCGAGCAGAACGATGACGCTGCGGTGCGCGAGGGTCGCTTGGAGCAGGCGGCGATAGCCGCGCTCCAAGCCGTTCAGGAAACGCTCGATGACCATGAATAGGCGGCCGGGCTTCTGCTGATGCTTCAGGAGGCGCGAACACATCATCGGCGTCAGCGTGAGCGCGACGAAACCGGAGATGATGACGGCGCCTGCAAGCGTGAGCGCGAATTCGAGGAACAGGCGGCCTGTCTTGCCGGGCGCGAAGGCGATTGGCGCGTAGACGGCGGCGAGCGTCAACGTCATGGCGATGACGGCAAAGCCGATCTCGCGCGTGCCTTTAACGGCAGCGTCGATGGGCTTCATGCCGTCTTCGATGTGACGATAGATGTTTTCGAGCACGACGATGGCGTCGTCGACGACGAGGCCGATGGCCAGCACCATGGCGAGGAGCGTCAGCGTGTTCACGCTGAAGCCGAACGCGAACATCAGCGTGAACGTGCCGATCAGGGAGATCGGGATGGTGACAATCGGAATCAGAGAGGCTCGGGGCGAGCGCAGGAAAAAGATGATGACGATCACGACGAGAAGGATGGCTTCCGCAATCGTCACGTAGACAGCCTGGATCGAGCGCTCGATGAAGATGGCATCGTCGTTGGCGACGTGCGCCTTCATGCCGTCCGGCATCGTTTCGTTGATGCGCGGAAGCAAGTCGCGGACCGCCTTCGACACATCGAGCGGGTTCGATACGGCCTGTTTGATGACGCCCACCGCAATCGCCGTTCCGCCCTCGAACCGGCTTTCGCGCCGCTCGTCGAATGCGCCCAGTTCGACGCGCGCGACCTCGCCTAATTTCACCTGGTGATTGCCCGAGACCTTGATGACGATGTTGCGGAATTCCTCCGGCGTCACGAGGCCCGTGCGGGACAGCACGCTGAACTCGCGGTTGGCGCTTTCGATCCGCCCCGACGGCAGTTCGACGTTCTGGGCGCGCAGCGCGTTCTCGATGTCCTGCACGGTCAAGGCGAACGCGGCCAGCCGCTCGCGGTCGATCCAGATCCGCATGGCGTATCGCCGCTCGCCGTAAATCGTCACGTCGGCGACGCCGTTGAGGTTTTTGAACTGGTCGATGACGAAGCGGTCGATGTAATCCGTAATCTGCAGCGGGTTCAGCACCGGCGAGTTGAACACCAGCAGCATGATCGGCTGGGCGTCCGCTTCCACTTTGGCGATGACGGGCTCGTCGATCTCGTCCGGCAGGCGCCCGCGGACGCGCGAGACGCGATCGCGCACGTCGCTCGCGGCGACGTCCTGATCGATCTCGGGGCGGAAGCGCACACTGATGCGGCTTTGCTCGGAGCGGCTGGATGAGTCGATGATATCGATGCCGGGAATGCCGGCGATGGAGCCTTCGAGGATCTGCGTCACCTGGGATTCGACGATCTTCGCCGAAGCGCCGGGGTAGCGCGTCTGCACCGAGACCACGGGCTCGTCGACGTTCGGGTATTCGCGCACCGTCAGGCGCGAGTAGGAGACGAAGCCGATCAGAACGACAACCAGGCTCAAAACTGTTGCAAACACCGGGCGGCGAATGCAGAGCTCGAACAGCCCCATCAGGTGCCCCGCGCACGCGGTTCGCGCGAGCCGGTCACGATCTCAACCGGGGCCCCGTCTCTGAGCTTCTGCTGACCGGCCACGACGACGGTTTGCTCCGCAAGCAGCCCGTCAAGCACTTCGACCTTTCCGTCCTTACGGTTGCCGAGCGTGACCTTGGTTTCGCGCGCTTCTCCGTTTTCCACGCGGTAGACGAATTTGTCCTGGCCACGAGGAACGATGGCGCTTTCCGGGACGACGACCACATCGCGCTTGATCTGGCCCTCGATAAAGATACGGGCGAACAGGCCCGGGCGGAGGAGAAGATCCGGATTTGCGAGGCGCGCGCGGATGTTCAATGCCCGTCCGTTGACATCCATGTGGGGGTCGATGACGTAGATCGCGCCTTCGAACGTCCGCTCCCGGAAGGCATCGACGGTGATCTTGATCTTCTGGCCCGTGCCGATTTGAGAGAGGAAGAGCTCGGGCAGCTTGAAGTCGATCTTGAGGGTGTCGATCTTCTCTAAGTTGACGATGGGGTGTCCAGCCGCGACGTACGCACCGGGCGATACGCGGCGGATACCGGCCACACCGCTGAAAGGCGCGCGGATCGTGTGCTTGTCGAGGCGGACCTTCGAGAGTTCGAGAGCGGCGCGCGTCGTCTCGGCGTTGGTTTTCGCTTCGTCGCGTGCGCGTTCGGTCACGTTGCCGGATTCGGCTAGCCGGTCGGCGCGCCGCAGGTTGCTGACGGCGAGTTGGTAGCGCGCCTCCGCGTCCGACACTTCGGCGCGAGCCAGCGCATCGTCGAGTTTGACGAGCACGTCTCCGGCCGCGACGGGCTTGCCCTCGGAGAGCGGGATGTCGGTCACGCGGCCCGCGATCTCGGGGCTGATCTGGACCGATTCGTCCGACTGGAGCGTGCCGATGGCGCGGAGATCCTCGGTCGAGGTGGTGGCCATGGCGATGGCCGTTTCGACGGCGACACCTTCCGGCGGACGGAGCGCGGCTGGAGAGGTTGCGGCCGGTTTGGGTGCTGCAAGGGTCTCCGAACCGCGCAGGCCGAGGTGCTCGGCCACGCCCAGCCGGTCGGCGAGCGCGGACGGGCTCTCGCCCGACCAGTGCAACGCCGCGCCTGCCGAGACAATCAGCAAGGCACAGACCACCAACAAGACTTTCAACATGTCGGCACCCTATTCCGGTGGTCGTAGGCTGTCACGTGTCGGGCCGTGGCCGGCGAAGGATCGATTGGGTTTGGAGGCCAGAACTCCAACGGCGCAGAGCGGTTCGTGGCTCTCTGCGGGGCGAGCCTTCGAGCCTTACGATGGCGTACGTCACCTAACGTCAGCGCCCTGTCCGATCCGTCGATTTTTTTTCGAGTCGCGGTGCGGGCTCCGGGCTGGCCGACACTACGCTTGAAATATGGCAGGAGCTACAGGCTCCGTGGGGTTCGGGCCTTGAGACGATGCCGTGGGGGGACTTGGCCTCAGGTCTCGGGCCCGTCGCTCAGGGCGCGCCGGCCGTTTTCGCGGCGCCTGCGGCCGCCTGCGCCTCGCGACTGCGCGCGCGTGGTTCCGGCGCGAGCGTCGTGACGCGGGGGCGGTCTCCTTCGCGGGTGCGTGCCTGGGCCGGTGAGCCGTAAATCGGCACCAGAGCGCTGGGCTTGGCCTTCGCGAGGATGGGTTGCAGTTCGGCATCCAGAGTGGCGAGGGGCGTTGCAGGCGCTTTGGGGACGAGATGGACGACCTTGAAGCCACGTGCCTTGAGGCCCGCGAGAATGGCGGGAAGCGCGCGCGCCGTCGGGCGCTTGAGGTCATGGAAAAGGAGGATGCCGCCGCGCTGGGCGGTCGTGAGGCGCAAGGTGCGTTCGGCGATGGCCTTCGGACTGGAGATAAAACTGTCGTTGGAAATGACGTCGACGGTGAAGCTCGCGATGTTGCGGCCTTGCAGATAGTCGAGCAACTCGTCGCTGTCGTTCAGGCCCGGAAAGCGGAAGAAGGGTGCGATGTCGGTTCCGGCCGCGAGCGCTACGGCCGCGAATCCGCGCTCGATCTGGTCAACCGCCTTATCGCGCGAAAGCCGTCGCAGGTTGTTGGGGTGCGACCAGGTGTGGCCCCCCAACGTGTGGCCTCGGGCCAGGATGTCCTTCACCAAGGCCGGGCGGCTGATGGCCATTCGCCCCACGGGAAAGAAGGTGGCTTTGGTGCAAAAGGCGTCGAGCGTGTCGAGGATCGGTCCTGTCACCCACGGTACGGGACCGTCGTCGAAGGTCAGGACGACCTCATCGTCGGCGAGGAAGCGCTCCTCGGTATCCCGTTTGGTGACTGCGCCGAACATCGGGCCGTTCGCCGTGTCGATTTCGACGATGCGGGAGACGCCTAAGGCTTTCGCCGGATCCTTGCACTCGGTGGCGCTTGCGGGCGAGCCCCACGCCGCGAAGACGGCAAGTCCGGCGATTGCATGAGCGGTGAAGCGGCGCATAGGCACGATTCCCTTGGTTAGGCCCCTATCACGGGACGGTCCGGCGACGTACGCGTACGCTGCTGTCCCAGGCTTCTCTCGGCGCGGACCCGCGCTTACTGCCCCATCGAGCGGAGCTGCCAGGGGTCGTTGTCCGGATTGGCCCAGTCCTTGACGGCGGGCGGCGCCCTGCGTTCTGCCTGGGGCGGAGGCGGGGCAGGCCGTTCGGCGGGCGGAGCAGCCTCTTCGCCCGCCACGGGCCATGTCACGGCACGGTCTGCGAGAGGAGCCTTGGTGGTCGCCTTCTTGCGTCCTTTGATGGACTTTGCGGCAACGGCGTCGAATTCGGGAAGCGTGGTGGCTGCTTGCTTCGGCACGATGTGGACGACGCGGAAGCCGCGGGTCTTGAGCTCGGCTAGAAGCTCACGGATGCCGCGCGCGGTCGACACCTGAATGTCATGAAACAGTAGTATTCCCTTTCCGTTGCGCTCAAGCCGGTTCAGCAGCGTCCGCTGCATCACCGCCGCGTTGCGCGTGCGGAAATCCTGGGAATCCACGTGAATACCGAAGACGCCAATGCCGCGACTTTCCAGATAGGCGCGCGAGGCCTTGCTGTGGCCCAGGTAGGGAAAACGGAAAAACGGGGCGATCGGTTTGTCGACGGCTGCCGCCACGGCGGAGAACCCGAGCTCGATCTCCCGCTTCATGGCGTCGGCGCCGAGGCTCGCCAGATTTTTGTGGGACCAGGTGTGGGTCGCGATGGTGTGGCCGCGGTCCTGGACCTCCTGCAGGGTCGTGGGGTCGGAGACGGCCATGCGGCCGACCGCGAAGAACGTGGCCTTGGTGCATTGCTCGTCGAGCGCGTCGAGCACGGGGATCGTGTGCCGGCGCATCGGGCCGTCGTCGAAGGTGATGACCACTTCGCCGAAGTTCAGGAAGTCGTCTTCGAGCCCCTTGTACTGCTCGCCAAAGTAAGGTCCACGGCTGGTGTCGATTTCGACAACGCGGGAAACGCCGAGAACATCCGTCCGGTTGGCGCATTCCGGCGCTATGGTCGGGCGGAGGCTCGTGGCGCCAACGGTGATCAAGGCCGGAGGCTCGGCAGCCGCCTGGATCTCGGCATTTTGGGCGAGGGCACGATCGAGCCGGACGTCCGTGCCGGCAAAAGCGGCAAGCCCGATCCCAACCGCCATCAGCCATGTCGCACGGCCGGCGCTCATCGTCCGTCTCCCTTTCAGCCCGGTCGGCCGGTCGTCTCGTCCCCTGGTTCGTAGAAGAGTTTGTAGCGATTTGGCAACCGGGCTCAAGATCGGCGCCTTTTTTGGCGGTTCGCAGTGTCGCCGATGTGACGGCTATGCTAGGCGATTGCGGTTTTTCACAAGGCGCGCCGTGATGCAGGAGTATCGCGGCGTCTTTCAGGCAGGCCCATGCGGGTCTTTTTCAAGCTGGCCCTTAAGGCCGTTGGAGCATCGATGGCGGGCTTAGAAGAGCAGGTCACTCCGGCCGCCGAGGCCCTGAGCGTCGACGAACTCGTGCGCGACGTCACCTTGGCCATGCAGGAGGGCGACAGCGCCCGCGCGGCCGAGATCGTCAAGGACCTGCGCACGCGCGACCTCGCGGACGTCATCGAGCTGCTGACGCCGGAGAACCGCATTGCGCTCATTCAGGCGCTGGGAGCGGCGTTCGATTTCGAGGTGCTCTCCGAAATCGACGAAACGGTGCGAGATCAACTCTCGGAAGCGTTGCCGAACGAACTCCTGGCCAAGGCCGTCACCGAGCTCGACACGGACGATGCCGCGTACCTGATCGAGAATCTCGAAGACGAAGACCGCGAGGAAATTCTTTCGCAGTTGCCGCGCAACGAGCGCGCCATCCTCGAACGGCAGCTCGAATTTCCGGATTACTCGGCCGGGCGCCTCATGCAGAGCGACTTCGTCGCGGTTGCGCCCTATTGGACCGTGCAGCAGGTGATCGAGCATGCGCGGGAGACGGACGATCTGCCCGATACGTTCTCCGAGATCTTCGTGGTCGATCCGGCGTTCCGGGTTCTCGGAAGCGTCGATCTTTCGCGCGTGATCCGCAGCAAGCGCGAGGTTCTCGTCTCCGAGATCATGGAGACGGACATCCATCTCGTGAAGGCAACCGACGAGCAGGGCGAGGTGGCGCGTCAGTTCGAACGCTACGACCTGATGGCCGCGCCCGTCGTAGATCAGAACAACAAGCTCGTCGGTGTCATCACGGTCGACGACGTGGTGGAGGTGATCCAGGACGAAGCCGACGAGGACATGCTCGCACTCGGTGGCGTCGGTGACGAGAGCATCGGCGCGTCCGTCGCGTCGACCGCACGCAGCCGCATTCCCTGGCTGATCGTCAATCTCGGCACAGCGGTGCTGGGCTCGCTCGTGATCCAGCAGTTCGACGCGACCATCGAGCAGATGGTGGCGCTGGCCGTCCTCATGCCGGTGGTCGCTTCCATCGGCGGCAATGCGGGCACCCAAACCATGACGGTGACCGTGCGCGCGCTTGCGACGAGCAAGCTCGGTGCTGCGAATGCGCCGCGCATCATCACGCGCGAAGCACTCGTTGCGCTCATCAACGGCGTCGTTCTTTCGACGATCATCGCCGGTATCGTGTTTCTGTGGTTCGGCTCGGGAATGCTCGGCGGCGTGATCGCGGCGGCCATGGTCGTCAATTTGTTTGCTGCGGGGTTGGCGGGAATTCTGATCCCGCTCGCGCTGGATCGCCTCAAGCTCGACCCCGCGCCCGCGTCCGGCGTGTTCGTATCGATGATCACCGACGTCGTCGGATTCTTCGCCTTCCTCGGGCTCGCCTCGCTGATCCTGCTTTGAGGGCATCGGACAGCGCGTGCTTTAAGCGCTTTTAATCGCCGCTCGGCGAAATGCGGAATTCGAGAATGTCGGTCCTCGCGCGCAGGATGTCGGCAAGCTTTTCGAGCGCTTTGCCGCTCTGGGTGCGGATCGTCATGCGATACTCGAAGAAGCCCGCTTCACGGTCCAGGCGGTAGGCCATGTTGGCGATGGAGAAGCTCTCGTTCGCGATAAGCTCGCGCACTTTGCTTTCGGGCGGAACTCCGTTCTCCGCAAAGCGCAAGACAAGCTGGCCGAACGATTGGCTCGGCAGCCAGCCTTCGATGCGGCGGAAGATGGCGAGGGTTCCGAGCGTTGCGAGGGTCGCAAGCGCGGCAGGGTAAAAGAAGCCGACGCCGAAGAGGATGCCGATGGCCGCGGTCATCCAGATGGAGGCCGCGGTCGTGAGCCCCCGCACCGTCAGACCTTCCTTGAAAATTACGCCGGCTCCGAGAAAGCCGATTCCGGTCATGATGCCTTGTGCAATGCGCGTCGGATCTGTGCGCACCGTATCGAGCGGGACTTTGCCGAGCCAATCCCACTGATAGGCCGTCACCAGCATGAGCAGGCCGGACGACAGGCACACCAGCGCGTGCGTGCGGAAGCCTGCGGGGCGGCCGTGGAAACTTCTTTCCAGGCCGATCAGGCTTCCGGCCGTCCATGCTGCGGCAAGATGGATTGCGATGTCGATGTGATGCTGCGCCATTGAACTCTACATTTCGATTGTGCGTTGAAGCGCACGAGAACCCTGCGGCGCGTATGCGGAACGCGCGGACATGACGGCTCGGTGAAACTACGAAGGTAGAGCGGCTTCGGCGCTGGTCGAACGACGATTTGTCGATAAGCACTTTCCGCTGGCCGAAAAGCGAGCGCGGCGCGATGGAGTTCTCAACTCGTCGGCTGGTCGAGCTTGCGTGTGAGGTTCTCGAACTCGCGGCGGAGCGCTTCGTTCTTGAAGATCTGCTCGAAGGTGGGCGCTTCGAGCTTCTGGATGGCCTCGAACGAGGTGCGGCTATCGCGCATCAGGTTGTGGAGCTCAAGGCTCGCTTCGACGGTTTCGAAGGTATTGTCGGCGATCCTCAGATCGTGCACGGCGCGGGTGCGGGAGCCTGCGATCTGTTCGCGCTGCTGGGCGAGATAGCGGCGGTAGCCCTTGGCCGCTTCTTCCGCGAGGGCCTGGCTTTCGCGATTGGCTTCGAGCGCGCGCTGCTGGTCGGGG
The DNA here is from genome assembly GCF_000503895.1 of Hyphomicrobium nitrativorans NL23. Classification (NCBI taxonomy): domain Bacteria; kingdom Pseudomonadati; phylum Pseudomonadota; class Alphaproteobacteria; order Hyphomicrobiales; family Hyphomicrobiaceae; genus Hyphomicrobium; species Hyphomicrobium nitrativorans. The sequence goes on from NC_022997.1 coordinate 2,025,249, forward strand.
CGGTTGTCGGCGCGCATCAATTCGCGCGTCTTGGCCTTGGCTTTGTCGAGGTCCTTCAGGATCGCGTCGAGGCGCGGCAGATACTGCGTATCGATCTTTTCGATAGCGGCGTCCTGGGCGTGCACGAGCACGGCGAAGAGGGCCGCGTGCATGGCAAAGTATTTGCGGGCCGCGCCGGGGTTATCGGACGTTGCCTCCATCAGCCGGGAGAGTTGGCTGTCGATGAGCTTAGCCGCGTGGAACGTCGCCGCGAGCCGTACGAGATCGCCCGAGAGCACTCCGTCGAGGAGCAGGTCGAGCTGATTGTCTTCGAGCGTGACGCCGGTCTCGATCAGCGCCTTGCCGACCTCGCCCTTGGCGGCTGCGATGGCGGCTTCGTTGTCGACGATGCGTTTTTCGCGGTCGCGGATGTTGCCGGCGAGGCTATCGACGGTGTCGGTGAGTACGCCGGGCAACATGCCGTCGGCCGGGGCCTTGAGCTGCTTTTCCTTCAACGTCACGATTTCGGTTTCGAGATCGCGGATGTTGCGGCGGTGGGTTTCGATGCGCTTCTGCACGTCCACCACAGGGACGTCGGTTACGATGCCGAGCGCGCTATCGAGCAGCCTGCGGATGCGGATCTCGCGGTCTTCGCGCGTTTCCGTCCACAGCGGCGTGACGATGAACTCGCTTTTAGCGGGAAGCTTGCGGGCTTCGGCGCGCTGTTGGGCGACGTCAGCGAGGAGTTGGTCGATGGCGCTCATCAGCGCGCGGGCCTGTTTGTAAGCGGGGTCGTCTGCGCGCGGGTCGCGCGGCTCCTGCGCTTCGGGCGACGGGCCTTCCGCAAGCCGGACAGGGCTTTCGGTGCGCAAGAGATTGCCGATGGCGTCGTCGGTCGCGCGGGGCGTGTCGGCTGCGGCGGCGCTCACGAAAAGAGGCGAGAGGAGAAGCACGCATACCGCAGCGCCCGTCCACACCGCAGCGCCCGTCGCCGCGTGGCGGCGGGGGGAAAGAGATGCAGCGGTGCGTGCGTTCGTTCTCAATCGATCCTCCTCAATTCGAGGCATGCAGCGCTTCGAATAGGGCAAATCGATGATGTGGGGCCGTGTTGGCCACACGCAATGGTTTCGTCCGCAGCCCACCGTCTCAGCCGCGCTTCGCGGCCTGAGCAATGGCGTCTACGAGGGCAGGCGTGATTTGGCGCGCGTCGGTCAGCACCGTCATGCGGGCCATTTCCGGTGCGCCGCGATGTGGGGGCGAGGTCCGCGCCGGCCCCAGGGCCGCGCTTGCGGGTGCATCGTGCGTGGCAAGTCCGAGACGCAACTCGCGCGGGCCGACGGCGAGGAGGGCAAATTCTCGCCCCGCCAGGTGAAACGCAACGCAGCCGTCGCGCGGGATGACGGTGACGTTCGGAACCGCCTTGCGGACTTCCGCCACGACGTATGCCGCGAGGGGACGATAGGCTTTGGCGCGCGCGAGGAGCGCGTCGAGGGCTGCCAAATCGGCGGCGGGCGGCGTTTGCGTTGGCGGCAAGGGTGCGGCTGGTGGCGCTGGGCGCGGCGCAACGGGAGTTGGCGGTACGCGCGGCGATGTGCGGCGTGGCACTGCCCGCGCGCGTGGCGCACCTCCGCCAGCATAGATCGGCTGGCCGCCGTTGTTATGGATGCGCTCGATCCACGAGGCCTTCGAGAACATGAACCCCTGACGGCGCAGCCAGTCGATGACGTCGTTTCGATGTGCGAGCCCTTCGGCGGCGATGGCGGCCATCCATTCGTCGAGATCGCGGCCGGTGTCGGCCTTGAGCGTTGCCAGAAACTGGCGCTCCTTTTCTCCGTAGTCGATGCTCACGGGACTGCTCGCTTCGGTTCGTCTCTGGGGTTGCGGTGACCGATCGTACCGCGTTCACGGCTATAGCAAACGACGGGTGCGCTCTTTGTAGTCACGATAGGCGTCGCCGAATCGGTCTTCGAGATGCCGCTCCTCCGGGCCGATGGCGAGCCACGTCACGAGCACGGCGTAGGGGATAACGAGGATCGCAAACCAGACGTTCTTGGTGAGTTCCGCCACGCCGAGCAGGATCAGGAGATGCGCGAGGTAGATCGGGTTGCGGCGGAAGCGAAAGGGCCCGTCCGTGACGAGCACACGTGCGGGCCGGTCGGGGCGCACGGTGGTTTCGTGCCGATGAAGCGTCCAAACGCTCCAGACAAACAGGGCCGCGCCCATGAGCCCGAACGCGGACCCGACGAGGCGCGTCGGCGTATCGTCCACACCGGGCCAGGAGAGCGGCAGCGCCTCTCCGAGCCCGATTGCGCCTGCGATGACGGAGACCAGGAGGATGGGCGGCCAGGGAATGCGGGGCAGGAGCGTGGGGGAGGCGTTCGGTTGCGTCATGCTCTCGACTTTCAGGGGCGGCCGCGCCATTTTCCGGCGCCGACACGGGGTGAGACGTAGGGTTAATGCCAGGAGCCGCGGCAGGCAAATAGACGTAGAGCCATAGCCATACTTTCATCCGTAATCGGCATTACCAGCTTCGGGACGTGAGCGATCGGTTCAATTGCCGTTCATAATGGCCCGTGTACGGGGTGTCCCAACGCACCCTGCGTTGCAAATCTCAAGGAGGGATGTCCCATGCGACTGTTTTATTCGATCGCTGCTGCCGCGCTCGGGCTGATGGTTTTCACCGGCTCCGCGACGGAAGCCGAAGCGTCCCCCTACGGCTGCTTCGTGGTGACGACGGATTCGCTCAACATCCGCGCCCGTCCGCGCGCGGCCTCCGACGTGGTCGGCATGGCCAAGAAGGGCGACATCCTGGAGAAGCGCAAGCTCATCTGTACGCCGCGCGGCTTCTGGTGCGCGATCCGCAAGGGCTCCATCGAGGGCTATGCAGACAAAAACTTCATGCGTCGGGTGAAGTGCCCGGGTTAGTGTTTTTCGTCCACTTCGCTAGGGCTGCTCCTGCCGGGGGTGCGCCGCGTGACTGCGGCGCATCCTCTCGGGTGGTGTGATGCCGTATACGCTCTCCAAAATCCTGGCATCTCTCGCGCAGCCGTCGTCGATGGCGGTGCTTGCGCTCGTGGCCGGCATCTTGTTGCTGGCGCGCGGATGTGCTCCGCGCCTGTCCCGCCTGCTCGCGTGGGGCGGGCTTGTCCTGCTCGTCGGCGGGGGGCTGTCTCCGGTCGCAAACGTCCTTATCCTTCCGCTTGAGCAGCGCTTCGCGGCAGTGCTTCAGCCTCAGCCGGGCGCGCGCGTCGACGGGATCATTTTGCTCGGCGGCTTCGAGGATGCCCACGTTTCCGCAGGGCGCGGCGGACTCGGCCTCAACGAAGCGGCGGAGCGCGTGACCGAAGGCTTAAGGCTTGCGCTGCGTCATCCCGAGGCGAAAGTCGTCTTTACGGGCGGCGCCGGAGGGCTTTTCGCGACGGCGGAAGCCTCCGGGCCGGTCGGGGCGTTTCTTGCCGAAGCCGGGATCGATCCGGCGCGCCTCGTGCTCGAAAACCGATCGCGCAACACCTATGAGAATGCCGTGCTCACGCGGGAGATGGTCAAGCCGCGGCCTGGCCAGCGCTGGTATCTCGTGACGAGCGCCTTTCACATGCCGCGCGCCATCGGCCTGTTTCGCAAGGCCGGGTTCGACGTCATCGCCTATCCCGTCGATTATCGCACGCGCGGGGCCGAAGACGCCACGCGGACGTTCGCGAGGATCCCGCAGGGCTTGATGCGTCTCGATGTGGCTGTCAACGAATGGCTCGGGCTTTTGGCGTATCGCCTGCTCGGGCGGACCGACGAGCTTTTTCCGGCGCCCTGAGGACCGCTTTTACGTCCGCTTGGATGGCCGCGTGCGCGGCGGCTCCTTGGCGCCCGGCTTCAGTTCAGCGTCGAGATCGAAATTCGCGCATTGTTTTTCTGCAAGAAGCCCGTTGTACGCGACAAGCTGGGCCCGCTCGCGCCGATGGCGGCCGTCGGGATCGAGGCCGGCGCCCGTGCCGCCGAAAAAGACCGCACTCGTGGTTGACTGAACGGCGCGGGACACGAGCGAGGCTTGACGGCGGTTCTCGTAATCGCGGAGCTGCATGATCCTGACCGCCGTGCGCCCGGTCAGGGCCCGGCAGTCCATATCGCGCTCGGCCGCCGTGAGCTGGTAGCCTCCTTCGGCCGGCAGCCGCGAGACCGTCTGGGCGACAGGCGCGAGGCTGGGCGAGAGCTGGCTGGCGGACGCCGGCTGGGGAGCCGGGCCGAGACTGCTCGTCGTCAGATCGTTGCCCTGGGACGCGCATGCGCCCAGCAGCAAGGCCGCGAGCGCGGCTGTCAGGTGCGATCTCAATGCGAGTGTCATGGGCAATGGCGATATGGTGGCTTGCATTAAGGGACTCGACGTGGCCGAGTCTACGACAGGTCGCGCCCTCAGGTGTGACCCTGCCACCACATGCCGCAGAAACGGGGCCTCAGGAAGGCAGGCTTACCCCGGTTGACCCTTGTCCACCTCACGGGCTACGCCATCGCGTAAGGTGGCTAAGCCCTTCGGGGCTTTCGGGCGAGCGAGGATGCATGGAACGGGCACGGGGTTTCGGTTGGGGCGAGAGAGGTTTTCTCGTTTGGAAGTTCGCTCTTGTTGCCGGTGCCGTTCTGATGACACTTGCCGTGGGTCACCCGCCTGCCACGGCCGATGAGGGGCCGCGGAACCTCGTTTGCACGTTCGAAAACGGAGCCTCGTGGAGCTACGAGGACGGCGCCTTCAAATCCACGACACCGCAGCCGCTGTCCTTCAGGATCGGCGACATCGACCTTGAAGAGCAAACGGCGGTGCTCCGCCTCAAGCCGGAGGACGAGGGTGGCAAGCTCAGCGTCGTTCGTGCCATCAACGCTAACCATTTCATCGAGGCGGTCACGGAGGGCTTTCTGAACCTCACGACCGTTTACGATGTCGACCAGAAGACGGGACAGCACCCGGCCGTCCACTCCCGTCACTTCGGTCTCATCGGCCAGCCGGTGTTCGGGCAATATACGGGGTTCTGCCGTCCTGAGTGATCCGCCTGTGGACGGTTGCGATCCATCCGCCGCGTTTCAGGCTAGAAGGTGAACGAACTGGCCACGGTGCCGGACGTTCGGAGAATGGCATGTCGCTCAATCTCGTGAAGCTCTGTGTCGGCGCCGCCTCCGTCGAGGATCTCGCGTCCTGGCAGAAGGGGCGGCTTGCCGAACAGAAAGCCCGCGGCGAGGCTATGCGGATCTTTCATGCGACCTTCCAAATGCCCAAGCGGCAGGCCGAACTGCTCGACGGCGGCTCGCTCTACTGGGTGATCAAGGGCGTGATCCAGGTGCGCCAGCGCGTCGTCGGCTTCGATGAGGGCACGCGAGAGGACGGCTCGTCCTGCTGCCTGATCCTTCTCGACACGGCGCTCGTTCCGGTGCGGCCGGTTCCGCGGCGTGCCTTTCAGGGCTGGCGCTATCTCACGGCGGACGATGCGCCGAAGGATCTCGGCCACGGGCCCGGTGGAGACCTTGCATCGTTTCCGCCCAAGCTGCGCCAGGAGCTGTTAGAGCTTTGCCTGATCTGACCGCAATTTTCCCGAGGCTGTGATGGGACGACCGACGCTGACGCGCATCGTGCGGGATTTGCCGGCGCTCGTGCCGTTCGTCGGTCCCGAAGCGCAGGAGCGCGCGCGGGGGCGGCCGTTCGTGCTCCGGCTCGGTGCGAACGAGAACGTGTTCGGGCCGAGCCCCAAGGCGATCGGGGCGATGATCGAAGCTGCGCCTCAGAACTGGATGTATTCCGATCCCGAGAACCACGATCTGCGGGAGGCGATTGCTGCCCATCACCGCGTCCCGGCCGATTGCGTCGTCGTTGGGGAGGGCATCGACGGGTTGCTCGGCCTTGCCGTCAAGGTGGCGGCGGATCCAGGGACGGTCGTCGTCACGTCGGACGGGGCGTATCCGACCTTTAATTTCCACGTGGCGGCGCAGGGGGCGCGCCTCGTCAAGGTGCCGTATTGTGACGACCGGGAGGATCTCGACGCGCTTTTGGATGCGGCCCGCCGCCGCGAAGCGCGTGTGCTCTACGTTTCGAACCCCGACAATCCCATGGGCTCGTGGTGGCCGGCCGCCGATCTGGAGCGGCTGATCGCGGCGCTGCCGGATGGCGTTCTCCTGCTTCTCGACGAAGCCTATTGCGACACGGCACCGCCCGACGCCGTGCCTGCCATCGATATTTCCAATCCGCAAGTGCTGCGGCTGCGTACTTTCTCCAAGGCCTATGGGCTTGCGGGAGCGCGGATCGGGTATGCCGTCGGATCGCCGGATCTCATTTGCCAGTTCGACAAGGTACGGAACCATTACGGCATCAACCGCGTCGGACAGATCGGTGCCCTGGCGGCGATGCAGGATCAACCCTATCTTGTGGAGGTCGTTCGTCATATCGTGAATGCTCGCGAGCGGATCGCGGACATCGCACGGAGTTCAGGACTGGTGCCGCTTCCGTCGGGCGCCAACTTCGTCACCATCGACTGCGGTGCCGATGGCGCGTTCGCGAAAGCAGTTCTCGATGCGCTTCTGGAACGGGACGTGTTCGCGAGAAAGCCGGGTGTCGCTCCGCTGGACCGCTGTATTCGGGTCTCGTGCGGGCGGGACGAGGATCTCGGCATCTTCGGCCGTATCCTTCCGGAGGCGCTGGACGCGGCCCGCAACCGCGTTGCCTCCGCGTAAGGTCCGCAAAGCCGTACGTGTACGTCATCGAATTGCGCTAAGATGGTCGCAACGCCTGATTCACGACATCGATGATCACGAGATCTAAGCTGGCCGGACGCGCGTATGCGTGTGGAGGCCGAAAAAACTGGAAAGGGAGTCCGATGAAAAGTGCCCTCTGGGGGACGATCCTCTCTTCGCTCTGGCTCGCAACGTTTGCGATGCCGGCTTCTTCGGCCGATTCACTCCGCGGGGCCTGGCGCGGGAGCGGCACGGTGACGTTTTCTAACGGTTCACAGGAACGCGCGACCTGCCGCGCAAACTTCAAGCCGAGCGGGCAGAACGCTTATGACGCGACCGCATCGTGCTCGTCTCAGACTGGCACCGTCACTCAGGAAGCGTTCGTGCGCGGCCGCGGCAACCGCTATCGCGGTACCTTCTACAATCCCGAGTTCGATGCCACCGGCAACATCCAGCTTAATCTCTCCGGCGGCAGCATGGTGGCGCGGCTGACGAGCAACCATGGAACGGCGGTGATCCGGCTCTCCCGCGCGCGGTAAGAGCGGCAGCGTCGCGATTACGGCCAGCGGCGGAGCTGAGTGCGAGGGAACGTCCATTCCGGTGTGACCAGCGTTTCGCCCATCGCGGCCGAATACCAGGGCGATCCGTCTTCGGCGGCCGGGTTCTTGAGCACGTGGATGTCTTGCGCGGGCATGTAGCTTTGCAAGAGCAGAAACCGCTTTTCGCCGGTCTCGCGGTTTTCGGCCATGTCGGCCACGAGAACCGCGTGTCCCGGGAAGCCTCCTCGGATGAAGACGTCGCCAATTTCCATCTCTTCGATGGCGACGGGCTTCAGCTCGCGTTCGAGAGAGTAGGTGCCTGCGTAAGCGAACACATAATTCAGGTAGCGGCGCAGACCCGGGTAATCTGTGCGCTTGGCGCGGTTGACGAAGATCAGCCGCTTGCCCTTGGTGTCGTTGAACGCGATCTCCTTGTCGCGCCGCGCGCTGTAGAGCCATTCGGCGCGCAGGCGCATGATTGCGTCGGCGCATTGCTGCAGGTCGCGCTCGCCCACGTCGATGTCGATGACGTCGCTATGTACATCCTGGCGCCATTTCGGCTTGCCGGTGTGGGTCAGGACGGGGGCGCCTTCGGGCTTCATCGGCAGTCCGCGCAGCCAATGGGCGAAGCTGCCGCTTTCGGCCCGTCTCCGCGTAAATCCGGCGGGCGGTGCGATGCGTGACGACAGCGGCGTCGATGCACGTTTTTCCGACGTCCAGCCGTAGGTCGGGCGCGCCTCGGCGGCGGGGGCATAGAGGGCTGCAAGGGAAAGCGCGATCGAGGCGGCCGCTTGCATCGCGCGGGTGCGGAAGGTCTGTGTCATGGGCCTTTCGCTCGCACGCAATCGTGGCATGGCCGCGACGGTCGGTAGCGGGCGGGCACGCGCGTATCAGGCCGCGTGCAGATTGCTCCAAAAAGTTGCGAGCCCGCCGGAGGAGGTGTCCGGGACGGGCTCGCGAGATCAACGATGAGGACCAATGAGATTTTCTGGGCGGTGGCGCTGTCGTCCCGTCGCTCAATCCGAAGGTGTCCCGGTGTCGGGATGCGGTTTCGGTGTTCGGATCGGGGTGCGCACCGCCGTTCTGTCCAAGTCGTTAGATCTTAGATTTCGCGGGTTCTTGAAAAAGCTGCGGCGAGTTGATGGCGCTGTCGGTCGCCTGGGTTCGCTTGGGGCGGCTCGGATCGGGCTCCGTGAGACGATCCAGCTTCGATCCCCTGGGGCTGATTTGACGGCCCTAAATGCACGTTCCGGCGACCGATCCTCGGTCTCGCCTGGGCGTCTGCACGCGAACGCACGACTATTCAAACGCGATTCAAGCTCAATCGCAGTTTCCTTCAAGTCTCCACGCATAAAATCGAATTGTTTGTCTCGCGCCGCTCGCCGACAACCGGCGTTATCGAGCAATCCCGGTCTCGACCGAGCGGCTAATACTGATCCGGTGGCCACATTTTCTTAGACCTCCTTCCAGTGAAGTGCGTGAAGTGTGCGCTCAATCCGCGGGGGTGTCAATTCACGAAGTATGTGCAAGTTGGAAGGGGCAGGGATAGTTAACCGAACGTTGACGGCCGGCTGCTTATGCTCATCCAAGATCCACGCGATCGATGTCGATTGCGCCAGCCTTCGGGCCCTCTTCCGGCCGGCGGAGTTTTCCATGAGATCGGCACTCGGCTTTTTCTCGCTGCTCGCGTTCGGCGTTCTCGGCGCGGGCGTTCTCACCGTCGTCGGCACGGCGGAAGGAGATGCTGCGATTGCGGAGCTTCTTGGTGTGCGTGACGGAGAGGGGTTGCATCCGGGCTCGCTCTTCGTCGGCCTCGTGCTTGGCGTGGTGCTCTCGGCGCTTGCGCGCGTGTCATGGACCGAGTTGCCGCGCCGGTTCGTCGCCTGGCTGCTCAGTCACGAGCGCATCTTCTTTCGCCTGGGTCTCGTCGGCGTCTTTCTCGGCATTCTCGTCTTCTACTGAGCTTCACGCTCTCTTTTGCGAGACATGAAAAAGGCCCGGCATCGCGGCCGGGCCTTCTCCCATCTTCTTAAATCGAACGACGTCGATCAGACAGAGTAGTACATGTCGTACTCGACCGGATGCGGCGTCATCTCGTAGCGCATGTTCTCGCTCATGCGCAGCTCGATATAGGCGTCGATCATGTCGTCGGTCATGACGCCACCGGCCTTCAGGAAGGCGCGGTCGGCGTCGAGTGCTGCGAGCGCTTCGCGCAGGCTGCCCGCGACGGTCGGAATCTCGGCGAGTTCTGCGGGCGGCAGATCGTAGAGGTTCTTGTCCATCGGGTCGCCAGGATGGATCTTGTTCTGGATGCCGTCGAGGCCCGCCATGAGCAGCGCCGTGAAGGCGAGGTAGGGGTTCGCGCCCGGATCCGGGAAGCGGACTTCGATGCGCTTGCCCTTCGGGCTCGTCACGACCGGAATACGGCAGGACGCCGAACGGTTGCGGGCGGAGTATGCCAGCAGCACGGGCGCCTCATAGCCCGGCACGAGACGCTTGTAGGAGTTCGTCAGCGGGTTCGTGAACGCGTTGATGGCTTTGGCGTGCTTCAGGATACCGCCGATATAGAACAGGCACGATTCCGAAAGATCGGCGTATTTGTTGCCTGCAAACGTCGGTTCGCCGTTCTTCCAGATCGACTGATGAACGTGCATGCCCGAGCCGTTGTCGCCGTAGACGGGCTTCGGCATGAAGGTCGCCGACTTGCCGTACGCCTGCGAAACCTGGTGCACGACGTATTTGTAGATCTGGAGATGGTCGGCCATCGTGATCATCTCGCCGAACTTGATGCCAAGCTCGTGCTGGGCGGAGGCCACCTCGTGGTGATGCTTCTCGACGACGACGCCCATCTCGGTGAGGACCGAGAGCATTTCGGAACGGATGTCCTGGCAGCTGTCGATCGGTGGCACGGGGAAGTAGCCGCCCTTCATGCGCGGACGGTGGCCGAGGTTGCCCATCTCGTACTCGGTGGCCGAGTTCGTGGGCAGCTCGGAGCTATCGACCTTGAAGCCGACGTTGTACGGATCGACCGAGAACTTGACGTCGTCGAAGATGAAGAATTCAGCTTCCGGGCCGAAATAGACTTTGTCGCCGATTCCGAGGGAGGCCATGTAAGCCTCGGCCTTCTTGGCGATGGAGCGCGGGTCGCGCTCGTAGGGCTGGCCCGTCAGCGGCTCGATCACGTCGCAGAAGACGGCGAGCGTGGTCTGAGCGAAGAACGGATCGATGTGAGCCGATACGGGATCGGGCTTCAGGAACATGTCCGAGCTTTCGATACCCTTCCAACCGGCAATCGACGATCCGTCGAACGCGTAGCCTTCGAACATGTCGGCATCGACGCAGCTTACGTCGGCCGTCACGTGCTGCATCTTGCCCTTCGTGTCGGTGAAGCGAAGGTCGACGAACTTGACGTCCTTGTCCTTGATCAGCTGCAGGACATCGTTGACCGTTGTCATAAACACTCCCCTTTGAGATTAGGATGTTGCGCTAGATTGCCGGGCCGCCGCAGGCCCGATCAGATGGCTTCGGCGCCGGTTTCGCCCGTGCGGATGCGGATGGCTTCCTCGACTTGAGAAATGAAGATCTTGCCGTCGCCGATGCGGCCGGTCTTGGCCGCCTTCTGGATGGCCTCGACGGCCTTGTCGAGCATCTCGTCGCCCAACACGACCTCGATCTTCACCTTCGGCAGGAAGTCGACCACGTATTCGGCGCCGCGATACAGCTCCGTATGGCCTTTCTGGCGGCCAAATCCCTTAGCCTCGATCACGGTGATCCCCTGCAGACCGATCTCCTGCAGAGCTTCCTTCACCTCGTCGAGCTTGAAGGGCTTGATGATGGCCTCGATTTTTTTCATGCACCCTTATCCTCCGCCGGTTCCGGCGCAAATCTGATGTGCCGGAGCGGCCATCGGATTGCACGGGGTATGCCAAGCCGTTTGAAATGAAAATATCGTTTAATTTTCAGACGATTAGTCTGAGGCTGCCTTTCCGGCAGGCACTTTCTCCCGTTTGAATAGCCTAAAATGTGGGCTTTATGATCGCTTTTTGTGCAGGCCTCGGCGGCAGGGCGACGTCCGCCGCGGCTGGCTTGCGCCTTCCCGCGGTTATCGCGGCATGGCGTTTCCCGCGCGACTTTCCTTCCCGCACCACCCGGCGGAAGGGTAGGGTGGGGCATAAAAAACGACGGCTCGCAGGACGTGCGGGGAGGACGCGGGTGACAAAAGAAACGGTTTGGATCGAGGGCGGCGTGGATCTTCTTACGCCGCAAGACATGGCGCGTGCGGATGCGCTGGCGGTCGAGCGCGGTGTATCGAGCCTGACGCTCATGGAAGCGGCCGGGCGGGCCGTCGCGGATGCCGCGCGCCGTCTCGTTCCGCCGGGTTCGCGTGTTGCCGTGCTCTGCGGCCCCGGCAACAACGGCGGTGACGGGTTCGTCGCGGCCCGCTATCTGAAGCGCGCGTCCTACGACGTCCGTCTGTTCCTCCATGGCGAAGTTTCTCAACTCAAGGGCGATGCGGCGGAGATGGCGCGCCGCTTCGACGGGCCGGTGCGTCCGCTCGATCCGTTTCAGCTCGAAAGCCTGCATCTCGTCATCGACGCTCTGTTCGGTGCGGGCCTTACGCGCCCGCTCGATGGGCGTGCGGCAGAGGCCGTCGCGGCCGTGGTTGAGGCGGGCACGCCGGTGCTTGCGGTCGATGTGCCGAGCGGCCTCGACGGCGAAACCGGCGCGGTGGCCGGTCCCGTGTTCCGTGCCGTCGAAACGGTGACGTTCTTCCGCGCGAAGCCCGGCCACATGCTCTATCCGGGGCGCGGCTATTGCGGCACGGTGCGGGTTGCCGATATCGGGATTCCGCGCGCCGTGCTCGGCGAAATCGGGAGCGCCACCTTCCTCAATGCGCCGCCGCTCTGGCGCGAGGCTTACCGATGGCCTTCGGCCAATGGGCACAAATACACACGCGGGCATGCGCTCGTCGTGTCCGGCCCTGCGGAGGCGACGGGAGCTGCGCGGCTCGGTGCGCGGGGCGCGCTGAGGGCGGGCGCTGGGCTCGTCACGGTCGCAAGCCCGCTCGATGCGGTCGGCGTCAACGCCATGCATCTGACGGCGATCATGCTGCGCCCGTTCGAGGCGCCGGAGGGACTCGCGAGCCTTCTCGAAGACACACGTAAGAATGCGGTGCTGTTGGGGCCGGGTGCGGGCTTGGGCGAAGCGACGCGCCGCCTGGTCGAGGCGGCGTTGCGGTCGCCTGCGGCGGTGGTGCTGGATGCGGATGCGCTGACCTCGTTTGCAGGAGATCTTTCGCGTCTCAAGGATGCGATGGCTTTGCGTCGTGCGCCTGTTGTCCTCACACCGCATGACGGAGAGTTCGAGCGGCTGTTCGGCCACGTGCCGGGGTCGCGGCTTGTGCGTGCACGGCACGCGGCAGACGAGAGCGGCGCCATCGTTCTGCTCAAGGGTGCGGACACCGTGATTGCCGAGCCCGGCGGGCGGGCTGCGATCACGGCCAATGCGCCGCCGTGGCTTGCGACGGCGGGCGCAGGCGACGTGCTCGGCGGCTTCGTGACCGGGCTTCTTGCGCAGGGCATGTCCGCCTTCGAGGCCACGGCGGCGGCTGCATGGCTTCACGGCGAAGCCGCACGAGACTTCGGGCCGGGGTTGATCGCGGAGGATTTGCCGGACCGGCTTCCGCGCGTGCTTTCCCGTCTCTACGGCGAAGCTTAGTTTCGCGGTGTTCCGATTCGGATGCGTGCGCTTGACCCGTCCGTAAGATTCAGGGGAAGATTCCGCGGTCCTGCCGCTCTATCATGGCATCTGGCCGGCCATGACCTGGAGGTTCGATGATCCGCTCCGCTTGCGTCCGTGCTTGTCTCGCGCTTGCGCTCGCCGCTTACGGTCCGTCGCTCCACGCGGCGCCGACCGAGGAGATGCCGCGCGCGGAGGACGGTGCGCGTGCTCTCGTCCGCGGCGAGGCGCGCGAGGCCGTGGCGCGCTACACGGAAGCGCTTGCGGAAACCGGCCTTTCCAACGACCGGCGCGCGGCTATTTTGAACGACCGCGGCGTGGCGTACATCAAGCTCGGCGATACGCGCAAAGCGTTCGACGACTTCAACCTGGCCGTTCAGCTCTTTCCGGAATTCTCCGCCGTCTACAACAATCGCGGCAATCTGCTTCTGTCTCTCGGACTCGCGGGCGAAGCCGTGAAGGATTTCGACCGCGCCATCGTTCTCGCGCCGGGCTATGCCGCCGCCTACAACAATCGCGCAGGCGCCTATATGCGGCTTGGCGAGCTGGACGAAGCGATTGCGGATTATACACAGGCGGTGCGTTTGCTGCCGGCTAATCCGGCGCCACTCAGCGGGCGTGGGCTCGCGCATCTCGCGCAGTTGCGTCCGCACGCGGCGATCCGCGACTTCACGCGCGCGGTGGCGGCCGATTCCCGCTTCGCCACCGCTTATCGCAACCGCGCCGAAGCCAAGCTCGAAGTGGAGCACTTCGAGGAAGCCATCGAGGATCTGTCGCGGGCCATCGCGTTCGATCCCGATCTCGCGGAAACGTACATCTTACGCGGCAAAGCCTATCTCGCGACGCGCAACGCCGTATCCGCGATCAAGGATTTTTCCAAGGCCATCGAACTCGCGCCCGGAAATGCCGCGGCTTATGCCGAGCGCGGTTTCGCGCACGGCGTTGCGCAGGCCTACGACGAGGCGATGGGCGATCTCAATCGCGCCATCGAAATCGATCCGCGCTCGGCACTCGCGTTCGCGTACCGCGCCTATATCTACCGACAGAACGGACAGACGGACATCGCGGAGCGGGACATCGAGGTCGCGCAGAAACTCAACCCCGATACGCCGGAAGTTCACTGGGTCAAGGCCGAGATCTCCGAAAGCCAAGGCCAGGTCACGGATGCCATTCGCAACATCGAGCGGGCGCTGGAGCTTCGGCCAGGTTTTTATGCGGCCAATGAAACGTTGCAACGACTGGGCGGCGCTTCGTTGCTCTCCGACGAAACGGTGGTCAAGGGCGCGGGCGTGGACGACTGGCGCGTGGTGAAGCGCGGGCAGCGTTTCTTCGCCGTTAACGATCAGTATCCGCGCGTCTCGGTTCCGCTCGAAATGATGGGCGAGGCTGCGCCACGGCTCATCAAATGGGAACTTAAAGAGGCGCCGTTTCGCGGCATCGGCGTGCTGCACTTCCATGGCGGCGCGGTGACGGCGCGGACGGGGTCGGCCGAGCTCGAACAGGCCGCCATCGTCGACGTGGAGCGTGGCCTGGTCGTCGCCATCGAACCGCACCGGCGAGGGCGAGCGTGTCGCGACCTGGACGTGGGAAGAGGGGCGGGTGACGGTCGCGAGTGTCGACGGCTCGACGGACTTACCGTTACGCTGCGCGCGCGCCGGCCCGCATCGCGCGCCGGCGAGCGGCGCTATACAACACGGCCACGAAGGGGGCGAGGCGTGGGCGCCGTGGAACACGCCGTTCGGTGCGTTCGGCGGTGCGCCATCCTCTCCGCCCAAGCGCGCGACGGCCAAGAAGAAGCCGAAGTCGTTTTTCGAACTCCTGTTCAACTGATCCTTGCCGAAGCGCTCCTGTCGCAGCATGGGATCGCGAACCGTTCGGGCGCAGGTGTCCGACTCCGATCGTGGATCATGCGTCGGCGCGGCAGGCGGCGCTCGATGCCTTCGCACCCGTTAACGGATAGGGGACGGGTGGCAGATCCCGTCATATTGTCCGTTTACGGCAACGATATCCTAACGCGATTGCGTTTCTCTTCGAACTCACGCTTCTCGTTTTGTGCGGAGTAGAGAGATGCGCCTGACCTTCGTCGCGGCTGCTGTGCTTGCAGCGGCTGCGCTCGCCCCCACCGCGGCGTCTGCCGGCGTCCAAGCCCGTGTCAGCAAGAGCACGCAGACCATGAACGTCTATGTGCACGGGCAACTGCGCCATAGCTGGCCCGTGTCGACGGGCCGAGGGCGCTATGCAACTCCTTCCGGATCGTTCCGTCCGCAGCGACTTGAGCGCCGCTGGTTTTCGACGAAATACAACAATGCGCCCATGCATTACGCGGTGTTCTACCACAAGGGCTATGCGATCCACGCCACGAACGAGGTGAACCGGCTGGGGCGCCCCGCGTCCCGGGGTTGCGTTCGGCTCTTGCCGCGCCATGCGTCCCAGTTTTTCGAGCTTGTGCGTGCCCATGGTTTCTCCCGGACGCGCATCACGATCGGGAATTAGGGACATTTTCAAGCTCGTCTGGAACACCGGGCGATTGATGCTATCCAATTGAAATATCCGATTTTGTATTGCGTTGGAGTGTTGCGATGCGGGTTCAGGTTCTGGCGGGTGCGCTTCTCGCGCTGCTTTTCGGGGCGGGAGCCGCTTCGGCGGAAGCGGCAGGCCAGATAACGGTCGAACCCGGTGGCGTCCCCACCGTGACCATCATCAACAAGGCTCCCGCGGAAGCCGATGCGGAGGAGCCGAACGCGCTTTCCATCGTCAACGAGACGGAGGCGGAGGGCGTTCTTCCCACGCGCGTGCGCGAGGCCGTTTCTGAGCCTGAAGTTGATGAAGTGCCGCCGCGTGCCGACGACGCTTTGCCGGGTGACGCCCTAACGGCGCACGACGGCGAGACCGAGGCGGCCGAAGCGCGCGTACCGCCTCCCCCGCCGACGCTCCATATCGACGTCGATCTTACGAACCAGACGATGACGGTGTCCGAAGGCGGCGCCGTGCGCCACTCCTGGCCGATCTCGTCAGGCCGGCGCGGTTATGCGACGCCGACCGGCACCTTCCAGCCGACGTGGATGGCGCGCCAGTGGTTCTCGAAGCAGTACGACAACGCGCCGATGCCGCATTCGATTTTCTTCCATGAGGGCGTCGCGATCCACGGGAGCTGGGCACTTCGCTCGCTGGGGCGTCCGGCGTCGCATGGGTGCGTGCGGCTTGCGCCCAAGAATGCCTCGACGCTGTTCCGCATGGTCAACCGGCATGGCAAGGAGCGGACGCGGATCGTTGTCGATGGCACGCCCAATTTCGGCCCGCCGCCGGCCGTGGCCTCGCGCGAACAGCGGACGACGCGCGGAATGCAAGCTCGTCGTGCTGCTGGCGGCAGCGCCTACACCTACCTGCCGCCCTCTGCCGCGGGGCGGAATGCGGCGTCCCAGAGCGCATACATGCCGCCGCGGGCGCGCCGTCGCGGGCAGGCGCAAGCCTATTACCCGCGCCCTCCGCGTGGACTGTTCACCGGCTATGGGTTCTGATCGTTTTCGGCGTCAGAACGGGTTCCAGGTGGGGCGAGGGGTGAAGCGCACGTAGCCGATGCTGGCGCCGAGCCTCAGCCCGAGGCCCGAGCGGATGGGCGCCATTGTGACGTTCCCGCCCCGCAGCAGGGTCATGCCGACGCCGCCCACCAGATAGGCGGAGCCGTCCACGCCGGTGAAGCGGCGGAACAGGGCCTCCGGCTCTTCCAGGCTGTAGATCAGGAACAGCGTGCGCGAGCCGTCCCCGCCGATGTCGTAGCCGATCGAAGGGCCGTGCCAGTAAACCTGCTGGCGGGCGCCCGAGCGGTGGTAGAGCGTGCCTTCGCCGTAGCGCAGACCGGCCAGGAACGCTGCGCCGCCTTCACTCCCGAGCACATAAGCCGTTGGCCGTCCCGATTGCTGGAACGCGTACTCGATGACGCTCGCCAGCGATGTCGAGATGGTGCCGAAGAAGCCGCGTGATACCTCGCGAATTTCGTCGATCGAATAGCCGGGTTCGCCGTCGCTGTACTCGCCTTGGACATCGCCATCCTCGGGAAGCGTATAGGGCATGCCCGGAGGATCGCCGGGAGCGGGTGGCGCGTAGCTGGGCGAATGGTCATCGTGGGGCTGGCCGCCGGGCGGAGGTACGGGCCGCATCATGGGCGGGGGGATCACCGCCTGTGCCGTGGTCGTGCTCCAGCTCGATGTGCTTTCGTGCTTGCTTTCGTTTCGGGGCTCCGTCTCAGGATCGGCCGCGAGGTCGGGCGGCACATAGGGCAGCCTGGGCTCCAAGGGGGGCGATGCCGGCGCCGTTGCTTCGGGATGAGGGGCTGCATCCGGCGCGGTTTTCGCCTTTGGGAGCGTCTCGGCGCGCGGCAAGGCGTCGGAAGGCGCCGCCGGTGGGCCAGTTCCCTCTGGGATCGCCCCCTCCGTGGACGGCACGGCGCCCGGCGCGGTGCGCGGATTTTCGGTCCGGCGGATCGGCGAGAGGTCGGGCTGCGGCTCCGGCGCCTTCGAGGTTTCCGTCGCCGCGACGGGGAGACGCGCGGGAGCGGGTGCAGGTGTCTGTTCCGCCGCGGCCACCCTCGGCTGGACACCTGCAGGCGAGGTTGCGATCTCACGGTCGATCCGCGCGATCAGATGTTCCGACTTGGCGCGCATCACGGCCATCAGCTCGTCTGCGGACGTCTTGAGCTCTTCGAGCTTGGCACAGCTTGCGCTGCCGGGATTTGCGGCGTCGGGCGTGCCGAGCGTGTCGATACGGCCGAGAAGCTCGCCGGCCTGAGCGTCGAACCCGTCGAGGGCCTGATCGTGCACCAGGGCCAGGCCCTTGGCTTCATAGTCGGCGTCGGGCCAGCCTTTGTGATCTCGCAGTTCCTGGAGCTTTTGCTTGAGGCGAGGTTGGGTCTCGGCGCTGAAGGCGCGCAGGGCTTCGGCGGAGTCGTCCACCGCGTCGCCGAAGCTCTCGACAGAGCATGCTTCCTCGGCGCGCACATGCGACGGAGGAAGAGCCAGCACCATTGCCAGTCCCAGCAGGGCCAGGCCGAACCGCGATCTTGTTTTCATCGAAACTCTTCCTCGCCAACTTTTTGGCGCTTTTAGGGAGCTTAGCGATGAAGGCTCACTTGCGGGACTTCTTTTTTCGTTGGGAGAAGAGATCTTAGGCCGTGACCCGCGGGTGTCTTCCAGCCGGGCGGGAAGCCCGAGGCAGAGTGCCAACCCGCAATTCCGGCGGCCGCCTCATTCGGTCGGCACCGTGCGGATGATGCTTGTCATCGGGCGTTCGGCGCCGACCGCCGGCAGGCCTTTCACGTCCTTTTCGATCAGCGCATCGTATTCGGCGAGGGTCTGGAGGCTGTCCTTCGCCGTCATGTGCACGATCTTATAGCCGCCAGCCTTGAGCGCCTTGAGCAGCGCGGGCATGGCCTCGGCGGTGCGCGGCTGGATGTCGTGCATCAGGAGGATGCCTTTGCCGCGCTTGTTGAGGCGCTCCATCGTCGCCTTGACGAGACGGTCCGGGCTCTGGCGGCGGAAGTCGAAGCTGTCGACGTCGGTCGAGAAGACGGCGATGTTGCGCCCTGCGAGATGTGCGAGAGAGGCTTTGGAATCCCGAAGATAGGGATAGCGGAAGAAGGGCGCGACGGGCGCACCGGCTCCGCGTGCCACCGCACTGACGCCTTTCTCGATCTCGTCCTTCGCTTCCTGGTCGGAAGCCTTGCGCATGTCCTTGTGCGACCAGGTGTGGGTGCCGATGGTGTGGCCGCGCCGTGCAACGTCGCGCAGAATGTTGGGAAGGCCGATGGCCATTTTGCCGAGGCTGAAGAAGATGCCCTTGGTGCACTCGTGCTCCAGCGCGTCGAGGATGGCGGTGGTCGTGCGGACTTGTGGGCCATCGTCGAAGGTCAGGACGACTTCCTTATCCTGCAAGAAGTCGTAGGCTTTGTAGTGCTCCATGCCGAAGCCGGGTCCGCCCGTCGTGTCGACTTCCACCGTGCGTGAAACGCCAAGCGCGTCCGGGTTGGCGCAGGCCTGCCCTGCCGCCTTATCGGGGAGTGCGGCGGTTTCCGCGCCTGGTTTCGGATCGGGATCGGGCGCCGCCTGGTTCGCACCGCCGGCATAAGCGGCGGTTGCGAGCAAAATGAGCAGCGTCGACAGAATGGCGCGCATGGTCGTTCCCTCCTGATTCCTTCGGCCTACATAGCAACAAATGTCGGCGCGGGGGAGGCGGCGGCTCAGGATACTGTGGGGAAGGGGCGCAAGGTGCGCCTCTTCACGCCGGTCCCCCTTTTGCGCGCGCCTTGGCCTCGAAACGCGTCCGGTCGATGATGACGCGCGTGTGACGGGCGTCGCCGATCTGTTCGGTCGCGTCGCGGGCTTCGATGGCGAACGTGAGCTTGCGGCCATCCACGGCCAGGAGGGTTGCCGTCGCGCTGACGGCGAGGCCAGGCGGGGTTGCGGCCTTGTGGCTTACATCGAGATGGGTGCCGACGCTCGTTTCGCCGGGTGCGAGGTGTTTTTCGATTGCCGCGACGGCTGCCGCTTCCATCAAGGCAATCATGGCAGGGGTGGCGTAGACATCCGCCGTTCCGCTCCCCAGAGCGGCGGCGGTGAGCGCGTGCGTCACCACGGTTTCCGCGCGGCCTTCTAGGCCCGGTATCAACGATGTGGATCGCTCGGATGCTGTCATGGACGAAGCTTCTCTCTGCGTCGTTCGGTTCGCCTGTTGTCACGGCGCTTCGCAAGTCTTCACAAAAAAAGTTGGCGTGTCACGCCAGGAACAGCGGCAGAGCCGGCAGGCGCATAGGGTCCGCGCATCGGATTTCGCAGCCCATTGGGCGAGGCCGGATGGAGAATGTCATGATCACGTCATTCACGCGCACTGCCGTTGTCGCTGCCGTTGCGGCGCTTGGGGCACTGGGCTTTGCGGCGGACGCGGATGCGCGCGGCGGCAAAGAGTATTTCCAGCAGACCTATCGGTTCGATCGGCCGATGGACGGCTACCAGGGGTTTTCGGGTGCGTACCACTGCTCGTACGTGCGCACGCCGAAGCAGGTGTGTCACAAGGGCAAATGCAAGCGCGTCTGGGAGCTGCTTCAGACCTGTCAGTAAGTTTTGGCCCCGTTTCGCAGGTTCCTCCTCCCAAAGACGACCTTGGCCCCGGTATGATCGGGGCCATTTTTTCGCTTGCACGTTTGGGCGCGCTCGCGGGGCGTAGGGTTCTCTCAGGTTGCGGGGTTAGCGCGTCACGCGCAGTTCAACGCGGCGGTCGAACTGATAGAGCGCTTCGCCGCGGTATTTCTTGCGGTCGATGCCTTTGAACGGCTCGGTCTTGCCTTTGGGCGTGAGCGTCAGTTTGCCCTTGTAGCCGCCGTCCGTCAGAATCCGCGAGACGGCTTCGAGCCGTTCGCGCGACAGGTCGAAATTGTAATTGTGCGTTCCGCGCTCGTCGGCATGGCCGGTGAGTTCCACGGAATCGAGGCGCTTGAGGAGCAGGTATTCGAGAAGAAGCTCCGCGGCCCGCTCGCCTTCCACCGTGAGCGCCGCCTGATTGTACACGAACATGATCGGGACGGGGATCGGGGCCTGGGCTGCGGGCTTCGCGGCCTTGCCGGGAGCGGCAAGCATCGCGGCTTTGGTTTCCGTATCCTTCTGGGCAGCGTCTCCCTCGACGGTGCTTTTCCCGCCTGGAACGGCATCCGCGCTTGCGCTCGCTGTGGTGTCCGATGAGGCGGCAGGTTCCTCCGTTGCCGCCTCGGCCTGCGGCTTGTCTGTGGCGGCGGAGGACGCTGGCGTTGCGGTTGCCGCTGCCGCGACCGTCTGGCGCTCGGTCTCTCGTTTCGCTGCGTCCTTGCGGGCGGCTTCGGCGGCTGCCTGCTCGGCCTCGCGTTGGGCCTTGAGTGCGGCTTGGGTTTGCGCTTGGGCAAGCTGCCTGCGCTCGGCTTCCTTCTTCTCGCGCGCAGCTTTTTCTTCAGCTTCCTTTTCGCGGGCAGCGTCCTCGCGGGCTTCGGAGACGAGTTCTTCGAACTTGCGCATGACGTCGCCGGCGGCGGCGGGCGCATCCTCCGTGACCTGCTCTGTCGCTGGTGCGGCTTCGGCTGCCGCGGTCTCTGTCGTTGAGGAGGGTGGTGTTACGGAGGGTTCTGGGGCCGGAGCGGGCTCAGACTTGGCGGGCGGTGTGGGCGCAGATTCGAACGTGATGGTGGGATCCGCGCCTGCGAACTTGTGCTCGGTCGAGAGGCTCCACGAACCTCCATCGTCGGCCTGGACCGTGCCCGCAGATTTTCCGTCCGCGTACACCGTGATGTAGGCGCGGGGCTCGGCGCGTCCGGCGAACACCGACGGTCCGTCCGGAGAGATGCGCGAAATGTCGAGTGCGACATCGCCCGGAGGCGGCTGTGTGTCCGCCGCCGTGTCGCCTGCGAGCGCCGCAACGGTGTCTTCGATGGCGCGCTCGGCGGAGGCGGAGGCTTTGCTCGGAGCTTCTCCTGGGGCGCGAGGCGCTTCGTTCTCTGTTGAAGGCTGTTCAGGGGCTTGAGTGGACGCGACCGTCCAGGGAAGATCCATGCCGAGACGATCGGCGGCGAAGATGCCGGCGGCCGCCGTCACCAAAAGTCCCAGCAAAACGAGTGCTGTGCGCCGCAACATACCCACCTCGATCAAAAACGGCCCCCAAATGAGAGCCGCACGATGATCCAGGTTTAACGGATTATCAAGCCATCGGCACGATTTCGGTCATGGAAAGAGGCGCAGAGTGGGGGGAACCTCTGCGCCTCTCCGGGGGCGGTTCGTCCTATTCGTCGGAATTCGGAGTATCCGCCTCGCGTTCAGTTTCGCCGGCCTGATCACGATCACTGTCGTTGGCGCGGTCGTGGTGGCCGCGGTGCTCGCCACGCTCATGACGCGGACCGCGGTGTTCCCACTTGCCGCCGTGCTTTCCGCCGCGATGGGCGTGCCGCTTTCCGCGGCGCTCAGTCAGCGTCTTTTTCTGGTCGTCTGTCAGCACCGCATAGAATGCCTCGGCTGCCGGGCGGTAAGCCTTGAGCGCTTCGAGTGAGCTTTCGAGCTGGATCTGGCGGCGGGCCAGGCGATCGACGGGTGTCGGGCGCTTGCGCTCGGTCGCTTCGGTCTTCTCCGCCTTATCGTCGCCGCCGGCCTTCTCGGCCTTTTCCGCCTTGCTGCGGTCCTTGCGTCCTTCCGGGCAGCCTTCGCGCAGCTTTTCGACGGCGCTGTGGGTCGCGGTCTTGAAGGTGTCGAACGCGTTCTGCTGGTCGGTCGTGATCTTCAGGCGATGCTGGAGCCGCACCAGCATGACATCGGTGAATTCCGCGCTACTGTCGCGGCAGAAGGGGCTGAACCCCGGGTTCGCGAACGAGCGATCGAGAAACCCGATGGTGCCGCCGTGGCCAGCGTGATGACCCTTGTGGTGGCCGTTCCAATGATGACCGCGATGCGCGATGGCGCTGGCTGCGGTGAGGCCCACGGCTACGGCTGCGATGCCGGCCAGAATGAACGTCTTCTTACCTGTCATAAATTCGTTCTCCCTTGATCGATCGGCGCGAGATCCCGGGGAAGTTTGGGGGGAGCCGGGTGCACCGTCTTGCTGGGTAGAACGGGGGCGACGGGGTTTTCCGTCGCTCTTTTTTGCGTTGATGGCAGTTGAGCCCGATTGAAACGGGATCGCTCGTCTAGGCTCCAAACCCAATCGGGATAGCCTTACGACGCGAGGGCTTTTGTTCGGCTGGCAGGAGCGAGGTTGCAGCAAACCTCATGGTTTGCAAGACCTTGCGACGCACCTGCCGGGCAAAAGAGCCGCGCGGCTCCGCCGTGAGACAAGATTGGCCGATGGCGGCGTCGTGCTGGAAGCACGCCTCCGGCATGAGCCGCTCGACCGATGCGCAGGCATCTCTCTTCGCACTTCTCCTGGCCCTCGATCAATCTTGTCTCATCGTGACGCCATCCTGATTGGGTTTGGAGCCTAGCGGCAGCGCAGAAGATCCTGGCTTCCGGCGTCGTCCGTGAGCGTCAGCGTGTCGCCCGAGACGGTAAGGGTGAAATCGTAGGCCTGAGCGTCGCCCTCGACCTGGCAATTCGCCTTCACCTTCCATTCGTCGCCCGCACCCTCGGCAGACGAGAACGTGCAGTGGGTTTCGTACTGGTCGAAGCGCTTCTCCTGCAGGACAAGCGGGGCTTCCGGGCGTTCCTGCGGGACTTTGCATTGAGCGAGGTCGGAGGCCCACGTGCCGACATAGGACGGGGCTGCCGCGTGTGCGGACCCCGCGGCGAGCGTGAGGGCGGCGAGCGCGGTCAACGCGCGCGAAAACTTCTGGGGTGCCGTGTGCATCGTCGTGTGTCTCCGGGTCTTCGCGCGCTCGTGGCCGCATTCTTCACGAGCAAGCGTGTCCGCGGTCATTATGTCAAGAGCGCGGTGAACGCCTGGGCGGCGGCAGGGGCGTGCACTTTGCCGCCATGGATGAAGTACACGAACACGTCGCGCGGCTTGGGCTTCGTTTTTTTGGACGGGAGCGCGGGCGCGAAGAGATCGCCTTCGACGCGCTTCGGGAGGTTGCCTTCCGCCCATGATCGCGCAGCGTCCGCCCACTGCGCGATCTCCTTCGGCGGATATGCGGTCGGGATCGTGTCCTCGCCTTTCTGTAAACGGGCGTAGACGAAGCCGCCCGCAAGATCGGCAATTGCGGGGTACACCGGATGATCGGCATAGACGACGGGCACGGCGTGCCGTCGGATCAAGGCGATGAACTCCGGGCACTTGAACGTGTCGTGGCGTACTTCAACGGTGTGGCGGAGCGCTTTGCCGTCGAGCTCCTTGGGCAGCAATTCGAGAAACGCTCCGAAATCGGCTTCGTCGAATGTCTTTGTCGGTGCGAACTGCCAGAGGATCGGTCCGAGCCGGTCGCCCAGCATCGTGGGGCCGGAGTCGAGGAAGCGTTTGATCGAGTCGCCGGCTTCCGCGAGCACGCGCCGGTTGGTCGCGAAGCGCGGTCCCTTAAGCGAAAAGACAAAGCCGTCGGGCACGTCGCGGGCCCACTTGGCAAAGGTGTTGGGCGTCTGGGAGCGGTAATAGGTGCCGTTGATCTCTATGGTGGAGAGTGCGCGGCTTGCGAAGTGCAGCTCTTTCGCCTGCTGTAACTTTTCAGGATAGAAGACGCCGCGCCAGGGTGCGAACGTCCAGCCGCCGATACCGGCTCTGATGGTTCCGTGTCCGCTCATCGGTTCTTCTCCACTTTTTATGGTGCGCGTTACCGCCCCTGTCACATTCCCGCGAAGCGGGTGTCGTGGGAAGAGCTGGCGAGCGGCCAAACGAAGCGCGCCACGTGACAAGGGGCAAGGTTGGCGGTATGACGCGCAGCCCTGCCGCTGGAGGCTTCTGTCCCGTGTCTCATCATACCTCAGACGACGCTGCGCCCGTTGCGCAGAAGGCCGACCGGCGCGCGTGGATCGGACTTGCGGCGCTGGCTTTGCCCGCCTTCATCTATTCCATGGATCTCACGGTGCTGCATCTTGCGGTGCCGCAGATCACGCAGGCGCTCAAGCCGACGTCGGGTCAGCTGTTGTGGATGGTCGACATCTACGGGTTCATGATCGCGGGCGCGCTCGTGACGATGGGGACGCTTGGCGACCGCATCGGACGCCGGCTTCTGCTGTTGATCGGTGCTGCCGCGTTCGGCGTGACGTCGCTGATGGCCGCGTTTGCGCCCACGGCGGACATGCTCGTCGTGGCGCGCGCGCTGCAGGGGCTTGCAGGCGCGACGCTCGCGCCATCCACCCTTTCGCTGATCCGGAACATGTTTCACGACGACGACGAGCGCCGGTTCGCCATCGGCGTCTGGGTCGCGGCCTTTTCCGTCGGCGCCGTTGCGGGGCCGCTCGTGGGGGGCGCGATCCTGTCCCAATTCTGGTGGGGCGCGGTGTTTCTCATCAACGTGCCGATCATGCTGCTGCTGCTCGCGGTCGGGCCGGTGCTGTTGCCGGAGTTCCGCGATCCCCATGCAGGGCGTATGGACATCTTGGGCGCGGCGCAGTCTCTGGCGGCTGTTCTTCTCCTCATCTACGGCATGAAACGCATCGCGGAGGCCGGTCCGCAGGCGCTCAATTTCATTGCGATTCTTGCCGGTCTCCTTGTCGGTGCCGCGTTCTTTCGCAGGCAGGCGCGCCTTGCCGATCCGCTGATCGATGTGACCCTCTTCCGGAAACGGACCTTTTCGGCTGCGCTGGGCGCGAACATTGCGGGCCCGTTCATCGTGGTGGGGGTGTTCCTTTTTCTTGCGCAATATCTGCAACTCGTGCTCGGCATGGGCCCGCTCGAAGCAGGTCTCTGGCTTGCGCCATCGGGGATCGTGTTTGCGGTCGGCTCGCTCGCGGCTGCGCCGCTCGTGCGCGTGTTCTCTCCGGCCCGAATCCTCACGGCGGGGTTTCTCCTGTCGGCGGTCGGATTCCTCATTCTGACGTGGATCGGATCGGTCGAAGGGCCGGAACTCGCATTGGTTGCGATGCTCGTGTTCTCGGCGGGCATTGCGCCTCTCGGTACGGTCACGACGGATCTCATTCTGGGTGCGGCGCCGCCCGAGAGGGCGGGGGCGGCTTCGGCGATCTCGGAAACCAGTTTCGAATTCGGCGGCGCGCTCGGTATCGCGGTTCTGGGCAGCGTGGTGACGGCTGCGTATCGGACGGCCATGGATCGCGCGGATCTCGATGGGCTGCCGGCTCATGCGATCGCGGAAGCGAAGGATACGTTGGGCGGCGCCATTGCCGTTGCGGAAACGCTTGCGGCGGAGCGGGGCGCGGTGTTGCTCGAAACGGCGCGAGAAGCGTTCGTTCACGCCTTTGCGGTGAGTGCCGGAATTTCGGCTTTACTGTCGCTCGCGGCGGCTTTTATGGCGGCAGCCTTCTTGCGCGGTGCGGGGCGGTGACGGCGCGGCCACGAAAAGAACGGGCCCCTGCGTCGAACGCAGCGGGCCCGCCCTTGTCATTCATCGAGAGGTTCTTAGTCGCGGATTTCGAGCAACTCGACGTCGAAGATGAGGGTCGCGTTCGGAGGAATGACGCCGCCCGCGCCGCTTGCACCGTAGCCGAGTTCCGGCGGCAGGATCAGCGTGCGCTTGCCGCCGACCTTCATGGTCGCGACGCCTTCATCCCATCCGCGGATCACTTGGCCGGTGCCGATCTTGAAGCCGAAGGGCTCGCCGCGGTCGACGGAGCTGTCGAACTTGTTGCCCTTCGCGCCGTTCTCGTACAGCCAACCTGTGTAATGGACGACGGCCGTCTGGCCGGTCTTCGGCTGTTCGCCGGTGCCGGTCTCGGTGTCGACAATCTTGAGGCCGGATGCCGTCGTCTCCTCGGCGTTTGCAGATGCCGTCATTGCAACCGTGCTCAGAGCCAGCAGCAGGCTCAACGCGACGTTGCTTGCCATTTTCAGTAACGTGTTCATTCGTCCTCCTTGTCAGGCGTTCCGTTGAATTTCTTCTTGCTCGTTGACGTGCTCCTAGCACGGTGGCGCGCGGGAACAATAGATCCCTTATGCGGGCTTGCGATCGTCATTGCGCGGTCATCGTTTAGGCTCAATGGGTTCTTAACGGAGAATTTCTGGGGCCGCGCCGTTCTCGTAGCAGACGCCGCGGACGTTACGGGAGGCCAAGGAGCACGTCATGACGAAAAAGAGGTTTCTTGCGATCGCGGCTGCTTTCGCAGTGCTGGTGCCGCTCGCGAGCGCGGAGGCGCAGCGGGGCCGCGACGATTGGCGGCCCGACAATCGCACGGATTGGGAGCTTCTCGGCACCGCGCAGATCGGCACGAGGATCGAGCGCGACGTTATCGAAGTGGGCCGGCGCGAAGGACGCTTTCAGTCGATCGGTTTCACGGTGACGGGCGGAGATGCCCGCATCGAAGAGCTTAAGATCGTGTACGGGGGGAACGACAGCGAGGTGCTGAAGGTCGGCGAGGTGTTCAAAGCGGGAACGCGCTCACGGCCTATCGATCTTGCCGGTCGCGGCGGCTCCTTTATCCAGCGCATCGAGATTGCCTACCGCGCATTCGGTCCCGTCAAGATCGAAGTCTTCGGCGAGAAGCGGCGGGCGGCAGCATGGGCCGAACTCGGGTGTCACCGCGTCGGTTTCCTTGAGACCAACGACGTCATCAAAGTCGGGCGGCGCGAGGGCGCGTTCCGGGCGCTCAAGCTCACGGTTGAAGATTCCACGCTTCGTCTCAACCGTTTGCGCGTCGTGTTCGGAGACCGTTCCGTGCAGACGTTCGACGTGCGTTCCGCGATCCCGGCCGGATCGGAAACACGCTCGATCGATCTCGACGGACGCCGGCGCACGATCGAGCGTGTCGAACTCGAATATATCCCGACCATCAGCCTGAAGCGCGGTCCGCGCGTGTGCGTTCTCGCGCAGGAGGGCGAAGATGGTGGACGGGGCGGTCGTGGCGGCGGTCAGCGTCCTGGACGCCGATGAGCGCCATTCGCGTTGCGCAGCAGCCGATCCGCTCGGCGCCGCGCATTGTTTTCAGAACACAGTTTGAAACGAAATTGCCGAGATGAGGATGTCTATCATGCACAAGCCCCTCGCCGCTTTTGCCGTTGCGGCTGCGCTCGTCGCTACGTCCGCGCTGGCTGCCCCTGCCGATCAGGATGCCTGCAACAGTCTTGCTTTCGAGCTTGCCGATAAGGCTGCGAAGAAGAAGCTGTCGGAACCTGAAGCGCTCAAGGTCGATCAACTGATCGGTAAGCTTGAGGGTCAGTGCGGCGAAGGTAAGCTCGCGGACGCGGGCGCCACCGCAAAGGACATCGAAGCTGCGATCAAGTAGCGCGCCGCGTTTCGCGCTTGAAAGTTCGAGCGGGGCGGAAATTCAGCCGCCCCGCTTTGTCGTTAGTGGTCTGCGTGCTTTTTATGCGGAAGGTCTCGGCTCAGCTTGTCGACATAAGCGATGCCGACGGCCGAGAGAATGAACACGATGTGGATGATCGTTTGCCACATCACGCCCGCCTCCGAGAACTTCGCTCCGTCGTTGCCGAGGTTGCCGGCTTCGATGAAGGTCTTGAGGAGGTGAATCGACGAGATGCCGATGATGGCCATGGCGAGCTTGATCTTGAGGACGCTTGCGTTGACGTGATCGAGCCACTCGGGCTGGTCGGGATGACCCTGGAGCTTGAGGCGCGATACGAATGTCTCATAACCGCCGACGATCACCATCACGAGCAGGTTCGAGATCATCACGACGTCGATGAGGCCGAGCACGATCAGCATGATCTCCTGCTCGCCGAAGGAGGTGGCGTGGGAGAGGAGATGCGTGAGCTCCTTGAGGAACAGGAACACGTAGACGCCTTGGGCGACGATCAGGCCGAGGTAGAGTGGCACCTGTAGCCAACGCGAGCCGAAGATCAGGGATGCGAGCAGGCTGTGAGGCGAGCGGGCGTCTCGGGACATTGTTCACCTGTTGACGAGGTTGCGTTGCGATCCGCGCGAGGCGGGGTTGGCCCGCATATCACTGGCTTTTGGCTTTCGGAATGAAGGATCGCGGTCCACGATGCCGCAGGGGGCATGGTGGGGTCGCAGGAGATGCCCATGCGCGTGCTGACTTGCGCCGCCGGATCGGGCAGATTACCAAGCGGCCAGAAACCCGAGAACAACGCCCGAGAACGATGGCCGGAAAACGGAGCAGGATGTCATGACGAATTCAACGGACGCGAATGCTGAAATCGAGGCGCTGAAGCGCGAGGTGGCCGAGCTTTCCGGCTTGGCGCTGGCGACGGGTGTCCTTCTTACGCAGCTTCTGCAGTCCAATCTGAAGCGTGAACTCAACCCCTGGAATGCCGCGACGAAGATGTTGACGGATGCCCGGACCGCGATCCAGGGCTTCAGCCCGGAAACGTCCGGGGAGCGCGATCCTGCCATGAAGCAGCGCGCGCTCGATGCGCTCGAACAGTACGAGCAGCAGCTTCGGACGGTGCTCCCGGTCTAAGATCGCTTAGGCTGCACTCTATCGTGGCGCGCGGCGGCGGGAGGCTGCCGCGCGCTTTTGTTTTCGCCGGTGTCTCGGCCGATCAGGTCAGCAGGAAATAGCCTAAGAGCGCGAGCACGGCCGCAGCGATCGCGACGGAGGCGCGAATGCCGAAGAGGAAGCCGCGGTAGCTTTCCACGTGAGCCTGATAGTCTGGGTCGGAGACAGGGTCGTTCGTCGTGTGCAGTGCCATGGGACACCTCATGAGGTCCATCGGCCGTCGTCCCCCCGACATTCAGTGACATGGATGTGCGCCTGGCCTTTGCAAGGGGCAGGGCGAGAAAGGTCCCCCAGAAACGAACAGGCCGCATGTGCTGCGGCCTGGGCTGCGTGTAAGGCGGCTGGCGCGTTCAGCAACCGCGGCGGATCATGCAGCGGCGATAGCGCGGGCCCCACCCCCAACGGGCGCGGCACTCGCGGTTCCAGCGGCGGCAGTGGCGGCGCCAGTACTGAACGGGCTCCATCAGGCCGCCGGTTGCGAGCGATTGTCCGATGGCGGGAGCGGCAGGCGGGGCTGCGTGGGCCGAGGGAAAGGCGAAGCCGAGCATGGCACCGGCAGCGATGGCCGCGAGCGTGAGTTTCTGCATATCGGTCTCCTCAGGGCTGTCCCCCCGTAAGGACGGCATAACGGAGGGAGCACGGCCAAGGTTCCGGCGGATGCCCTGTTGCGAGGCATAGCCCCTGCAATGGTGCGGCGAAGGCCGCGGGAACGGTTTCCCGTGCGCCACGTTTTTCTCGCGACGGTTGGAAGGTCGGCAGCCCCGCAAGGGCCGTCAGGGCCTGCAACGATAAAGGAGGTGTGCGATGATCATAGCCAAGACGCTTGGGATTGCGGCGAGTGCGGCTCTGATGGTGTTGACGGCGGTGCCTGCCGTACAGGCGGATTCGATTGCGGAGGTGGAAGGGGCGCGGGCGCAGGATCGTCAGGGCCTGTATCTCGACCGCGAGCAGCGCGAGAACCTTCGACGCTACGGGCGCAACGACGACTACGGGTATCGCCGGGGCGGCTATAGCTCCGGTTATTACGATGGCCCGAGTATCGGAATTTACGTTGGCCCGCGATCCTATTACGACCCGTACGGCTACTAATTCGTGAGCGCGGAATAAACACGGAGGCGGTGGACCGAAGTCTGCCGCCTCCCTTTTTGCGTCGGGAACGCGCTGCCTTATTTCTTCGGCGGCGTGAAGAGGCTGACGATGGCTTTGTCGAGCGCTTTCAGATCGGCCTCGATGATTTTGACGAGGTCCGTTTCCTTCTTCTTCGGCGCGGCAAGCGCAGGGCCTGAGGCCATTGCGCCCAGTATAAGGCCGCTAGCGGCGAGTGCGGACAAGAGCTTTGCCGTGGCTGTCATGACAGAGATCCCCCTCTGAAATGGCCTTCGAGGGGAAGGCCAACCCCAAGCCGGCGCGTTCCTGACGGAGCGCACCGCAAGGTCGATGGTGCCGCGCGTCGGGCGGGTGCTGCAACACATATTTTCTTCCAAGCTCTGCACGCGGAAAGATGAGGTGTGGCGGCGTCCGATTTAAACGTCGAATTCGCCTTGCTCCGCGCCATACCAGTAGCGGATGTGGCCGGCGCGCACCGTGAGCATGACGAGGCCCGGCGTGTCGACGCCCTCTTCGAAATAGAGGTCGAGATCCGGCGTCCAGTGCTCGGCGAAGCGGGCCTTCTCACGGACGATCTCGGCGCGGCCCTGCACGGCGATGAAGGTGCCGCCGCCGGTGAGCAGGCCGGGCTCGACCGTGAAGGTGAGCGTCACGCGCGGGTCGTGCCCGATCTCGGCCACGAGGCGGGATGTGTCGTGCGTGAAGTAGTGGGAGTTGCCGTCATACGTGACGTCGCCGTTGTTGCTCATGGGGCGGCTCGTGATCTCGCCCGTGGCGGTTTTCGTCGCCAGCATCGCGATGTCGATGCCCTGCATGTCGTCGGCGATGTCGGCGAGGGTTTTGGTGGTGGCCATGGCCTTTTGCGTGCTCCGGTTTTTGTTCTTGAGAGAACAACGGAGCTGGCGGGAGGCGGGTTCCGGCGGAGCGGGTGCGAACTCGTCGATGCTCAGCGGCGCTTGCAGCCTCTACCGGTGTTTGCAGCCCGGCCAGCAGCATGGCCGCCTCTTACCGGCTTCGAGGTTTTTGCAGCCCCAGACGATCCGCCGCTCCCGCGTCTCGGCTTTTTTGGCGGACTGGATCCAGCAAATCCACTCGTTGCGCGCCAGCGGAGTGATGTCGCACCAGGTGGCCAGTGCGGCCTTGTTCTTGCGCAACGCCTTTTCCAGATCCGGCGGCAGCGCGTGGACGGTGCCACCATCGAGCGTCTCGGCTTGCCGCGCTTTTGGCCGGGCTTTGATCTTGGTGTCGCTCATGGGCGTCACTCTAACGTTGCATGGCTTGAGCGTCGACCCGGGGAGCGAACAGCCGCGAGATCCAGACCATGATCGCTTCGGACGCTATCAGGGCGAAGCGTGAATCATCGGCCTCATCAAAGAGATAGAGCGTCCGATCCGATTCCATCGGATTGGAAAACGCTCTAGTGATCTCCTTGATAGGCGCGAGTGGATAGCCGTGCGGCACGAGCGGCGCGGGTGTTTTGGCGGGTGGGCTCAAAGAGCGGATCTCGTGCCCTCCCTTCTCGGGGGTGGAGCGGCGAGAGCCGATCATGGGACGTGATGGGGGTTCCCGGGCGGCTGGTGGAGCGGGGCTGCGGGGCAGGCAGCATGCGTGGTTCCGGCTTGCGAATGCCCCGCGTCTGGCCCTGTCCACGTGCTAGTGTGAGTCGCGTGCTCGTTGTGCCGCCGACGCCGCCGACGGCGGCAAGATAGGCCGCTTGCGGGAGGCGATGAGCGCGGCAGCGCGTGCGCGCCCGCCGTCTATTGAAACCAGGATGCACGCCGCTCCGCGGCGCCGTTGCAAGGGAAGCAGAATGATTCACTGGAAGCCCGTTGCCGAATACGTCGAGCCGAATTGGCTCAAGGACGGAACGGAGCTGCCGCCGTTTCTGTTCTGGCGCGTCAAGAAGGGCGCGGTGCTGGGCTACGTTCGGGACGGGGAGCTGTTCGACTGGAAGTGGATCTACGTTTGCGACGCCAACAAGGTCACGCATTTCTCTGAGGTGAACGAACCCGGCGATAACGTCGTGGATCTGGAGAGCTTCCGGGCCCAGACGGGCGAGAGCTAGGCCGCGGCGCGCGCGGGCGTGCCGGGAAGGGCGCGCGCGATTTCGAAGCGTGGCGTTGATGGCCGCCTGCGCGGCCACGGTGTGAGTTGGGTCTGCGGTGCGGCCGTTGTCGGACCGCTAGTTCAGCGTGGGCGATGGTGGGGGAAAGTTGTCGGACCCGTTTGCGGGGAGCGCGAGTTCGCCTTGAGTTGGTGAGCCGTTGATCTCGCGGATGGCCGTGTCCACGAGTTGGACGAAATCGTCGTGTTCTTTGGCACTGATGCGGCGGAGTGCGATGTAGCGTCGATATTGACTGTGCAGAGCTGTGATCAAATTGGCGGTCTCAATGGGGAGCGGCTTTTTTCGGCGCTTGTCGCTGAGCATATAGGTCATCTTCCCGATGCGGTTCATCAGCGGAGCTATGCCAGCGTCGTCTAGCCTTCGTCTAAAGACTTCGGTGAAGCGCTCCCAAGCCGACTTCATGTCTGTGAACAGCTCGTCCGGCGTTTTTTCCGCAGGACGGATCGGATTGAGGCGGCGGAAAAAACCGCTCTGCATTCGTTCCTGATCCTCATCTTGGAGACGGGCTTGGGTGATGTTGTCCGCGTTGTACTCGGACATCTTCTCCTGGGCTTCGACGATGAATTCGCGGAGGGCGTCCAGTTCCGTGCGAACCTGTTCGGCGGCCAGCCTCGTGGCGTTCGACGCTGCGATGGCTTGTCCGAATTCGCGCGTCATCTCGCGCTGCGTTTCGGCCAAGTGATAGAGTTGGGCGAGGACTTCGATTTTATTGAGCTTGCGGATAGCAGGCCCAAAACGGAGGAGCTGAATTGCGCAAAAGACGAGGGCAATCAGAAAGGTGCCGAAGACAAGGGTGAGACTGAGTGGTGCTTTCAAAGCAAGTTCGAGTGCTTCAACGTCCATTGCTACGCCCCCACGCAAACACTACGCACATCGCAGGTAGTTAATCAGTGGGCGGCGGGGTTTGCCAATCACATTTTCGGAGCGGTGGCCGAGGCTGGCGTTGATGGTCGCCTGCGCGGCCATGGCGTGGAGGGAAGGTGAGCGGTGGATTACTCCGCCGCCTGTTTCTTGCCGTTGGTGGGTTTGGTGCTGCTGACCTTCGAGCGGCGGACTAATAGGCCTTTCAAATACCGCCCCGTGTAGCTTTCCTTCACGGCTGCGACGTCTTCCGGCGTGCCGGCTGCCACGATGTGGCCGCCACCGTCGCCGCCTTCGGGGCCGAGGTCGATGATCCAGTCGGCCGTCTTGATGACCTCCAGATTGTGCTCGATGACGACGACGGTGTTTCCAGCGTCGGCAAGCTCGTGCAGCACTTCGAGAAGCTTCGCGACGTCGTGGAAGTGGAGGCCCGTCGTCGGCTCGTCGAGGATGTAGAGGGTGCGTCCTGTCGCGCGGCGGCTTAGCTCCTTCGACAGCTTGATGCGCTGGGCTTCGCCGCCCGAGAGCGTCGTCGCCTGCTGGCCGATCTTGATGTAGCCGAGGCCGACGCGATCCAGCGTTTCGAGCTTGTCGCGGATCGGGGGCACGGCCTTGAAGAATTGCGCGCCTTCTTCCACCGTCATGTCGAGCACGTCGGCGATGGACTTCTCGCGGAAGGCGACTTCGAGCGTCTCGCGGTTGTAGCGCTTGCCCTTGCACTGGTCGCAGGTGACGTAGACGTCCGGCAGGAAGTGCATCTCGATCTTGATGACGCCGTCGCCCTGGCAGGCTTCGCAGCGGCCGCCCTTGACGTTGAACGAGAAGCGGCCGGGTCCGTAGCCGCGCACCTTGCTTTCGGGGAGACCCGCGTACCAGTCGCGGATGGGCGTGAAGGCGCCGGTGTAGGTGGCCGGGTTCGAGCGCGGCGTGCGGCCGATGGGCGACTGGTCGATGTCGATGACCTTGTCGAACTGTTCGAGGCCTTCGAGCTTGTCGAAGGGGGCCGGGTGCTCCCGCGCGTTGTTGAGCTTGCGGGCGACGGCTTTGTAGATCGTGTCGATGAGCAGCGTGGACTTGCCGCCCCCCGAGACGCCGGTGATGCAGGTGAGGAGGCCGACCGGGATCTCGGCCGTGAGATTGTGCAGGTTGTTGCCGCGTGCGCCGGTGACTTTGAGCGTGCGCTTCCTGTCGAAGGGGCGGCGCCGTTTCGGGAGCGGGATCTGGCGCGTGCCGGAGAGATATTGTCCGGTGAGGCTTTTCGGGTTCGCCATGATGTCGGCGGGTGTGCCCTGGGCGATGATCTCGCCGCCGTGGATGCCCGCGCCGGGGCCGATGTCGACCACGTGGTCGGCGGCGAGGACGGCGTCCTCGTCATGCTCGACGACGATGACGGTGTTGCCGAGGTCGCGCAGGTGGCGGAGCGTGCCGAGCAGGCGGTCGTTGTCGCGCTGATGGAGGCCGATGGAGGGTTCGTCCAGCACGTAGAGCACGCCGGTGAGGCCGGAGCCGATCTGGGACGCGAGGCGGATGCGCTGGCTTTCGCCGCCCGAGAGCGTGCCCGAGTTGCGCGAGAGCGTCAGGTATTCGAGGCCGACGTCGTTGAGGAAGGCGAGGCGCTCGCGGATTTCCTTCAGGATGCGCGTCGCGATCTCGGTCTGCTGCCTCGTAAAGGTTTTCGGGATTTCGGCGAACCACTGGTTGGCGGCCTTGATCGACATGTCGCCGACTTCGCCGATGTGCTTCTCGCCGATTTTGACGGCGAGGGCCTGGGGCTTCAGGCGATAGCCGTTGCAGGCGTCGCACGGGTGGGCGGCCTGATAGCGGGAGAGTTCCTCGCGGACCCAGTCGCTGTCGGTTTCCTTGAAGCGGCGCGCGATGTTGCCGATGACGCCTTCGAAGGGCTTCACGGTGTCGTAGTCGCGGGAGCCGTCCCAGTAGGTGAACTTGATCTCTTCGTCGCCGGAGCCGAACAGGATGGCGAGCTGCACGTGTTTCGGCAGGCGCTCCCACGGTGTCTTCATCGACACCTTGTAGTGCTTGGCGAGGCTTTCGAGCGTCTGCTCGTAGTAGGGCGAAATGGCGCCGGTCTTGGCCCACGGATAGATGGCGCCCTTTTCGAGGCTGAGCGAAGCGTCGGGAACGACGAGTTCGGGCTCGAAGACGAGCTCGGTGCCGAGGCCGTCGCAGGTGGGGCAGGCGCCGGCGGGGGCGTTGAAGGAGAAGAGGCGGGGCTCGATCTCTTCGATGGTGAAGCCGGAGACCGGGCAGGCGAAGCGCGCCGAAAAGGTGATGCGCTCGTGCGTTTCGTTCTTGCTCTTGTTGGCGCCTTCGGTGTCGGACTTTGGCAGCGGCTTGTCGGCGAACTCGGCGAAGACGATGCCGTCGCCGAGCCCGAGCGCGGTCTCGAAGCTGTCGGCGGCGCGCTTGGCGATATCTTTCCTGACGACGAGGCGATCAACCACCACGTCGATGTCGTGCTTGAACTTCTTGTCGAGCTTGGGCGCGTCCGGGATCTCGTAGAATTCACCGTCGATCTTGACGCGCTGGAAGCCCTTCTTCTGAAGCTCGGCCAGTTCCTTCCTGAACTCGCCCTTGCGTCCGCGGGCGATGGGGGCGAGCAGGTAAAGGCGCGTGCCCTCGGGGATGTCGAGCACGCGGTCGACCATCTGCGAGACGGTCTGGCTTTCGATGGGGAGGCCCGTTGCGGGCGAATAGGGGACGCCGACGCGGGCGAAGAGCAGGCGCAGGTAGTCGTAGATCTCGGTGACGGTGCCGACGGTCGAGCGCGGGTTCTTGGAGGTTGTTTTCTGCTCGATGGAAATGGCAGGCGAGAGGCCGTCGATGTGGTCGACATCGGGCTTCTGCATCATTTCGAGGAACTGGCGCGCGTAGGCCGAGAGGCTTTCGACGTAGCGGCGCTGGCCTTCGGCGTAGATGGTGTCGAAGGCGAGCGAGGATTTGCCGGAGCCCGAGAGGCCCGTGAACACGACGAGGGCGTCGCGCGGGATTTCGAGATCGACGTTCTTCAGGTTGTGCTCGCGTGCGCCGCGGACGTGGATCGACTTTGTCGGATCGGGCACGGTTTCAGGCCGGATGCCGGAGGACGGTTTTTTCGTGGACTTGCTCATGCGGGGC
This sequence comes from Hyphomicrobium nitrativorans NL23, assembly GCF_000503895.1. Taxonomy (NCBI): domain Bacteria; kingdom Pseudomonadati; phylum Pseudomonadota; class Alphaproteobacteria; order Hyphomicrobiales; family Hyphomicrobiaceae; genus Hyphomicrobium; species Hyphomicrobium nitrativorans. Next base: position 2,061,449 of record NC_022997.1, read on the forward strand.
GCCTTGCTCATGGGCGGAGTGTCTAGCCCGCCGCTCGGGCGGCGGCAATGCAACCCAACGGCGCGGGCGGAATTGAGGAAGTGGACCGGACAAATCGGGTGTTCGTAGCGGTAAAGCAAGGCCCTGAAAAATCCATGCGGATTGGTGGGAGCCGCTTGGGCGTTCCGAACCGGGGTCATCTAAACGACTGCGAAACCAAACTGTTAAGCAACGGAAGACACGACCGGCGCGATCGGGTCTTTATGGCGAATTGATTTGTGGGCTGCTCAAATCGACGGGAAGAGCAGCGGGCTTGATGGGCCGCCGGATGGGAGATCTTCAACTCGCACAAGACAACATCCTCGACGGCGGGGACGCCGTCGACTGGTCCGGGGCGGGGCTGCCGTCTTTCGGCAATTGGCCTGCGCCGCTCCAGATCTCGGCAGCGATCGTCGCGAACGCTCCCGGGCCGATGCTTCTCCTGATCGGTCCCCAGGCGATCCTGTATGCCAATTCGGCCGGCGTTGCCTTGATCGGATCGTGCGCGGATGGACCCGTTTTGGGGCGCCCGATCGTCGATGTCCTTCCCCGTTACGCAGAGCTTTTTGCGGTGGCTCTTGTGCGGGCCGCTCGCGGGGAGGGCACGAGCTTCCGCAATCATGAGTTGCGATGCGTGCGCGACGGCGTGCCGGGCGCCGCCTGGTTCAATCTGGAATTTACGCCTGTTCTGGACGCGAACGGGCTCACGCTCGGCGTGCTGTGCATGGCGTCCGAGGTCACCCACCATGTCGAAAGGGCACGTGAACTCGCTGTGGCGAGGAAACAGCTTGAGCTTGCCGTCATCCTTGCGGACGCGGGCGAAACGGAGACGGCTTTGGCCGAGAGCCGCTTCCAGTTCGATACGCTCACGGAGTCGCTTCCTCAGATCGTGTGGAGTAGCGATGCCGAGGGCCGCCACGATTATTTTTCGCGTCGCTGGACGGAATTCACGGGCATCGAGCCCCACGAGATTACCGAGGATACCTGGAAAGAACTTGTCCACCCCGAGGATTGGGAGAGGGTTTGGCATGCCTGGGAAGGCGCGCGGCGCACCGGGGAGCCCTACGATATCGACTACCGCTTCTTGCATCACTCCGGCGACTACCGCTGGCTTCGCGTCATGGCGTTGCCGGTGCGCGACGGCCGCGGTGCGATCATGCGCTGGTGCGGGACGTCCACCGACGTTCACGACGCCTATCTCCTTTCTGAAGAACGCCAACGGCTCGCCTACGAACTTGAGCGCATCGCCAATTGGGATCAGCTTACGGGCGTGCTGACGCGCCGCGCGTTTTTCGAGCGTTCGGAGAAGATCATTGTGCAGTTGGCGCGGGAGTTCGGTCGGGTCAGCGTCCTGATGCTCGATGTCGATCATTTCAAGCAGATCAACGACGGCTACGGCCATCCGGCCGGCGATGCCGTCCTTTCGCTGACGGCGAAACGCATGGACGGTCTCTTGAAGGGGGGAGACCTGCTGGGGCGGCTCGGCGGCGAAGAGTTTGCGGTGCTGCTTCCAGGGACGGCGCCGGACGTGGCGATGGCCGTCGCGGACAGAATTCGGTCTGCCATCGAGGTCGAGCCGTTTGCGATCGATGGCGGTGTCCGGATTTCGGTGACGTTGAGTATCGGGGTTGCGTCAGGGGTGGCATGCGAGGGCGACTTGGAACGCCTGCTGTCGATTGCGGACAAAGCGCTTTACCAAGCCAAATCTGGCGGCCGCAATCGATCCGCCCTGGTCGAGGCATAGGCGCGCCATGGGCGAGACAAGGGAGCCTGGCCAAGACGTTGAGACGATCTCGCCGTTCTCCTCCATAATCTCTTCCCGAAATCCATTGCTTGCGGACCTTCGCTGCACTAAGCCAAGCTCTCAAATTGGAGAGTGTGTCACGGAGTATCATTTGGACGGCCGGCCTTCATTTCTGATCGGCGGGGGACAGGCTGCAGATGCGATCGCGCGGATCGATTGGGCGGCGACACCGCTCGGACCGATCGGTCAATGGCCGCAGTCTCTGAAAACCGCGCTCAGCATGATGCTGTTGTCGAGCTTCCCCAAGGCGATTGCCTGGGGCCGAGAGCTCACTACCTTTCACAACGATGCGTTCGCCCCGATCCTTGGCGACAAACCGCAAGCGTTGGGGCGACCTTTCAGCGAGGTATGGGTAGAGGTTTGGCCCGAGATCCAGCCGATGGTCGAAAAGGCGTTTGCGGGCGAAGCGACGTTCATCGAGAACTTCAAGCTCACCATCGACCGGCACGGCTATCCTGAGGAAGCCTATTTTACGTTTTGCTACAGCCCGATCCGCGCCGAAAACGGTGAAGTCGGCGGCATGATGGACACGGTCATGGAGACGACCGAGACCGTGCTCGCGCAGCGGCAGCTCGCCGTGACGAATGCGGAACTTTCGCACCGGATGCGCAATGCGCTCGCGATGGTTGGTGCGATCGCGACCATGTCGTTGCGGCATGCGACAGGCCTCGACGAGGCGCGCCGGCAGCTTTCGCAACGGCTTGCGGCGCTGGGGAGAACGCAATCGTTTCTGTCGGGCGAGGCGGCAGAGGATGCGCATATCTACGAGTTGATCGAACAGTCTTTCTCCGCGCATCCGAACCTGCGCCAGAGGATCGATGTGGTGGGTGCGGATTTTCGCCTCGGGTCCAATCAGGCGCTCGCTTTGTCGCTTGCGCTCAACGAACTGATCACGAATTCGATCAAGTACGGCGCCCTCTCAAAACCGGAAGGCCGGATCGGCATCCGGTGGGATTGCGCCGGGTTTCGTTTCGTGTGGCGCGAAGCGGGGATCTCGGGCGTCGAAGCGCCATCGCGCGAAGGGTTCGGCAGCAAGGTTCTGATGCAGTTCGTGCCGGCGTCGTTCAGCGGTCAGGCCCGGATGCGGTATGAGAGCGACGGGCTGATTTACGAACTCGAAGCGCCTGCCGCTGCGATCGACAACACCTAGGCTGCGCCGCTCGCCGGGGCCTGCCGCGGATGGCCCAGGTTCTGCGACGGAAATGCGGATGACTGCTTAAGTATCGGGCTGCTCTTGACAGACGAGGCGTTGCACCCAAATCTCATAGGTGATGGCTGTCGCTGTTCCGTGGCCTCCCTGAGAACGAGCGTTGGAAACAACATCGTTCACTCGGCCCCGCAGCACCCCCGGTTGTGAGGACGGCCGTCTAAGTCGCGGTGTTCGGTCTCGTCGCCTGATCAGCGCCCGTACGCCGATACGCGGCTTTGGATCAACAGCGAACGGAGGGAGCATGACGCCACCTGGTTGTCGAATTGGACCTCGCGCCGACGCGAGGTCCAGGCTTGGGTAACGAGAGCTGCTGCAGCAAAGCTCCGCGTATCTCAGGTCCTTTAAAAATCAGATTTGATCCACCTCATGCGAGGGCGGAGGAGCGGCCTAGATCTGGGCCAATCTCCAGAGCCTTGCCTTACAAGTCCGGCTCGGCTGGACAGGTTACCGAAGACAGAGAGCCCCACTCGGCGTAACGCGCGAGGGGGCTCATTTTTGTATTCAGGCACAAGCTGTCAGAAACTTTGCTCAAGGGGCGTGGTGCTTTGTGGATGGCCGGCGCACTTGCGCCGGGCGCCCTTGGCGCCAGGGCTGCTGCCGCAGCCGTTTTTTGTTTTGGACACAAGCTGAGGGAAGCTTCGGATAAGAAGCGTGGTGCTTTGTGGATGGCCGCGGCAGTCCATGCGGAGCATGGCTCCGCCATGACCCGCGGGTCGCGTTGCTCCCTGGCTGCTGCCGCAGCCGTTTTTCTTTAGATACAGGCGGCAGTCCATGCGGAGCGTGGCTTCGCTAAGACGCTCCCGGGTGGTGTGCGCTCCGCTGAAAAAGGGCCGGGTGCGCGTGGGAATGCACGACACCCGGCCCGCTGCTGCGCTTAGGGGGGAGACCGCAGCAAACACGTCATGTTTTGGGGTTCGCGAGGCTTATGACTCGGGCGCGGTGGCCTTGCCGCCATTCAGCTTGCCGTCCTTGACCGTCAGGCTGTCGCCGGCATTCGCCATCCACGAGAAGCCCCACGGGCCCGTGAGACCGCAGCCGTCCTTGCACTTGTCGGAGAAGTCGCCGGTCTGACCGGCTGCCACGGTTTCCACGTGCTCGGTCTCGCCTTCATCGATGCCGAACTTCAATTCGTCCGCGTCCTGGTTGTCGATGGTGAGGGCCATGGCGGGCGCCGCAAAGACGGCGGCGGCAATGGCCAGCGTGGAGGCCTTCATGAACTTCATTGCTTCCTCTCCAATTATTTTTTGCCTATCTCGCGGGACGGTTGTCCCCGAGCCGCAACAGTCCGGCTCGATTGCCGCGGCGGGGCGGAACCGTCCCGCGATTGGCTGGCATGTGGGGGCAGGACACCCCCGTAACATTTGGGTCGGTTCCGTCCGGGCGGGCCACTATGGGTTTTTGCCCATTGAATCCCAGGGAAGGACGCCAACATGAAGGACTTACGCCGCCGTTCGGATCGCGGAGGGCGATTCCTTCCGGGGCATGCCGCACGCGCCATGCGCAGCCCCATGGAAATCCCGCCTTGGTGGCGCTACGTTCCGTTGCCAGACTTCCGACATCGCCTCTCTGAACGGCGCCTGAACCTTTCGCTCAGGAGCAGTTCAGCGGACCCTTGGCATTCCGGCCGTGTATGCCGCGCGGGACGGAGCAGTGCGATGTCAGCGACGACTTTTGAGGGAACACATCCGATGTTGAGAGACCTAGCGAACAGTGACGGCAAGAGCGGTGGCGTCGTTTCTCTTCTGAAAACGGTGGCTCTGGTGGTGACGATCGTGGGTGCGATCCCGACGGCCATCACGGCGTATCATGCGTGGCAATACAAGGTTCCGTTCACGAAGGTGCCGCATCGGCTTGCCCAGTACGACCTTTGGATGAAGAACCTCGATTGCCAGATCGAATACAAGGCGCTCGATACGGCACAGGGGACGAAGCTCGATGTGGGGGCGTGCCCGTCCACGGGCGATATCGCGATCCGCATCGAGTCGACCGACGGCAAAACGACGTACGAATGGATCGCCTACAACGAATTGCAGAAGCCCGGCGAGGAGCCGCCGACGAACCTGATCGATCTCTTTATCGGGGTTGCGCGCGCTGACACGGCGGGGCCGCCGAGCGTGAGGACGGCGCAGGCAATGGAAGTGGTGTGTCAGTCGCTCGTGACCAAGAACCAGCTTGTGCGGGTGGTGCGTGAAGGCGGCAAGTGCTTCCGCGAGGAGCTTTCGCCGATGCGGGGCTCCATCGACAAGCGCGAGGAAGTGCCGTGCGATACCCAGTGCACGGCGGGTTGAGCCCGCTGGCGATGCTCGGTTAGGGCGGATCGAAAAACAACAGCCGCGGACGGGTGGGCCCGTCCGCGGCTATTTTTATCTCGGGCGGTGCCGATCTGCCGGGCTATTTGTTGCCCTGCATGAGCGCGCCCCAAGAGCCGGGCGCCGCGCCCTTCTTCGCCTTTTTGGCCGGGCGGCGGGGCTTCGACCTGGCGGCGCGCTTCGGCGGCTGGGCGGCGGGGGCGGGTTTCGCTGCCGGGACCGCGGTTGCGGCGGGTTCGTCGGGCGTTTCGATGGCGGCTGTCGACGGGTCCTGCGGGATGAGGCCGGTCGTGGATTTCGGTGCCGTGTCCGCGGTGGCGAGGCGGGGCGACACAATGGCCTTGCCGTCGCTCTCGATGACGGCGTTCTGGGGCACGATGTGCGAGAAGCCCCACGGGCCCGTGACCGCGCAATCGCTGCTGCAGTCCTGCTTCACCTCCAGCGAGCCGCCGGCGGGGACGGTGTGGACTTTCTGCTCGGAGCCGGTGGATACGCCGATGGTGAAATCCTTGTCGGACGTGTTCTTGACGGTCAGCGCGCCGACGGGGATGGCCGCGCCCAAAAGCACCGCGGCGGCGGCGACTACGCGTGTCATGACGCTCATGGTCGTCTCCTTGTCGTCTCGTTTCCGGCAGGCGCCGCCCCTTTGCGGAGGCCCTGCTGTTGCCGCCGCGCCGGGGGCGGACGGGACATGAACGCCAGGGTAAACGATTCAACGTTAACGAGTTGCTTAAAATTGCTATTATTACCCGTCATCCTCCCGTCTTATTCATTTGACTCGAAATGATAATTTCACGGACTCCAACCCCGACCGCGGAACGGGCCGGGGGCTGAGCGTATGGCTGGACCGATTTCGGTCAGCGGTTGTCGGTGAGAGCGACGAACTCGGGATCTTCCTGCGCGCGCCGTTCGAACGACAGGAAATCGTAGTAGCCGCAACGGCCTTTGCCGGGGAAGCTGCGGCAGACGGAGGGGCGGGCCTCGTAGATCGTGCAGCAGCGTTTCGTGGTATCGAAGAAGCGGCAGATGGCGCCGTAATAACGGTCGCGTTTCCGCTTCATTGCGTACTTGCGGCCGTGGGCTTCGCGCGTGAAGGCGCGGCGGGCGGCTTCGAACGACAGTTTGTGATAGCGGGCGAGGCGTTCCACGTCGCGCTTATCGAGTGCGATGAGCGGATAGGAGCAGCAATAGCCGGGGCATTTTCTACAGTCGTACTGCACGGAAGCGACGCGACCCTGTTGCGCGCACCGCTATGTTTCGGGGGCGCGTGTTACGTCCGGATGCCGCCGGTTCGAACCCAAGCGGCGCGAGGCGGGAAAGGATATGCCTCTGGCTCCCGGCTGTGTTAGCGCTCCGCTTCGCGGGCGGCAATGGCAAACCCTGCATGATACAGGGCTTTGTCTCAGCTTTGCCGCAACCCTTGCGTCCCCTTGGCCACAACGAACGCCAAAGTGCCGGCGGTGCCGAGCGCCTCCGCTGGCTTCCGGACATACTTTCTCCTTTAATAGCCGCCCAATATATCCGTACCCGTATTTTATCGAGGGATCCCGGAATGGTCGACCTGACGCGTCATGAGCGGCAAGGGGAAACGCCGGTCAATCCCTACAGCCTGCTCGAAGCCGTCAACAATTCGAGCCATACGGCGCACACGGCGTGGCTGATCTTTCTCGGCGTCATGGCCTATCTCACCATCGCGGTGGCGGGGGTGACGCATAAGGATCTTCTGCTCGAAACGGCGGTCTCGCTGCCGATCCTGCAAGTCGACATTCAGCTTCGTCAGTTCTTCCAATTCGCGCCCGTCGTGCTGGTGCTGATGCACGTGGGGCTGGTGTCGCAGCTCGCCCTCCTGGCGCGCGAGACGTTGGAGTTCGACGCGGCGATCCGGCTGATCGAGGCGACCGACAAGCGCACACATCCCTTGCGGCTCGAACTCAACAATTTCTTTTTCGTGCAGGCGATCGCGGGTCCGCACCGAAGCCGCGTGATGAGCGCGTTTCTCTACGCCATGAGCTGGACGACGCTTGTCGCGCTTCCCGTTCTGCTGCTGCTCTATGTGCAGGTCGTGTTTCTGCCCTACCACGACGCGGGCATCACCTGGATCCATCGCGCGGCGCTGATCGCGGATGTCGTGATGCTGATTTCGATCGGCGTGTTCCTGCTTCGCGCGGAGGCGTCGTTTCCGCAGGCGCTGATGCGGAGCACGCGGGCGCATCCGGTCAGCTTCGTCGTGACGACGCTGGTGCTGCTGTTCGTGGGGTTGTTCTCGTTTCTGTTCGCGACCGTGCCGGGCGAGGCGCTGGATCGCTTTACGCAGCGGACGTTCGGCCTCGAAAGCGACGACAACCCAAGCGGGCGGGCCCGCCTCGTACGCGGCTATGCGGTGCCGATCCTGGCATCGGGGCCGGATGGGGCGCTGCTCGGCATCTTCAAGCGCAACCTCGAAGTGATGGATACGGACCTCGTGCTCGACAGCGCGCAACGGCCGGGCGAGCCGAGCCTCAATCTGCGTGGGCGGGATCTCAGGTTTGCGAAGCTCGACCGCTCGGATCTGCATCAAGCGGATTTTACGGGAGCGGACCTCACGGGCGCTTCGCTCGCCGGGGCCGATCTGCGCGGGGTATGGATGCAATGCGCGGACATCATGCGCCTCGTCGTCTCGGCGGATCGAGAGGGAGCGGATTGCACGCGGGCGCGGCGGGCGACGTTCACGCGCGCGCGTCTCGACGGAGCCCATCTCTCGGGCATCGATCTTACGGGGGCGAATTTTTCGGAAGCGCGCCTCGAAGGCGTGACGCTCGGCTATGCTCTGATGCCGGGCGCGAACTTCTCGTCGGCGCGGCTCGACAAGGCGGACATGAGCGGAGGCGCAGAAGCGCAGGGCGCCAACTTCCTTATGGCCAGCCTTCAAGGCGCGGACCTCACGGGCGCGCAGCTTATGGGCGCGGATTTTTCGCACGCGGACCTGATCGGCGCAGTGATGAGCTTTGCCGTGCTCGATCTCGCGATCCTCAAGGATGCGAAGCTCGACGGCGCGGTGCTGTATCGTGCGTCGCTGATCGGGGCGGACGTATCGGGCGCGAGCACGGTCGGGACGGATCTGCGTGAAGCGAAGGTGTGGCGCACGCTGCCGCCCTCGGCGGACCCCAATGGGCTGGCGGACTTTACGGGCGTCGCGATTGCGCAAGCGACAGATGGGGATGTGGCGGAGATTAAGGCGCGGCTCGCGCGGGTGCAGAGCAGGCGGGTGCGTGCGCGCCTTGAGGAGAGGGCGGCCGCGATTGCGGACCTCGGCGAAGGCGCGCGGTGGACGTCGACGGCGGATTACCGGCAATGGCAGGGGCTGGCGTCGGTGGGCACGCGCTGGGATGGGGACATCTACCGGCAGTCGATCACCGACTATCTCGTGCAGCTCTTGTGCCGGCCGCGGTGGAGCAACGGGGCGGTGGCGACGGGGGTTGCGCGGCGCGCCCAACGGCAGGAGTTCCGCGGAGATCTGGGGCAAGTCTATGCGCGGCTGAAGGCTGCGTCGTGCCCGGCGTCCGAGACCGTCGGGCCCAAGGTGCTGCGGGATCTCTCGACGGCGGCGGATGTGGCCCACGGCGGCTGAGGCGGGTTGCGCGCCCGGCGTGGGAAGCATAGAACATAAGCGGAACTTGAATCGGACGCGCCGGGTTTTCGCAAGAGCGTGCCTCGTCGTCCGCCGCCTCTTCGTGGGAAGAGCGGCGGCGAAGCGGTTGAGAAATCGCTGGATAAGGCTACGGCCCCGCTGCCCTTCGGGCTTCGTAAGCGGATAGGGTGCGTGCAACTCGTCGAGTCGCGGGCGTGGAGCAGGGACGCTTCGCGCTGCGTGCAGCATACAATACAGGGAGTGGCGATATGGCCGGATCGGTCAACAAAGTGATCCTGATCGGAAACCTGGGGCGTGACCCCGAGATCCGCCGCACGCAGGACGGGCGTCCGATCGCCAACCTCCGGATCGCGACCAGCGAAACGTGGCGCGACAAGTCGAGCGGCGAGCGGCGCGAGCGGACGGAATGGCATTCCGTCGTGGTGTTCAACGAGAACCTGTGCCGCGTGGTCGAGCAGTACCTCAAGAAGGGCGCGAAGGTTTACATCGAGGGCCAGTTGCAGACCCGCAAATGGCAGGATCAGCAGGGCCAGGATCGCTACAGCACGGAAGTGGTGCTGCAGGGCTTTAACGGCACGCTGACGATGCTCGACGGGCGCTCTGGTGGTGGTGGCGGCGGTCTCTCGGAGAGCGGGCAGTCGGATTATGGCGGCGACAGCGGCGGGTTTGGCGACAGCGAGCCTCGCCGTAGCAGTGGCGGTGGCCGCAGCAGCGGCGGAGGCGGTTCGAAGGGCGGCGGCGGTGGCGGCTCGTTCGACGACGAGATCCCATTCTAGGCAAGCGCGACACAACAGCAGTCGTCTGCAATCCCTCCCTTCCTCAACTCCCAAACAAGGGGCAGGGAAAAGGGAGAGATGTCCCGTTCATTCGTTAGGAGTCGGAGCTCTGCGGGTGGCGGCGATGCTGCTGCTCCTGGCGCTTCTTCGCGCGGCGGCTGAGATGCGGCTCAGAGGCGCGCTTCGATGCGGGGTGTATGGGCGCGGCCGGTTGTTCGCGGGCGGCTTCGCGCTCGTGAGCGGGCTCTTCGACCATCGGTGGGGTGGGTGCGCTCGCCGCGTTTTCCTTCTGTGCGGTCTTGCGGGATGGGTCGTCATCGGGGGCGGTCGAGGCTTCGGCTGAGGGGGCGTCGGCGATCAGCAGCCGTCGAATTTCGATGCCCATGATGGCGGCGACGCCGCCGACGACGAGGCCCACGAGAATTGCCGCGCCGCCGTCAGCGAAGCGGGAATCCCACGCGTACGAGAGAGCGATGCCGATTGCGGCGATGACGAGCCCTGTGAGGGCCGCCGTCGTTTCGATGCGTGTTGCGACGAACACGGGCGATGCGGCTGTGGTGGTCGTCAGACGTTCGTCTTGTCCGCCGAAGTTTCTCGCGTGGAGTTTCACGCGGACATATGCTGCAACGGTGAGCGCGAACGCCACGGCGAGGGCCGTGTAGGCATTCTGCGACCGCAAGAGAATGCGCGGCGCGTCCGTGATCTTGCCGACGCCTTCGTAAACGGCAACGCCTGCCGCGAGCGAAAACAGAATCAACGCAGCGACGAAAGACCAGAAGAAGAGATCGCCGCAGGTCGCGGATGCGTGCGTCGCGCGTTTTGCGCGGGCAAGACCGACAAGCATGAGCGCTTGGCTGCTTGCGGCGGCGAGAAAGAGGACACCGAGGGCGGCGAGGGCCGCGGAACCCGTCGATGCGGCGGCCCAGAGCGTTGCGGCGGCGCTCGTCACGCTGGCGACCGATGCCAGCAGAACGACGCTTTTGGAGCCATCTGCGGTCATCGGTCGGTCTCCGTTGCGAAACGCGGATGCGGTGTTGCCACGTCCGCGTTTCGCTGTTCGATTACGGCGTTGTAGCGGGCTGTCCGGGTGCGGCTGGTGCAGCGGGCGGCTCGGGTGCAGCAGGCGCGGCCGGCGGCTCCGGCGCGGCGGGGGGTTGAGTGGCCGGAGCAGGCGTGGGTGCAGGCGTCGGCTCGGGTGCGGTCGCTTCGTTCACGGTGTCCTTGGCGCCGTCGTAGGCCTCGGAGACGGCTTCCTTGGCCTTCTCGTAGGCTTCCTGCGTCTTCTGCTTCGCGTGGTCGATGGTCGGCTGCGCGCGCTCGATCGCATCCTTGGTGGCCGCGCGCGTCTTGTCGCCGAGTTCTACGGCCTTCTCCTTGGCGCGGTCGAGGAGCGACTTCGCGGGCTTGCGGCGCTGGAAGTCGGGTGCGGCGGCGAGCGTTTCCTTGGTCACGTCCGGAAGCGAGACCGTGAGGGCGCCGTCCTTTTCTTCGAACTTGAGGGAGGCGAGGGCGACGCCGACCTTCTTCTGCGCGAAGCCGAAATATCCGCCGGTGCCGAGCACGACGCCAACAATCTGATTCTCGTCGTTGACGATCAGATCCTCAAGCTCGCCGAGAATGAGGCCTTCGCTGCCGTGAACTTTTGCGCCGATGAGATGATCGCGGGCGAGGTATTCGTTTTCTGTCTGGGCGGCCAGGAACGTGGTGGGCTCCTGGGCGAACGCGACCAGGGACGCGAGAGGCGCCACGGCGAGGAGGCCGGCGGCGAGAAGCGAAACGTGTTTCATGGAGTGACTTTCCCTCAGGGCCGAAGACATGACGCCGAAACGTGAGGCGGCGCCCGTGCGCTTGCAAGCGCGAACCCTTGTGCATGGCACGGCAGATGGCGCGACTTTTTGACAGGCGGGGCCAAGATTTGCCGCGAGGCCCGGGAATCTGTCGATTTTCCGGCCTTTCGGCTGGGGAGGAGGGGGTGTTCCAGGGGCTCCGGCATTGCCCGAGCGAGGCCATGTCGGGTAAACTTTGCCCGAACGAACGAGCCGCGCGGATGCTTATCGCACCCCCTGTGGCCATAGCGGGATTCCGACATTGACCGATACCACCGATACGCCCGGCTCCGCGGGTCCGAGCGACATCCGGCCCATCCTGATCCAGGACGAGATGAAGCGCTCGTACCTTGAGTACGCGATGAGCGTCATCATCAGCCGTGCGCTTCCCGACGTGCGCGATGGATTGAAGCCCGTGCATCGGCGCATCCTCTACGCGATGCAGCGTCTCGGGCTCGACTGGAACAAGAAGCACATGAAGTCGTCCAAGGTGGTGGGCGACACGATGGGCGATTTCCATCCGCACGGGAACCTCGCGATCTACGATGCGCTCGTGCGCCTCGCGCAGGACTTCTCGATGCGCGTGCCGCTGATCGACGGGCAGGGCAACTTCGGTTCCGTCGATGGCGATCCGCCCGCGGCCGAGCGCTACACGGAGGCGCGGCTCGCGAAGATCGCGGGGCTGATGCTCGACGATCTCGAAAAGGAGACGGTCGACTTCAAGCCGAACTACGACGACCGGCTGCTGGAGCCGGTGGTGCTGCCCGCGAAGTTTCCGAACCTGCTGGTGAACGGAGCCGGCGGCATTGCCGTCGGTATGGCGACGAACATTCCGCCGCACAATCTGGGCGAAGTGATCGACGCGTGCATGCTGATGCTCGACAAGCCCGAGACGACGGTCGAGGAGCTGACGGAGATCATTCCCGCGCCCGACTTCCCGACGGGCGGGCTCATTCTCGGGCGCGCCGGTGCGCTTGCGGCTTATCACAAGGGACGCGGCTCGATCATCATGCGCGCCCGCGTCGAAGTGGAGGAAATCCGCAAGGATCGCGAGGCGCTGATCATCACGGCGATCCCCTATCAGGTCAACAAGAAGACGCTGATCGAGAAGATCGCCGACCTCGTGCGCGAGAAGCGTGTGGAAGGCATCGCGGATATCTGGGACGAGACCAACCGCGAAGGCATGAGGATCGTCATCGAGCTCAAGCGCGATGCGATTGCGGACGTGGTGCTGAACCAGCTCTGGCGCTATTCGGATCTGCAAACTTCGTTCGGCGCCAATATGCTGGCGATCAACGGCGGCAAGCCCGAGCAGCTCAATCTGCGCGACTTCATCGAGGCGTTTACGAGCTTCCGCCAGGACGTGGTGACGCGGCGGACGCGGTATCTGCTCTGGAAGGCGCGCGACCGGGCGCATGTGTTGGTGGGTCTTGCCATTGCGGTTGCCAACATCGACGAGGTGATCAAGCTGATCCGCTTCTCGCCCTCGCCGGCGGAAGCGAAGGCGCAGCTCATGGAGCGGCACTGGCCCGCAAAGGACATGGCGCCGCTGATCGCGCTGATCGCCGATCCGCGCCACGGGCTCGCCGACGACGGTACCTATCAGCTTTCCGAGGAACAGGCGAAGGCGATCCTGGAGCTGCGTCTTGCGCGCCTTACAGCGCTCGGGCGCGACGAGATCGGGGACGAACTCAAGAAGATTGCGGAAGAGATCAAGGAGTATCTCGCGATCCTTTCGTCGCGCCTCAGGATCGTGGACATCGTGAAAGGCGAGCTCACGGCGATCCGGGACGAGTTCGCGACACCGCGTAAGACGGAGATCGTCGACATCGAAGGCGAGGTCGACGACGAGGACCTGATCGCGCGCGAGGACGTGGTCGTCACGGTTTCGCACAAGGGTTATATCAAGCGCGTGCCGCTCTCCACCTATCGGGCGCAGCGGCGCGGCGGCAAGGGCCGCTCCGGTATGTCGACGCGGGACGAGGATTTCGTCACGCAGATCTTCATCGCCTCGACGCATACCCCGGTGCTGTTCTTTTCTTCGCGGGGCATGTGCTACCGCATGAAGGTGTGGCGCTTGCCGGCTGCCACTCCGCAGGCGTCGGGCAAGGCGCTGATCAACCTGCTGCCGCTGGCGCAGGGCGAAGTCATCACCTCCATTCTCCCGCTACCGGAAGACAAGGAGACGTGGAGCCGGCTCGAATTGATGTTCGCGACCAAGGGCGGCAACGTGCGGCGCAACGCGCTCACCGACTTCGAGAACATCAACCGCAACGGCAAGATCGCCATGAAGCTCGACGGCGAGGGCGGGGGCGACCAGATCGTCTCCGTCGCGATCTGCTCGCCGGAAGACGACGTTCTGCTGACGACGGCGCAGGGCCGGTGCATTCGCTTCCTCAGCAAGGACGAGGTGCGGCTGTTTAAGGGGCGCGATTCGTCGGGCGTGCGCGGTATCCGTCTCGACGACGGCGACGAGGTGATCTCGATGGCGATCCTGACGCACGTGGATGCGTCGCCTGCGGAACGGGGCGCCTATCTGAAACAGGCGTCCCAGATCCGCCGCAGCGAAAACGGCGAGGACGTGGAGGCGGGCGTCGAGGTGGAAGCCGAGGCGGACGAGGAGATCGAGGCCGTGGCCGATCTCTCGCCGGAGCGGTATGCCGAGCTTTCCGCGAAGGAGCAGTTCGTGCTCACCGTTTCGGAGCGGGGCTTCGGCAAGCGGTCGTCGTCGTACGAGTACCGGACGAGCGGGCGCGGCGGCAAAGGCATCGTCGCCATGGTCGTCAACGAGCGCAACGGCAACCTCAGGGCCTCGTTCCCGATCGAGGATACCGACCAGATCATGCTGGTGACGGACGGCGGCCAGCTCATTCGCTGCCCGGTGCACGATGTCCGTATCGCGGGCCGCAACACGCAGGGCGTGCGGATCTTCAAGACCGACGCTGAAGAGCGGGTGGTTTCGGTCGAGCGTATTCCCGACGACGGCGAGGACGAGAGCGAGAACGGCGCGGACGAACTGGGCGAAGCTTAAACCCGTTCGAGGCTGCCGGTTTCATTGGCTGGATCGTGCGATCACGGATGGACGCTCGCGAGGCAGGCGCTATAGTCTGCGTCGTGACGTTCCATCGTGGTGCGGGAGGCCGGTCATGCGCATCCTAACTCTTTGTTTGGCCGCAGTCCTCGTCGCGAGCCCGGCACTGGCCGACGACGAGGACAAGCTGGACTACGACGACTACCTCGACATGTCGGAGAGCCAGCGGGTCCAGTGGATGGGCGCGTACATCGAGTACTTCCTGCCCGAAGCCTCGGCCGAGCGCCGGGCGCGGATCCTGCCGGGAATGGCATCGTGCGTGGACGATTTCGACCACGACTTGCCCACGAGCTTCTGGATGTGGGCGGGAGTGTGCCTCGATCTCGCGGCCGAGAAGGTCGAATAGGCGCCCTCAAGCTGCTGCGGGCAGGGGCGCCGGTTTCCTGTTCAGGATCTCGGCGCGGGCGTGAGGGCGGGGGCGCTCCTCGTCTCCTGGCGTCTCTTGGCGGATCCGTGCATGTGCGTGAGTGCATCCGCGAGCGGACACTCGGCGGCGAGCGCTTCGAAATCCCGGCAGACGATGCGGTTGCGTCCCACCATCGAGATGAGCGCTTTGCTTCTCATCCGAGAGACGATGCGCGAGACGGTGTCGGCGTTGAGCGCGAGATGGTCTGCGATATCGGTCCGCGACAGCGGCATGTCGAATGTAATGCCGGCCGGGGTGGGCTGTCCGACACGCAATGTCAGCTCGATGAACAGCGCAGCCACGCGCTCGTCGCCGTTCAGGCCCGACAGCACCGCGTTGTGGAGTGCGAGGCGCGCGGCCTGTTCGATAAAGTGGTCCGCGATGGCGCGCGAAAGGCTGGGGTTCGTCTCGGTGCTTGTCTTTACGGCCGCGCCGCGCACGCGCCAGATCTCGCCCGACTCGGATGCGGCCGCAATCGCGGCGCCGTCGAGCGCGGGCATGGCGCGCGCGTGTGCGATGTCGCCCGGATAGAGAACGTTCAGGATCTGCTGGCGGGCATCGGGAAGCGTGGCGCGCGCTAGGAAGACCCCTTTGTGCACAAGATAAAGCGTCCCGTCCCCCTCGGTGGAGAGGACGAGCTTCTGGTATCGGCGCGTTGCAATGCGCACGGCGGGCGGCGCGAATTCCTCGGCGATGACGTCGGGGACGTGAGGCATAAAATGGATCGGGTTTGCGATTGTATCGGGTGATACTTCCGCTGGCTGCGTTTCGCCGCTTTGACTGCAATCAACAAAGACCCGGCGGTTTATTGATCTCAATCAACATCTTCGTGGCGTTGCTGCCACGCGTGAAAAGGATTGCTCCGCTCCCTGATGCCGATCAGCCTTGGCTGCGCATTGGCGCTCGTCGTCGCAGCGCGACACACCGCATGGTTTCGCCACTAGCAAGGGCCGGCGCGTATTTCCTGTCGGCCGAGGCGTGAGGCCGAGAAGGATTCAAGAATGATGGACACGAAATTTGGGCGCGCTCTCGCCGTCGCCGTGCTTGCGCTGAGCGCGACGGGTGGTGCCGCGGTTGCGGGCAGCGAGAGCGGAAACTTCATGGTGCGTTTGCAGGGGACGGTCGTCGATCCCGATTCGAGCGCATCGGTGAAAGCAGGCGGCGTGCCGCTCGCGGGGGCCGACGCGGAGGTGAGCACGGAAGTGATCCCGACCGCGACGCTCACGTATTTCTTCAACCGGAACCTTGCGATCGAACTGTTCTGCTGTTTTGCGCAGTTTGACGCGAAGGGTAAGGGCGCGATTGACGGTGTCGATCTCGGAGATTTCTGGGTGTTCCCGCCCGCGCTGACGCTGCAATATCACTTCGACAGCGTGGGCGGATGGAAGCCCTATGTGGGCGCGGGCGTGCAGTACATCCACTTCTTCAACGAGGGCCGCAGCAATCTGCCGGGCAGCCCGAAGATCGACCTCGACGACGCGCTGGGCTTCACGTTGCAGGCGGGCGTCGACATTCCGATCGGCGACGGCTGGTATCTCAACGCCGACGTGAAGAAGACCTGGATCGAGACGGATGCATCCTGGCGCGGGACCGGAATCACGGCGGGCGTCGACATCGACCCGTGGATCTTCAGCCTGGGCGTTGGCTATCGCTTCGACATCGGCAACGTGTTCGGGTCGAGGTACGAGGCCGCCGTTCTCAAGTAGAGACGGTCTGGTGGACGCATGACGTCTTCACGTTTCGAGGCCCGGCGCCCTGCCGGGCCTCGTGGCGTTTTGGGCCAGAGGCTGAGACCTTCCGCTTCGGCTTGCCCTTCCGCCTGCTGCGCGGCTAGATAGACCCATGAAGAGAACAGGTTTCTATTCGGGGTCGTTCGATCCCGTGACGCTCGGTCATACGGACATCATCGCGCGTGCCAGCCGGCTCGTGGATCGGCTGGTGATCGGCGTCGGCGTGCATCCCTCGAAGACGCCAATGTTCCCGACCGAGGAGCGCGTCGAAATGCTCGAAGCGGAGACACGCGCCATCGCGAAGGAGGCGGGCATCCCCATCGAGGTGGTGACGTTCTCCGATCTTGCGGTCTCGGCGGCGGAACGGCACGGCGCAAGCGTGATTTTCCGCGGCCTCCGGGACGGGACGGATTTCGACTACGAGATGCAGATGGCCAACATGAACGGCCAGATGCTGCCGACCGTGCAGACGGTGTTCGTCGCGGCTTCTCCCGAGGTTCGGCATATCGCGGCGAATCTCGTGCGGCAGATCGCGCAGATGGGCGGCGATGTGACGAGTTTCGTCTCCACGGGTGTGGCTCTCAGGCTCGCGACGAAATCGAAAGCGGACGCAAACGCAAAGGGATAGCGCTCGACGCCTGCCGGATGCCGCATAACGGGTTTCACCAAGGCTGGCGACAAAGGCTGGAGAAGCGGGGCCTGCGGGTTGCCCGGGGGGCCGCAACGGGCGATAACGGCGCTCGACAGGGGCTGGCCGGACCGTCTGCCTCGATATCTCAGCTCCAGGGAGCGTTCATGCAAACCTTCAAGTATCTGGCCGTGCTGATGCTGGCCGTGGGCCTCGCCGCCTGCAGCAACAACGCGCCGATTGCCCAGGCGAGCCAGGAAACGCAGACGGCCGGTAGCCTTGCGCCGACCGGCGGGACGGCCAACGATCCCTCGAATACGCTGATCATGGAACTCAAGACCGGCAAGGTGACGATCCAGCTTCGGCCGGATCTGGCGCCCAAGCACGTGGAGCGGATCAAGACGCTGGCGAGCCAGGGCTTCTACAATGGCCTCAAGTTCCACCGGGTGATCCCAGGCTTCATGGCGCAGACGGGAGATCCGCAGGGCACGGGTGCGGGCGGCTCAAGCCTGCCGGACCTGCCGGCCGAGTTCTCGGGCATCCCATTCGAACGCGGCACGCTCGGGGCGGCGCGCACGACCAACCCGAACAGCGCGAACAGCCAGTTCTTCATCTGCTTCACGCAGGCGCCCAATCTTAACGGCGAGTACACCGTGTTCGGCAAGGTGGTGGACGGGATGCAGCACGTCGACCAGATCGCAAAAGGCGAACCGCCGCCGAACCCCGACACCATCATAAAAATGTATCTCGCGACGGCCGCGCCCTGAGATCTGCGCGCAGCCTGCGGCGTTTCGTGCCGAGCCGCGCGGTTGCGCGCTCGCCGGACACGCTTACGTTCCCTTTTTCCAACTCAAGTCACAGCGGAGCAGCCTCATGGCAGAGATCACCGATCCCGAAAACACGCTCATCATCGAGACCACGCAAGGACGCGTCGTCATCGCCATGCGTCCCGATCTTGCGCCGGGGCATGTGGAACGCATCAAGACGCTTGCGCGCGCCGGGTTCTATGACGGCATCGTGTTCCATCGCGTGATCGACGGTTTCATGGCGCAGACGGGCTGTCCGCGCGGCACCGGGACGGGCGGCTCCGATCATCCGAACCTCAAGGCCGAATTCAGCCGCGAGCCGCATGTGCGCGGCGTGTGCTCGATGGCGCGTGCGGCGTCCCCCGACAGCGCCAACAGCCAGTTCTTCATCTGCTTCGACGACGCCACGTTCCTCGACGGAAAGTACACCGTCTGGGGCCAGGTGATCGAAGGCATGGACAACGTCGACAACATCAAGCGCGGCGAGCCGGTGCAGAACCCCGACAAGATGGTGTCGGTCAAGGTTGCGGCGGACGCCGCGTAACGGCGGCGCATGACGGGAGAGGGTGCGCGATGAGCTGGGCGCGGTGGGGTTCGTGGATCGCGGGCATTGCCGCGCTGCTCGGGGCGGCGGGCGTTGCGCTCGCCGCTGCGGCTGCACACGGCGGGGGTCATCCGTCGCTTCCCACGGCCGCAAACTTCCTCATCCTGCATGGAGCGGGTGCGCTGGCGCTCGTGGCGTCGTCGCGAGGGGCCGCCGCGCCGCGTGCTTATGTGCTTGCTGCAACGCTGATGGTTCTCGGTGTCATGTTGTTTTCCGGCGATCTCACGGCGCGGGCGATGGTCGGCGACCGGCTGTTTCCGTTCGCTGCGCCCACGGGCGGCGCGCTGCTGATCTGCGCGTGGCTCGTCGGTGGGGTGGCCGGGTTCGTGGGGGCGTTCGCTCGGCGGGGCTAGATTTTAGCGAGACCGACGATTCACGCTTCGGGCTGATAAGGCCCGAAGCGATCGTGGTCTTTTTAGCGAGACCGATGATTCACGCATCACGTTGATAGGGCGTGACGCGATCATGGTCTGTCCTCAAGAATACTTCGGTTCGCTGGAGGGATCGTCGGGTGGCGGCTCGATGGGCGGGTCCGCTTCGCCCGGCGGTGGGACGGGGTCCGACTGCGGGCCCGGCTCGGCCGGTTCCGGAGGTTTGGGCCGGTCCGGCGGCTGCGGCGGGCGCGTGGGGTCTTTCGGGTCGTCGGGAACGGTCGGATCGGTCGGCACGTGAGGCTCCGGGGTGAGCGTCGGGGTGCTCGAAAAACGCATCGTTGCCGCAGGGGTTCCGCGCGGTGCCTCCCTCGGGGTATGAGAGCGGCATGCGGACCGACCTTTTCGATTTCGACTTGCCCGAAGATCTGATCGCGTTGCGCCCGGCGGAGCCGCGCGATGGGGCGCGGATGCTCGTCGTCGATGCGTCGGGGTCACCTGCTTTAGCCGATCATGCGGTGCGGGATCTGCCGGACTTTTTGCGGCCCGGCGATGCGCTGGTGCTCAACGATACGCGCGTCATTCCGGCGGCGCTCGAAGGCGTGCGCATCCGGGGCGAGATGCGTGCGCGGGTTGCGTTCAATCTGTTGCAGCGGGTGGACGGCAACAGGTGGCGGGCGTTGGCGCGGCCCGCAAAGCGTTTGCAGCCCGGAGACCGTGTGCGGTTCGGCAAGGACGGCGAGGGCATGGCCTGCCTGCTCGACGTGCTCGACGCGACGGTAGCGGAACGGCGCGACGGCGGGGAAGTGGAACTCGCGTTCGACCTTTCGGGGCCGGATTTGGATCAGGCGATCCATGCGCAGGGTGAGATGCCGCTGCCGCCCTACATCGCGGGACGGCGCGCGCCGGATGCGTCCGACCGTACGCGCTACCAGACCGTCTATGCGGCGCGCGAGGGCGCGGTGGCCGCACCGACGGCGGGGCTGCATTTTACGCCGGAGCTTTTTGCGGCCCTCGAAGCGCGCGGCGTGTCGCGCCATTTCGTGACGCTGCACGTGGGGGCGGGGACGTTCCTGCCGGTGAAGGTGGAGGATACGGCAACCCACAAGATGCATGCGGAGGCGGGCGAGGTGTCGGCGGAGACCGCGGTCGCGCTGAATGCCGTGCGCGCGGCCGGCGGGCGGATCGTTGCCGTTGGCACGACGTCGCTGCGGTTGCTGGAGAGCGCGGCGGCGGAGGACGGGACGATCCGGCCTTATGCGGGCGAAACGGACATCTTCATCACGCCGGGCTATCGCTTCCGTGCCGTCGATCTTCTGATGACCAATTTTCATCTTCCGCGCTCGACGCTGTTCATGCTCGTCTCGGCGTTCGCCGGACTAGAGACGATGAAGGCGGCGTATGCCCATGCGGTGGGCTCGGGCTATCGGTTCTACTCTTACGGAGATGCGTCGCTGCTCTATCCGGCACCGCCTGCATCCGCGGTTCCCTACAAGGACAGTCATGACTGAACGTTTCAGCTTTCAATTGCTCGCGCGCGATGGGCTTGCGCGGCGCGGTGAGATCTTCACGCCGCGCGGCACGATCCGCACGCCCGCGTTCATGCCGGTCGGCACGGTGGCGACGGTGAAGGCGCTCTATCCCGAACAGGTGCGGGATGCGGGCGCCGATATCCTGCTCGGCAATACGTATCACCTCATGCTGCGGCCGGGCGCGGAACGCATGGCGCGTCTCGGCGGGCTGCATAAGTTCATGCGCTGGGAGAAGCCGATCCTGACGGATTCGGGCGGGTTCCAGGTGATGAGCCTTTCCAAGATCCGCAAGATCAACGAGGAGGGCGCGCTGTTTCAGTCGCACCTCGACGGTTCGCGCCACATGCTGACGCCGGAGCGCGCGATCGAGATCCAGTGCCTGCTCGGATCGGACATTCAGATGCAACTCGACGAGTGCATCGAGCTGCCGTCCGAGCGGCGCGAGGTGGAGCGGGCGATGGAATTGTCGCTGCGCTGGGCGGAGCGGAGCCGGCGCGCGTTCGAGGCGCAGCAAGCGAGTGGGGCCGCGGGACAGGGTCAGGCGATGTTCGGCATCGTGCAGGGTGGCACGGATGCGGAGTTGCGCCGGCGTTCGGCTGAGGCGCTCGTCGCGATGGATCTCGAAGGCTATGCGGTGGGCGGACTTGCGGTCGGCGAGGGGCATGACCTGATGCTTGCGACGCTGGATGCGACGCTGCCGTCGCTTCCCGAAACAAAGCCGCGCTATCTGATGGGCGTGGGCACGCCGCTCGATCTGATCGAAGCCGTGCGGCGCGGGATCGACATGTTCGATTGCGTGCTGCCGACGCGCAACGGGCGCCACGGGCTGGCGTTTACGTGGAACGGGCCCGTCAACCTGCGCAACGCGGTGCATGCGGAGGACACGTCGCCGCTGGACGAAGCGAGCACGTGCCCGGCTGCGCGCGATTATTCGCGGGCCTACCTCCATCACCTGATCCGCTCGGGCGAATATCTGGGCGCGATGCTGCTCTCGTGGGTCAACACGGCGTTCTATCAGGAGCTGATGGCAAGTATGCGGGCTGCCATCGAGGAAGGCCGGTTCGATGCCTGGGCCGAGGAGACGAAGGCGCGGATCGCGCGCAAATGAGCGCGGTCTCGGCTGCTGCTCGGCGCGCTATCTTCCGCGCGCGGCTTCCCGCTCGCGGTGGATGAGGTAGACGCCGGAGGCCACGATGATGCCCGCGCCCGCGAGCGTCCAGCTATCCGGCAAGTCGCCGAAGATCGCAAAGCCGAACGCGACCATGAAGAGAAGCTGCATGTAAAGGAACGGCGCGATGGAAGAGGCGGGTGCGCGCTGGTAGGCGTGCAGAAAGAGCCAGTGCCCCAGGCCGCCGAAGACGCCGAGCATGCCGAGCAAAATCCAGGCGAGCGCGCTTTCGGGTGCGTGCCAGCCCGCGAATGCGATGGGCGCGCCCGCGAAGGTGCCCACGAACATCGAATAGAAGAGCGTCACGAGCGGGCGGTCATAGCGAGACATGTAGCGCGTCAGCAGCATGAAGAGCGCATAGGCGAGCATTGCCGCGAAGGAATAGACGACGGCGGGGTGCACGGCGCCGAAGCCCGGACGCACGGCGACGAGCACGCCCGTGAAGCCGACCAGGATCGCCATGAAGCGTCGCCGGCCGACCCATTCGCCCAGCAACGGCCCAGCAAGAAGCGCGACGACGAGCGGGGCCAGGAAGACGATGGTGATTGCCTGGTCGAGACGAAGATGCTCGATGGCCATGAAGTTGAAGGCCGTCGTCGCGACCATCAGGACGGATCTGACGAGTTGGAGGCCGAGCTTGCTCGTGGTGAAGAGTGCGCGTGCGCTCATGATGCCGAAGGCCGGCACCAGCAGAAGCAGAGCCGAGAACTGGACGACGAAGCGGGCCCAGACCACCTGCGCGACAGGCAGGCCTTCGCGCGTGACCAGATATTTGGCGGTCGCGTCCAGCGCGGAGAACAGGACCACGGCCGCGATCATGAAGCCGATCGCTTCGAGGCGGCTCTGCCCTTCGGCGTCAACGGCTGTTTTGTTGCGGCTTTCTTGCATGATGGACCGGGGCTGGGCTGGCCATCTCTTAACCCACGGGGCCGGGAAAGCGACGCGGCATTTTTTCTGGTTTCGTACGCAAGTTGAGGGAGGCTTCGGATAAGGGGCCGGGTGCGGGTGGATGGCCGCGGCATTTGCCGCGGGCGCCCTTGGCGCCTGAGGCCCTGCGGGCCTGGGCGGTTTTGAGGTGGCGGTTGCGCACTGGGCGCGGCGCGCTGTTTTTGGTTTCGTACGCAAGTTGCGGGAGGCCTCGAATAAGGGGCCGGGTGCGGGTGGATGGTCGCGGCAGTCCATGCGGAGTGTGGCTCCGCCATGACCGCCGGGCGCCCTTGGCGCCTGAGGCCCTTCGGGCCTAGGTGTTGTGAGGTCGTGCCCCGAGCGCTGTTTTTTTGGCTTTGGGCCGGAAAAGAGGTTTGCACTTCTCTGGAAGCGCTCTAGAAAGCGGTCTCTCCATGATCGCCGCCTCAGGGATTTCTTCCAAGGCGGTCCGGGCCGGTAGCTCAGCGGTAGAGCACGTGACTTTTAATCATGGGGTCGAGGGTTCGATCCCCTCCCGGCTCACCAAACGTTTTCAATGCGTTACCGTCGCGCATTCTCAAAACAAAAGCGGAACGCAGAGGCGCTTAAAAGTCGGACGTCCGACCGCGTACACTGATGGCGTGCGCTTCTTCGCGTTTCGCTTACGGATGTGGATCCGACGGCACGCCGGTGAAGACGTAACCCGCTCCGTAGACTGCCTTGAAGGGCGGCGGGTGCCGGGTCACGGCTTCGATCTTGCGCCTCAGGCGCAGGACCACGGCATCGAGGTTGCGCGGTTCGCTCCCCTGACAAAGATCGCCGCGCTTTTGAGGAACGTGCGGGGCGGCCATCATCGGCTTGAGGAAGGCGATTTCTGTCGCGGTGAGCGGAACGGCGAGGCCGTCGGGCGTCAAGAGCTGCCAGTTCATTTCATCGAGGTGCCATGCCGGAGACGTGGGAACGGGTTTCGCGATCTGGGGGGCACGCAGGCGGCGCAGCAGGTTCCGGCAGCAGGCTTCGATCTCGCGCAGGGACGAATCCTTCACGAGATAGATGTCGGCCCCGACGCCCAAGCCGGCCAGCCGGTGGGCTTCGTCGTCGAAGGCCGTCAGCATGACGATGCCGACGGCCAGATCGTAGTGCTGGCGCGCGGCTGCGGCGACCGTGAAACCGCTGCCGTCGGGCAGGGCGAGATCGAGCAGGATCAGATCGGGCCGCGTGCGTTCGAGCAGTGCTAAGCTTTCGCGGCAGGTCGCGGCCTGGTCGACGAGGAAGCCGCGGCTGACAAGGTAATCGACAAGATCGATCCTGAGCGCCGGCTCGTCTTCGACGACCAGAACGTGGCCTTCATGCTCCATGGGCGGCACCGGGGCAGGTGATCGTTGCAACGGCGCCGCCGCCCTCGCGCGGGGAAAGCGTGATGGTGCCGCCATGGCGGGCAACGAGCTTGCGCACGGTGTAGAGGCCTAGCCCCATGCCGACGGTCCCGCGCGCGTTCGGCGCACGAAAGAACTTCTCGCCGAGGCGCATGCGATCCTCGTCCGGACCGAGGCCGACGCCGCGATCCATGACCGTGAGATGCATCCGCCCGCCGCTGGCGCGTAGCGAGACGTCCACCAAGCTGTCGGGCGGCGAATACTTGAGTGCATTGTCGACGATATTGGAGAAGATGATGCCCATCATCTTCCGATCTCCGGTAAAAGTGAGCTGCTTCGGCAGGTCAAGCACGACGCGGGGGGACGGCGCAAGAGATCTGATATCTTCGGCGAGATCGAAGCGTTCCGTACGTTCATGATCCGATCCGTGACGGGCGCGGATGAGAAATTGCTCGACGAGCGCGCTCATGCGCGATGCCGCGGAGCGAATCTGGGCTACTCGTCGTGCGTCGGAGGGGTCCGCCGATGCTTTCGCTTCGTCCAGGAGTTCGCTGGATCGGGAGACGATCGCGAGGGGCGTGCGCAACTCGTGGCTCAGCATCAGGAGCTGGGCACGTTCGTCGTCGATGCGTGTCAACAGCTCGCCCCGTAAGCGTACGCCGACCAGAATGGCCGTCATGACGCCTTTGACGAGGAACGACAGGAGGTGGAGGAGCAGATAGACCCCGACGAACGGGTTGGCGTCGAAAAGACCTCGCGGAGCGACGAGCCACACGACGAACCCCGACGCCGCGCACACGGCCGACACGACGCACCACCACGTGACCGTGACGCGATGCAAAACGACCGGAAGCGTTGTGTCGCGCACGAACATGAGCGCGCAGTACCCATAGCTCACCGCGCCCAACAAGGCGATGATCGACATGCGGAGCGTGACGTCCTCGGGCCGGAACCACAGCAGGAACGGCCAACTGATGCCGACTGTGGCCACGAGCGCGATCTGCAAACGGCGGGGGGCGGGCTGTCCCAGAAAGCGCGCAAACCCCTCCAGCATGAGGACGACGCTGACGGCGAGGAAGAGGTTGCCGAACCAAATGCCGAAGAATGGAGAGAAGGCGTGTCCTGCGACCAGCACGCCGAGGCCCAGGCCCCGGGCCGCGAACGTCATTGCCAACGGCAGCATGCCCGACACTTGTGGCTGGGCGCGCCACAGGAGGAGGCCGCACAGACAGAAAATCGTGTCTGACAGGATCGAGACAACGAAGATGGTCTTGGCATCCAGCATGCCGACGGATGCTTATGCGCTTCGCACGCAATAGCAAGATTCATTACGTTTAGCTTTAATAAGAATTGGTCAGATATGGAGAGGGTTGGAGTGTTTTTTGTGGATGTGCTTGGCGCTTGCTATCGTTTTATCGACGTTACTTGAATATTTCTGATGGCTTGGTGTTCGGAATCAGGTACGGGCGGATGCTGACAGTCGTTCAGTCGTTGCGCTTTGGCCGGCACATCCATGGTCTCGCTTCCTCATTGGTTTTCTGACCGGCGATGCCTCATTCTCGCCGCGGGCGCTGTTGGCGTCGCGATCCTGCTCGGCATTCTCGCAGCCTTCGGCGTCTACGATCTCGCCTTCCTTACGTTGCGTACCGTCACGGAACGGGGCTCCATCGTGATCGAGACGCGCTACAATCCGGTGGCGTTCGCCGTTTTCGGTGTTCTCGCCGCCATTACCTTTGGCGGTGCCCTCTTGCTCGCCAGATTCATCCGGCTGTGCGCTCGTTCCGGACCGCGCGCCTCCGTCGACGAGATCGCATCCGCGAGCGCGACGTTGGGGCGCGAACTCGCCAACGCGCTCGCCGTCATCCGCCTCGATCTCGCGAACAAGGAAACGTATGCCCGATCGCTCGCCAATGCGCAGGGCCGTCTTGCGGGACTGACAGAGGCCGATCAGGTACGGGTGGTCGTGAGCCTTCTGGTGGCCGAGAACGAGCGGATGCGCCTCGCCAGCGAAAAAGACAAGCATAAGCTTGAGGCCAGTGCGCAGGAGATCGACGCTCTCCAGGCCAGTCTCAGGGGCGCGGAGGAAGCGACGCTCACGGACCCGCTGACGGGAATCGGCAATCGCCGCCTCTTCAACGATGCAATGACAAAAGCGATCAAAGACAGCCATGCGCAGCGCGTGCCGCTCTCTCTCATCATGTGCGACATCGACCACTTCAAGCGCGTCAACGACATGTTTGGGCACGATGTCGGTGACGAGATCATCAGGGCGCTGGCGCGGGTGATCGAGACGAGCGTGCGCGAGACCGATAGCGTCGCGCGCTACGGGGGCGAGGAGTTTGCGATCATCCTGCCCGGAACCGAGCTCACGCGCGCCAAGGAAACGGCAGACCGCATCCGGCGGCAGTTCAGCGCGAAGAAGTTCGCGATCCGCAAGACCAACCAGAAGATCGGCCAGGTCACGGCGTCGTTCGGCGTTGCGGAGCACCGTCCAGGGGACGATGTGCAGGAGTTTGTGCGGAGGGCCGACGCCAAGCTCTACGAGGCCAAGGCCCGTGGCCGCGACCGGGTTGCGGATTTTGGGGAGCGCGGATGAGCCGTGCTCTCGTGAGTTTTCTATAAAACGGCGCCGGATCAAAGCATTGCGGAGCGTGTTGGAGCTGGCGACCGTCATGGCGGTCCGTTTCTCTGGGTGCGGGATGTGGCCGGGAGGCTTCCGCGCGCGGGGCCGAGCCGGAAGACGCCGCGCAAAAGAAAACGTTGCCGGCGCTCTACTTGCGGCCGTCACACGGCGCCATTAGGTTACGGCCTCAAGCGAGGCGGGGGCCCGCTCAAAGCCCCCGCGCCGATGCTCCGTCGTTCCCCGGTTCATTCCCCTACGGTTCCGTTCATCCGATCGTTGGGGAAGGCTGCGGACACGCGGGCGAGGACGAGAGGTTTTCGAGGAGGATTTCGTGCCGGAGAGCGCCAAGAACTGGATTGTGGAAACGGATTGGCTCGCGGCTCATCTCGATGCGCCCGATCTCATCGTGCTCGATGGGTCGTGGCATCTGCCGAACTCCGGACGGAACGCGAAGGACGAATATCTCGCCGAGCACATTCCGGGTGCGCTGTTCTTCGATATCGAAGATCTCGTCGACGAGAAGAACCCGCTGCCGCACATGCTGCCGCCGACGCCGAAGTTCGCATCCCGCATGAAGAAGATGGGCATCGGGGACGGGATGCGGATCGTCGTGTACGACACCTACGGTCTCTTCTCTGCTGCGCGCGTGTGGTGGACGTTCCGCGCCATGGGGCATCAGGACGTCGCGGTTTTGAACGGCGGCCTGAAGAAGTGGAAAGCCGAGGGGCGTCCGCTTGAGGATATGCGGCCTGTCGCGCGGACGGCCCGGCACTTCACGCCGCTGCTCAACAACGAACTCGTGCGCGATCTCGACGACATGAAGAGCTATGTCGCGCGGGGGAACACGCAGATCGTGGATGCGCGGCCGAAGGCGCGCTTCGAGGGCAGTGAGCCCGAGCCGAGGCCGGGTCTGCGCGCGGGACATATTCCGGGTGCGAAGAACGTGCCGTCTTCGAGCATTCTCAACGCGGACGGGACACTCAAGTCCAAGGACGAACTCCGGGCCGTGTTCCAGGAGGCGGGGATCGATCCCTTGAAGCCGGTGGTGACGACGTGCGGATCGGGCGTCACGGCTTCGATGCTATCGCTCGCGCTCAGTGTGATCGGGCAGACCAAC
The DNA here is from genome assembly GCF_000503895.1 of Hyphomicrobium nitrativorans NL23. NCBI lineage: Bacteria > Pseudomonadati > Pseudomonadota > Alphaproteobacteria > Hyphomicrobiales > Hyphomicrobiaceae > Hyphomicrobium > Hyphomicrobium nitrativorans. The sequence continues at coordinate 2,089,378 of NC_022997.1, forward strand.
GCGGCCGTCTATGACGGCTCGTGGGCGGAATGGGGCCAGGACAGCCTCGACACGCCCGTCGAGACGGGACCGGCTAAAGCGGATTGATCGCTGGCTGTCTTCCAAATCAATCTATTCAGCCGCCCGGTCCGTTCTGGCCCGGGCGGCTTTGGTTTTTAGTGCTGGATCGAGTTCGAGAACACGTTGACGACGAGGACGCCGGCGACGATGAGGCCGAGCCCGACGAGGGCCGGCGTGTCGAGCGTTTGCTTGAAGACGACGATGCCGACGGCGGAGATGAGCACGATGCCGAGCCCGCTCCAGATCGCGTAGGCGATGCCGACCGGAATGACCTTCAGCGAAATCGAGAGACAGTAAAACGATGCCGCATAGCAGATCGCCATGATGGCGGTGGGAAGCGGCCGGGTGAACTGTTGCGAGGCCTGCAGGAACGAGGTTCCGACGACTTCGAGGGCGATGGCGGCGAAGAGCGCGCCGTACGTCATCAGTGCAGGGTGCATGATTGGTCTCATAGTTTGGTTTCAGGGTCTCTCGCTTCGCGATTTCGGGAGAGTTTCCGGGTTTATACTGCCTCCGCGCCCGATATTATGAGCAGGGTTGGATTGCACGGAAACGCGGGGTTGGCGAGATGAAGAGACGCGTTTCGACGTTGGCGTCCGCCCTGGGTGCGTTCGCGATCATCTTTGGCGGTGCGCTTTTTGACATTGGCAACGTGCTGGCCGACGACGGAGAGCAGTGCCGTGACGATGCGGTCCTCGTGCTCGATTCGTCAGGCTCGATGGCGGGCACGGACATGAACTCGCTGACGCCGCACGTGGCGAAAGTGCGCGAGGCGCTGGCGGCGGTGGTGCCTGAGGTGGCGCCGCGGCGGAACCTCGGGCTTCTCGTCTACGGGCCGGGAAAAGACGCCCGCTGCGAGAACATCGATCTCAAGCTGCCGCCCGCGCCGAACAGCGCCGAGACGATCCTGGGCGAAGTGAACCGGGTGGTTCCGTTCGGCGAGACGCCGCTGACGGCTGCCGTGCGGGATGCGGCGGAGGTGCTCGAATTCCGCGAGAAGCCGTCCGTGGTGGTGCTGCTGACGGACGGCGAGGAAACGTGCGGCGGCGATCCCTGCCAGCTTGCCCGCCAACTGAAGGCGGAGGCGCGCAAGCTCACGATCCATGTCGTCGGCTTCAAGGTTGCGGGCTCGCATACGTGGCTGGTGCCGGAGAAGCGTTCCGCGTGCATGGCGGAGGAGACGGGCGGGCTCGCGCTCACGGCGGAGACGCGCGACGAACTGATCCAGGCATTGCAGAAGACGCTCGGATGCCCTCTGTTTTCGGAGGCCGCGCGGCGGGGCGGTGTCGCAGAGAGGTGAGGCGCCGTGTCTTCCGTCGCCTGTCATGCCGGCGAGTGGAGCGTCATGCCGGAGGCATGCTTCCAGCATGACGGAACGCAGAACCGGGCCCCCGGGAGAGGCTTCTATCGCGAATTATTGCGTCTTCGACGAGCCTTGCGCTGGCTCCCGGATAAGGCTTTCGCCTTTCCGGGATGACAGGAGGAGGGGCTGGGTCACGCGCGCTCGGGGAAATACTGATAGACCCACGTCTCGGTGAGGGCTCGCTCGCCGAGGCGCAGATAGAGGCGCATGTCGACCGGGTCTTCGCCATCCGCCACATCGATATCGAAGAAGGCGCGCCAGTGCTCGCGCTGGTCCACGATTGGGTGCGTGTAGGCGTTGGAGATCTCGCCGCGCGACGTGGTGACGATGATTTCGACGCCGTCGTTGCGGCCGATGTCTTTAAGCACCGGGCCTTTGAAATCGACGACAAACTTCCTCACGCCTTTGGGGCGGGTCTGACCGGGCCGTCCGCCGATGCCGGTCCATGTTGCGGTGGCGCGGGCGAGCGACGTCGGGAACGGGATGTCGTCCAGCCAGCGGAGCCAATAATGGAAGCGGCGCTGCGTTCCGGCTTTCAAAGGCGCTCGCGGACTCCAGTAGGCGGCGATGTTGTCGTGGATCTCGTCGTCGGTGGGGATTTCGAGGAGATGAACCTCGCCTTCGCCGAAGGGTTCGATGGGTTCGATCCACGACGAGGCACGGCGCTCGTAGAAGACGGAGTCGTCGAGATAATGTACGAGGTTGCGGTCGCGCTGGAGCAGGCCGAAGCCGCGGACGTCCTTGTCGACGAAGGTGTTCGTCATGACGCGCGGCGGATTGTTGAGGGGACGCCAGATGCGCTCGCCCGAGCCGGTCCAGATGGCGAGGCCGTCGGAATCGTGGATTTCGGGCCGCCAGTCGACGGCTTGCGGGCGGTCGGCTTCGCCATACCAGTACATGCTGGAGAAGGGTGCGATGCCGAGACGCGTGATGTCGGCGCGCGCGTAGAGCTCGCACTCGATCTCCTGGTCGACGCGGGCGACGCCGCGGCCGTCCGTCTCGCGCCGGGCCGTGATGCGATAGGCGCCGGTGACGCTCGGGCTGTCGAGCAGGGCGTAGAGGGTCATCGTGTCACCGTGAGGGGGCACCTCGTCCAGCCAGAATTCGGTGAAGCGTGGGAATTCCTCGGGCGTCGAGAGGCCGGTGTCGATGGCGAGACCGCGCGCGGAGAGCCCGTACTGATTGAAGGGGCCGGAGGAGCGGAAATAGGACGCGCCGAGGAAGGCGAGCCAGTCCGTCTTGAGGTCCGGCGCCATGACGCGGAAGCCGGCAAAGCCGATGTGGTCGGGCAGGTCGCGTGCGGGATGGCCCACTGGCGTCTCGAACAGGTTGGCGCTGTAGATGATCTCCCGGGCCTTGCCGCCGCGGATCAGATGGATGTGAACCGGGTGGGGCGAGAACTGACCGAGGTGAAAGAGCTGGATCGGCAACTGCTTCTCGGCGTCCAGCATGATGCTCATGTCGGGCCGGAAGCGGATTTTCTGGTACGCGTCGTAATCGATCCGCTGGATGATCTCTTTCGCTTTCGGCTGCTCCTGCGCCCAGGGAGAACGGGCCAACTCGGCGGCGCGCTGTTTGAGGGTATCGAACGAGAACGGCTGGGCAGGGCCGAGGGCGGGGCCGAGACGGGAGGCTGCGGCTTGGGCGCGTCCGAGCGGGAGGTTCGCAGCCACGCCCGCGGCGGCGACGCCGGCCAGGATCTGGCGCCTGTCCAGGTGCGATCCGATCACTGTGTGTTTCCCCTTATTCGTCTTGGTTTGTTTGGCTCGATGAGCGGCAATCTTATTCGTCCGGTCCTAGCTTAGAACGTGGTTCCGAGCCAGCGGGGCCCGGTTTGCGGCGTGTGTCCGGGGCGGGGCGGAGGGTTGGGCGGATTTTGTGTCCGTATAATGCTCATATGGCCTTTGGGTTCGTTTTTGACGGTTTGGGCGAGGTGTATGGGCTCCCCGACGGCCGGGTCCCGCCCGTTCATCCCGCTTTCTTAGCCACGCTGCGGTTTTTTCCGCGCTTCCCGGCCGCTGTTCTGCCGGAGGGGAACATTGCCGATTGATCTCGGGGGGGACCCCCGCGTATATGTGCCCATCCTGTCGCGACCGTGGGGCTCGGGGCTCCGCCGACGTGATCCCCATGCGGACGTGGTGGAACTGGTAGACACGCGAGATTTAGGTTCTCGTGGCCAAAAGCCGTGGGGGTTCAAGTCCCTCCGTCCGCACCAAACGGGGACCGTATTCGTCGGTCGCAGCGGGGCAAGGCACGAGCGAGCGAAGGCAGCAGGACGTCATGCAGGTTTTGGAGACGAGCTCGGAAGGGCTCAAGCGGAAGCTTAAGGTCGTGGTCGGTGCCGACGAGCTCGGCGAGCGGTACACGGCGCATCTGGACAAGATCAAGGACCAGGTGCAACTCAAAGGGTTCCGCAAGGGCAAGGTGCCGGTTGCGCACATCAAGAAGGTGTTCGGCCGCTCGGTCATGAACGAGGTGCTTGAGGAGACGATCCGCGAGACGTCGTCCCAGGCGATCCGCGACCGCAACGAGCGGCCTGCGATGATGCCGGACATCTCGATCCCCGAAGACAGCGTCAACATGGAGAGCGTCGTCGAGGGCAAGGCGGATCTCGCCTACGAGATGAGCTTCGAGGTGCTTCCCGAAGTGAAGCTGACCGATTTCAAGTCGCTGACGCTCGAAAAGCTGGTAGCGGAAGTCGACGACGAGCAGCTCAACGAGGCCCTGGGCCAGCTTGCCGAGCGCAACACCGCGTTCGAGGCCGAGGAAGGCCGCGAAGCCGGTGAGGGTGACCGCGTCACCATCGACTTCAAGGGTACCATCGACGGCGTGGCGTTCGAACGCGGCGAGGGCGAGAACCTTCAGCTCGTGATCGGAAATTCGGGCTTCATCCCCGGGTTCGAAGACGGCATCAAAGGTGCCAAGAAGGGCGACTCCCGCGATGTCAACGCGACGTTCCCGGAGAATTATCCGGTGGCCGATCTCGCCGGGAAAGCCGCTGTTTTCGCTGTGACGGTGAAAGAGGTCGAGCGCTCGGTCAAGGCCGAGATCAACGACGAATTCGCCAAGTCTCTCGGCATGGAAGGTCTCGATCAGCTCAAGGGTCTCGTGACGACGCAGATCAAGCAGGAGCTCGATCAGGCCTCGCGCATGAAGCTGAAGCGCGAGTTGCTCGACGCGCTCGAATCCGCGCACGATTTCGAGCTGCCGCCGTCGCTCGTCGAGCGTGAGTTCGAAGGCATCTGGAAGCAGGTGACCGAAGGGCTCGAACGCGAAGGCAAGTCGTTTGCCGACGAGGGCAAGACCGAGGACGAAGCGCGCGCGGAGTATCGCAAGATCGCCGAGCGGCGCGTGCGTCTCGGTCTCGTCGTCGGCGAGATCGGCGACAAGAACAAGATCGAGGTCTCGCAGGACGAACTGCGTGCCGCGCTCGTCGAGCAGGCGCGCCGTTTCCCCGGCCAAGAGAAGGAAGTCTACGAGTACTTCCAGAAGACGCCTGGCGCGATCCAGGAGATCCGCGCGCCGATCTTCGAGGACAAGGTGATCGATTTCGTGCTGGAGCTTGCGAAGCCCGCCGAGAAGACGGTCTCGCGCAAGGAACTGGTCGAGAGTCTGGAGAAGGCCGTCGACGCCTGAGTACTCCCTCTCCGCCGGTCTGCCGGCGGAGAGGACTTGAAGTGACGCGTTCCCGTGCTGATCTGATAGGCCCATTGCGAGGCTTCGTCAGGAGCTCGCGTCCGTGGCTCATTTCCTGAGCGCGGAGAACCCCAAGAGGAATGATCTCATGCGCGATCCCGTCGCCACACTCACAGGTTCTTTCTGGCCCATGGTCGTCGAGCAGACGGCGCGCGGCGAGCGCGGCTACGATCTGCCGTCGCGGCTCCTCAAGGAGCGCATCATCTTCGTGACAGGGCCGGTGGAAGACCACATGGCGGCTTCGATCTGCATGCAGTTGCTCTTCCTTGAGGCGGAAAACCCCAAGAAAGAGATCTCCATGTACATCAACTCGCCGGGTGGCGTGGTGACGGCCGGCATGGCGATCTACGATACGATGCAGTTCGTGAAGCCGCCGATTGCGACACTGTGTATCGGCCAGGCGGCGTCCATGGGCTCGCTGCTCTTGTGCGCCGGCGAAAAGGGCTTGCGCTATGCGCTCCCGAACGCCCGCATCATGGTGCATCAGCCGTCCGGCGGCTTCCAGGGGCAGGCGTCCGACATCGAGCGCCACGCCGAAGACATCATCAAGATGAAGCGGCGCCTTAATGAAGTCTACGTCAAGCATACCGGCCAGCCGTACGAAATGATCGAGAGAACACTCGATCGCGATTACTTCATGACAGCGGATCAGGCGAAGGATTTCGGTCTTATCGACCGGGTTTTGTCGCAGCGCGACGACGTGGAAACCAAAGCTCCCGAACCCACGCCGCCCGCCGCTTAAGGGCTGGCTGGCCGACAGGCAAGCGAAGCTCCGGGCGGTGCTGGCCGCCGCCCGGCGTTCGCGCCTGCGAGAGAGGCGAAATGCTCGCAAAATATACTTTTTTGCGAGGCGTTCGGCCGCATTGGGGCCACGCAAGCTTGGAACGGTAGCGTGGACGGCTTAAGTGCTGGGTTCTGCCTTTTTGGGCTCCAGGGTGCCAGGATAGCGGCCGTCAGCGGGTTCTTTCCGCCTCGAACGCGGGAGAGCCGTTAATCGAATCTTGATCTCGGGAACACTAGCGTGTTGAGATCGGGTGTAACGTTTTTCATGTGCCCGCGGCGGGCTTCGCCGTAATGCGCCGAAAGGGCTTCCGGCCCTGAGGTTCCGGGTCGTCGGGCGTCATTCCTGACTGCGGGTGAGAGAACAGAATGGCTCAGGAAAAGAACACTCTCTACTGCTCTTTCTGCGGCAAGAGCCAGCATGAGGTGCGGAAGCTGATTGCCGGCCCGACCGTGTTCATCTGCGATGAATGCGTCGAGCTGTGCATGGACATCATCCGTGAAGAGAATAAGAACACGCTCGTCAAATCGCGCGACGGCGTGCCGACCCCGCAAGAGATCTGCACGGTGCTCGATTCGTATGTGATCGGGCAGTTCCACGCCAAGCGCGTGCTCTCGGTCGCGGTTCACAATCACTACAAGCGCCTCAACCACGCGGCGAAGAACAACGACGTCGAGCTTGCGAAGTCGAACATCCTGCTCGTCGGCCCCACGGGTTGCGGCAAGACGCTGCTCGCGCAGACGCTCGCCCGCATTCTCGACGTGCCGTTCACGATGGCGGACGCGACGACGCTGACCGAAGCCGGTTACGTGGGCGAGGACGTCGAGAACATCATTCTGAAGCTCCTGCAGAGCGCCGACTACAACGTCGAGCGTGCGCAGCGGGGCATCGTCTACATCGACGAAATCGACAAGATCAGCCGCAAGTCCGACAATCCCTCGATCACGCGCGACGTGTCGGGAGAGGGTGTGCAGCAGGCGCTGCTCAAAATCATGGAAGGCACGGTCGCCTCGGTTCCCCCGCAGGGCGGGCGCAAGCATCCGCAGCAGGAGTTCCTGCAGGTCGATACGTCGAACATCCTGTTCATCTGCGGCGGCGCGTTCGCGGGTCTCGAAAAGATCATCTCGCGGCGGGGCAAGGGGACGTCCATCGGCTTCGGCGCGCGCGTGATCGCGCCCGACGAGCGGCGGACCGGCGAAGTGCTGCGCGAGGTCGAGCCCGAGGATCTTCTGAAGTTCGGCCTGATCCCGGAATTCATCGGCCGTCTGCCGGTGATCGCGACGCTCGAAGATCTCGACGAGGTGGCGCTGGTGCAGATCCTCATGGAGCCGAAGAATGCCATCGTGAAGCAGTATCAGCGTCTGTTCGAGATGGAGGACGTAAAGCTCACGCTTACGGCCGAGGCATTACGTGCCATCGCGCGCAAGGCGATCGAGCGCAAGACGGGTGCGCGCGGCCTGCGCTCCATCATGGAGGGCATTCTGCTCGACACCATGTTCGATCTTCCGGCCCTCAAGGGCGTCGAGGAGATCGTGATCGGGCCGGAGGTCGTGGAAGGCGGCGCTCGTCCGCTCCGGATTTACTCCGAGCGGGTCGAGGAAAAGGGCTCGACGGCCTCTTAAGATTTGGCAAACCGTCGGCGGCAGACAGCCGTCGATGGGGTAGCCTCTGGATCGTTTCCAGGTTAAATGGGCAAGCGGGCCCTTCTTCTGTCGTGCCGGGCCTCTTATTGATCGGAATGGGGCCAATCCCCATCTGTTGTCGACGACGCTCTCTTTCGGCTGTCCCTGCTCGATGAGCCGGGGGTTTTCCCAGAAAAATCGAAGGATGCGGCGTGAGTACGCCCGGTTCGGCCATAATGATGCGGGGCCGGGCAGCTAGAGTGGTCCGTTCCCGTCTTATGGCGGGTTCCCGTGCGGCACAACGTGAATGGTGACGGTGATGAGCGAAGAAAAGCAGACCAAGGACAAGCCCGGCGCCCGCGATCATTATCCGGTGCTGCCGCTGCGCGACATCGTCGTGTTCCCCTACATGATCGTGCCGCTGTTCGTGGGGCGCGAGAAATCGATCAACGCGCTCGAAGAGGTGATGCGCGCCGACAAGCACATCCTGCTTGCCGCGCAGAAGAACGCGGGCGACGACGACCCCGCGACGGACGCGATCTATCAGGTCGGTACGCTCGCTTCCGTGCTGCAACTCCTGAAGCTGCCGGACGGCACCGTTAAGGTGCTGGTCGAGGGCACGGCGCGCGCGAAGGTTCTCACCTACACCGACAACCCGAATTATTTCGAAGCCGAGGTGGAGCGCATCTCGGAGACGCTCGGCACCAAGACCGAGATCGAGGCGCTTGCGCGCTCGGCCGTCTCGCAGTTCGAAAACTACGTCAAGCTCAATAAGAAGATCTCGCCGGAGGTGCTCGGCACCATCGCGCAGATAGAGGACTATTCGAAGCTCGCCGACACCATCGCGTCTCACCTCGCGGTGAAGATCGCCGACAAGCAGGACGTGCTGGAGACGACCGTCGTGTCGAACCGGCTTGAGAAGGTCTACACGCTCATGGAGAGCGAGATCTCGGTGCTGCAAGTCGAGCGCAAGATCCGTTCGCGCGTGAAGCGGCAGATGGAGAAGACGCAGCGCGAGTACTATCTCAACGAGCAGATGAAGGCGATCCAGAAGGAGCTCGGAGACACCGAAGAGCGCGACGACATCGCCGAGTTCGAAGAGAAGATCGACAACACCAAGCTCTCGAAGGAAGCGAAGGACAAGGCGACTGCGGAGCTGAAGAAGCTCAAGCAGATGAGCCCGATGTCGGCCGAAGCCACCGTCGTGCGCAACTACCTCGACTGGCTGCTCTCGATCCCGTGGGGCATCAAGGGCAAGGTCAAGAAGGATCTCGACGAGGCGCAGCAGGTGCTCGACGCCGAACACTACGGCCTCGAAAAGGTCAAGGAGCGCATTCTCGAATATCTCGCGGTGCAGGCGCGCACCAACAAGCTGAAGGGGCCGATCCTCTGCCTCGTCGGGCCTCCGGGCGTCGGCAAGACGTCGCTCGGCAAGTCGATCGCGAACGCCACGGGGCGCGAGTTCGTGCGCATGAGCCTTGGCGGCGTGCGCGACGAAGCGGAGATCCGCGGTCACCGGCGCACCTACATCGGTTCGATGCCCGGCAAGGTCATCCAGTCGATGAAGAAGGCGAAGCGGACCAATCCGCTGTTCCTGCTCGACGAGATCGACAAGATGGGCCAGGACTTCCGCGGCGATCCCGCGGCGGCGCTGCTCGAAGTGCTCGATCCGGAGCAGAACCAGTCGTTCAACGATCATTATCTCGAAGTCGACTACGACCTTTCGAACGTGATGTTCGTGACGACGGCGAACACGCTCAACATTCCGCCGGCCCTGATGGACCGCATGGAGATCATCCGTCTCGCGGGCTACACGGAAGACGAGAAGGTCGAGATCGCCAAGCGCCATCTTCTGACCGAGCAGCAGCAGGCGCATGGTCTTGAGCCCGGCGAGTGGATCGTCGAGGATGGCGCGCTCATGCAGCTCATCCGCCGTTACACGCGGGAAGCCGGCGTGCGCTCGCTGGAGCGCGAAGTGGCCAAGCTCGCGCGCAAGGCGGTGAAGGAGATCCTGACCTCGCCCGACAAGAAGACGGTGACGGTGACGGCCGACAACATCAGCGATTATCTCGGCGTGCCGAAGTATCGCTATGGCGAAGCCGAGCTCGAAGATCAGATCGGCATCGTCACGGGTCTCGCGTGGACGGAAGTGGGCGGCGAGTTGCTCACCATCGAAGGCGTCATGATGCCCGGCAAGGGCAAGATGACGGTAACGGGCAATCTGCGCGACGTGATGAAGGAATCGATCTCGGCCGCGAACGCCTACGTGCGCTCGCGCTCGGTCGAGTTCGGCATCCATCCGTCGCTGTTCGAGAAGCGCGACATCCACGTGCACGTTCCGGAAGGCGCCACGCCGAAGGACGGTCCGTCAGCCGGTGTGGCGATGGCGACCGCCATCATCTCGGTGCTGACCGGAATCCCGGTGCGCAAGGATGTTGCCATGACGGGCGAGATCACGTTGCGCGGGCGCGTGCTGCCGATCGGCGGTCTCAAGGAGAAGCTGCTCGCGGCGCTGCGCGGCGGCATCAAGACGGTTCTCATCCCCGAGGACAACGTCAAGGATCTGGCCGAGATCCCCGAAGAGGTGAAGACGAAGCTCGAACTCGTGCCCGTCGCGCGCATGGAAGACGTGGTGAAGACCGCGCTGGTGCGTGTGCCGGATCCGATCCAGTGGGACGAGCAGGCTGAGGCGGCTGCCGTTCCTTCGGATGGTGCGGAAGGAAACTCGCGCGTCACAGCGCACTGACATGAAGCGATAAAAGGGCGCGAAAATCGCGCCCTTTTTCATTTCCAGCAACGTGTGTTGGTTTACGTTTCGTTGCGGGGCGCCGCGATCGAACGCATGCGTTCGCGCGCCTCGGGTGTGCACCGCAGCGTGTACGGATCGCCCCGTATTTCAAGCGTACATGGTCGTTTTGCCCCTTGACGAGGCCCGTTTTTAGGGGCTTTTGTGCGCCCACGAGATGCCGAAACAGCAATCCTATCCCTTGGGTTGCACACTTCTCGGCGGGCGCTACGGCGCGGTCTCCTGGCACGATGCCAGACCAAATTCATTCCAGTCACGAGGACGGAAAGATGAGCAAGAAAGATCTGATCGACGCCGTTGCAAAAGAGTGCGAACTCACGAAGGAGAAGGCAGGCTCGGTCGTCGACGCCGCGCTCGCGCACATCAAGGCGGTGCTGAAGGACGGCGGCGAGGTTCGCATTCCGGATTTCGGCAGCTTCAAGGTTGCGAGCCGCAAGGCGCGCGAAGGCCGCAACCCCGCGACGGGTGCAACGATCAAGATCCCTGCATCGCGTGTGCCGAAGTTCAGCCCTGCGAAGGGTCTGAAGGACGCGCTGAATTAAAAGCGCCGCGCGCCGCGTTTTGCGTGTGAGAGATTTTGAGCGCCGTGGAATTTCCGCGGCGCTTTTTTTGTTTTCGTACGCAAGCTGAGAGAAGCTTCGGATAAGGGGCGATGTGCCGTGTTGAGATCCGGCGCACTTGCGCCGGGCGCCCTTGGCGCCATAGGCCCTGCGGGCCTCAAGTTGGCGAGGAATTGTCGTCCTTCGCTCTTAGCTGAAGCTGCCGATGCAGCTTCGGCTCGGGCCGCGACTGCGGCCCCGCGCCAAGTGGCGCGGCCATCCACCAAGCATAACGCTCACTGAACGAAGCTTTCCTCCACTTGTGTACGAAAACGAGCAACGGCTGCGCAGCAGCCCGGGAGCAAGGCGACCCGGCGCAAGTGCGCCGGATGTCCACGAGCACACCGCTTCTTTTCCGAAGCTTCTCTCAGCTTGTGTCGCTAGAAACATGGTGGGCGGTGAGAGGGTCGAACTCCCGACATCTTCGGTGTAAACGAAGCGCTCTACCACTGAGCTAACCGCCCGACGGATCACTGCATAGCGTCGGACGTGGTTGGCTGCAAGATGCGATTGGAGAAGCCTTCGGCTGTCCGGCCAAAGGCCGCGTTCGCCAAAGGCATTCTGTCGCCCGTCCTTATGCTCTGCTCTTTTCGGAGACTCTCATGACCATCACAATGCATGAAATTGCCGTACCGTCGTTCCGCAAGCATCTCGAAGCGCTGGATGCGATCCTCGATAAGGCCGTGGTCTATGCCGATGCCAAGGGCATCGAGCACGAGGCGCTGCTTTCGGCGCGGCTTTATCCCGACATGTACACGTTCAAGAAGCAGGTGACCTCGGCGTGCGATTTCGCGAAGCTTTCGGTTGCGCGGCTGGCAGGCCTGACGGCGCCTGTCCACGACGACACCGAAACCACGTTTGCCGAGCTCAAGACGCGGATTGCGGAGACGCTGGCCGTTCTCGATCAGGCGCAGGCCGCGCCGATGGAGGCTGCGGCGGACGAGGCGTTCTCCATCAAGGCCGGCCCGCGCGAGCTGCATTTCACGGGACGCGAATATCTGCTGCACTTTGCGCTGCCGAACTTCTATTTCCACTGCGCGACGGCCTACGGCATCCTGCGCCACAACGGGCTCGACATCGGCAAGCGCGATTTCATGAGGCGCATGCCCCCGGCATGACTTGAAATGGACGCCCCTTGACGGTTCACGATGATGCCAAAGACCTGGTAGCGCTGCCGTTAGGCGAGGCTGGGCGGCTTTCTGACGCTGCCCCGCGCGCCGCTTGCGGGGTGCCGGGGCTTCGTTTTGGCGGGGATCGGCGCCTCGGGCGTGGGGCCTTGAAAAACAGGTGCTTCCTGAGCTTGACTTGGGGGCGCCGAACACGTATCTCAGCCTTCGCTTTTGCCTCGTTCGCTCCATTCGCGGGCTTTGAACGAGAGCGGACGCGGGAGTAGCTCAGTTGGTTAGAGCGCCGGCCTGTCACGCCGGAGGCCGCGGGTTCAAGTCCCGTCTCTCGCGCCATTTTTTTCTTCGGACACAAGTTGAGGGAAGCATCGCTCAAGGGGCGGGGTGCTTCGTGGATGGCCGCGGCAGTCCATGCGGAGCATGGCTTCGCCATGACGCGCGGGGGCGCGGTCGCGCCCCGAGCGCTTACGCGCTGTTTTTTGTTTTCGGACACAGTGCTCACGGAAGCGCGGGCCGCAGTGCGCGGCTATACGCCCTTGTCGCGCTTGGATTGGCGAAGGGCGTCTTCGGCGATGTTGAGCAGGTGTTCGGCCGTGGTGGGCTGCGCGGAGATCGCGGCGATGCCGACACTGGCCTTGGCGCGCACGCGGTGGCCGTCGGGGAGCTGGATCGGGGCTTCGTTGAAAACCGTGCGGATGCGCTCAGCAAGCGCCGTTGCTTCCTCGCGGCTGCAATCCACGAGCAGAATTGCAAAGTCGTCGCTGCCGAGGCGGCCGAGTTCGTCGCCGTTCGGAAGATAGGTGCGCGCGGCGCGTGCGAGAGACTTGAGCGCCTGATCGCCCGTCTCGTGCCCATACTGCGCGTTAATGTGGCGCAGGCCGTCGATGTCGAACAGAAGCAGCGCGAACGGCGTTTGGTGTGAGGACGGCTGGCGGAGGCGCTTTCGAGCGCGGAGGGCGAAGGCGCGGCGTGTGAGCGCTGCGGTCATCGGATCGTTCGTCACCATGCGCTGGAGCAGGAACTGGAAGTCCTTTCGCGCGGCCATCACCGCCGCGACGTTGAGAGGCGCGAGCGCCATGAGCGCGACGCCAATGCGGATCGACATGACCGACGTCAAGGCCGTGACGTCCGCTCCGAGTGAAATGGCGCCCGTGGAGATGCCGATCAACGTCCACGAGCTGACCAGGAATGTGATCACGGCAGTGCCGGACACGCTGAGAACGAGCGCACACCAGAGCAGGGCGGGAGCCGGAAACGCCATCGCGCCGGGGCCGCCGATCCAATGGCTGGCGAGGCAGGACGGGATGAGGGCCAGGATGGGGGCGGTTTTCGACATCAGGAGCGGGACGTCGAACTCGCGCCACTCGTGGCGCGCCGGCCAGCGGGGTGCGGGCAGGGTTAGCGCCATCGGAAGCAGCACAATGAAGTTCACGAACTCCGTCACGGTCCAGAACAGGAGCCCTTCCAGGGCGCTCCCATGGAACAGGATGGGGTTCACGACAGCGCCGACGATGCCGGCCGCGCCGGCCGCCGCCGCGGAGATGAGGGTAAGGTAGAGGACCGAGAACGGGCGCTTCAGGCGTCTGTCGTCGTCTCCGAGCCGGGCATAGAGGAGATAGCCTGTGAAAACGGCGACGAGATTGCCGGAGGTCAGCAGCAGGGTTTTCTGGAGGGTGGCTCCGGTGGCGAGGTCGGCGACCACATAGGCGGCGATGGCCGCGCCCCAGCCCGCGGGGGTTGCGAAGCGCGGATGGCGCACGAACAAGCCGAGAAGGAGGGCGTTCGCGGGCCACACGGCCGCGAGAAATCCGGCGGGCCGGGTGGCTATGCCGAACAGACAGGCGGAGAGAACGAGGGCGAAGACGACGGCGGCGGGCGCCGCCTGGAGGTGCCCCAGCAGGCTCAAGGTTGCCGCGGACGGGCGGGGCAGGTCTCTGACCGTCATGGGCGGTACGCCTCGAACGAGAATCGCTGCGGGCTTACTGCCACGCTCGCCCGAGATAGGCTCGGAACGAATTGTCTCAGTCTCCGCGTTGTTGCGGCTCAATGTGTCGCTGGGGAGGCGTTGGTAGACGTAGTATCTGTTGCACGTGCGTGACCCGTTGGGTTAACACGAGGAGTGTATTTTGCGCCGCGGTAGGCTCTCGCGTTTGGCTGCGAGGGACCCCGGGAGGACGGACGCGATGGACCAGCTCATTACCGACTATTTGCCGCTTGCCGTGTTCATCGGGGTGGCGCTCGCGATCGGAGGCGCGCTGATGCTGGCGCCGTTCCTGGTCGCGGTTCGCAATCCCGATCCGGAGAAGGTTTCCGCCTACGAGTGCGGCTTCAACGCCTTCGACGACGCGCGCATGAAGTTCGACGTGCGCTTCTATCTTGTGGCGATCCTGTTCATCATCTTCGATCTCGAAATCGCGTTCCTGTTTCCGTGGGCGGTGACGTTCGCGGATACGGGGAGCTTCGGCTTCTGGTCGATGATGGTGTTTCTCGGCGTGCTCACGATTGGCTTCATCTACGAATGGCGGAAGGGAGCGCTCGAATGGGATTGATCGTTCCTCCCGAATTCGTATTCGACAAGCCCAAGGAAGGGGCAGGCGGCGCCTCGCGTGCGCTCGTGCAGCCGGATCCGTTCTTCACCGAGATCTCGAACGAGCTTGGCGACAAGGGCTTCCTCGTCACGACGACGGACGACCTCATCAACTGGGCGCGTACGGGCTCACTGATGTGGATGACGTTCGGGCTCGCGTGCTGCGCGGTCGAGATGATGCAGGCCTCGATGCCGCGCTACGATCTCGAACGGTTCGGCTTCGCGCCACGCGCGTCGCCCCGCCAATCGGACGTGATGATCGTCGCCGGCACGCTGACCAACAAGATGGCGCCCGCGCTCCGCAAGGTCTACGACCAGATGCCCGAGCCGCGCTACGTGATCTCGATGGGAAGCTGCGCGAACGGCGGCGGCTATTACCATTATTCGTATGCGGTCGTGCGCGGCTGCGACCGGATCGTGCCCGTCGACGTTTACGTTCCGGGCTGTCCGCCGACGGCGGAGGCGCTGCTCTACGGCGTGCTTCTGCTGCAGCGGAAGATCCGGCGGACAGGAACGATCGAGAGATAATCGCGGGCAGGGATACGCGGCCGTCATGGAAGAGACAGTGCTGACCGATCTTGAAACGCATATCGTATCGACGCTTGGCGACGCCGTGCGCGAACGCTCAATTGCGGTGGGCGAGTTGACGCTCGTCGCGGACGGGGCGCGCATCGTGGATGTGCTCACGACCTTGCGCGACGATCCTAGGTGCCGCTTCGAGGTTCTGATCGACATTTGCGGCGTGGACTGGCCGGCGCGGGAGCGGCGTTTCGACGTCGTCTATCATCTGCTGTCGCCACGCCTGAACCAGCGGATCAGGGTCAAGGTGGAGACCGACGAGGAGACGGCGGTGCCGTCGGTCATCGGTGTGTTTCCGGCTGCGAACTGGTATGAGCGCGAAACGTACGACATGTATGGCGTTCTGTTCACGGGGCATCCCGACTTGCGCCGTCTGCTCACCGATTACGGGTTCCAGGGCCATCCGCTGCGCAAGGACTTCCCGCTCACCGGCTATGTGGAAGTGCGCTACGACGACGACGCGAAGCGCGTGGTGTACGAGCCCGTGAAGCTCGTACAGGAGTTCCGCCGGTTCGATTTCGAGAGCCCGTGGGAAGGTCCCGATTACACGCTGCCGGGCGACGAAAAGGCCAGCCGCGCATGAAGCCGACGCTCGAAGCCGGTGCGACGGCGCGGCTCACCTTCACGGTGACGGCCGAGAAGACGGTGCCGAACCTTTATCCGGAATCGGCAGATTTCCGCGCGATGCCGGGTGTGTTCGCGACCGGGTTCATGGTGGGGCTGATGGAGTGGGCATGCCTCGAAGTTTTGAAGCCGCATCTCGATGCGGGTGAAGGCTCGCTCGGGATCCACGTCGACGTTTCGCACTCTGGCGCGACGGTGCCGGGGCAGGTGGTGACGGTGGATGCGACCTGCACAAGCGTCACAGGGCGGCGGATTGCTTTCGACGTGGTGGCGCACGACGGCGTCGAGGTGATCGGCAAGGGCCGGCACGAGCGCATGGTGGTGCCTTGGGCGCGCTTCGTGAGCCATGTGAACGACAAGGCGCAGGGCGCCGGAGCAGATCCTATTGCGGCAGTTACGGCTTCGGGTGGCTGAGGAGGAGACGGACGATGGCGACGGAAGGCGGTCAGCTCAGCGGTCGATGCCTTTGCGGCGCGGTTCGCTTCTCGTTCGACCCTAAAAAGCGCGAGGTCGGCGTGTGTCATTGCAGCATGTGCCGCCGCTGGGCTTCGGGGCCGTTTTTCGCGCACGACCACGAGGGCCCGGTTGCGTTTGAGGGTGCCGAGAATATCGGTGTCTACAAGTCGTCGGACTGGGGCGAACGCGCATTCTGCAAGACGTGCGGCACATCGCTTTACTGGCGGCTTTCGGGCGCGGAGCATTTCGCGCTGTCGGCCGGGACGTTCGACGATCAAACGGGCCTGGCATTCGTTGCCGAGATCTTCGTGGACGAGAAGCCCGGCTATTACGATTTTGCGAACGAGACGAACAAGATGACCGGCGCTGAGGTGATGGCGGCCTTCGCGGCCGGCAAGGAGACGGGGCAGGGCTGACCATGGCAGAGACCGAGATCCGTCCATTCAACATCAACTTCGGGCCGCAGCATCCGGCCGCGCATGGCGTGTTGCGCCTCGTGCTCGAACTCGATGGCGAGGTGGTGGAGCGCGTCGATCCGCACGTGGGGCTTTTGCATCGCGGCACGGAAAAGCTGATCGAGGCGAAGACGTATCTGCAGGCGATCGGCTATTTCGACCGTCTCGATTACGTCGCGCCGATGAACCAGGAACATGCGTTCTGTCTCGCGGCGGAGCGCCTTCTCGGCCTTGAAGTCCCGCGGCGCGGGCAGCTCATCCGCGTGCTCTTTTCCGAGATCGGACGGCATCTCTCGCATCTCCTCAACGTTACCACGCAGGCGATGGACGTGGGCGCATTGACGCCGCCGCTGTGGGGCTTCGAAGAGCGCGAGAAGCTGATGGTATTCTACGAACGTGCCTCGGGCAGCCGGATGCACGCCAAGTATTTCCGCATCGGCGGCGTGCATCAGGATCTGCCGCGCCAGCTTATCGACGACATCTATGCATGGTGCGATCCGTTCCTGAAGGTTCTCGACGACATCGAGGGGCTGCTGACGGAGAACCGCATCTTCAAGCAGCGCAACGTAGACATCGGCGTGGTTTCGCTCGACGACGCGTTCGCGTGGGGCTTTTCGGGCGTGATGGTGCGCGGCTCGGGGGCTGCTTGGGACTTGCGCAAGTCGCAGCCGTACGAATGCTACAGCGAGCTCGATTTCGACATTCCCATCGGCAAGAACGGCGACTGCTACGACCGCTATCTGATCCGCATGCTCGAAATGCGAGAGAGCGTGAAGATCATGAAGCAGGTGTGCGGGATGCTCACGAGCGCGGACGGTGCTGGGCCGGTGTCGGCGCGCAATCCGCGCGTCGTGCCGCCGAAGCGGGGCGAGATGAAGCGCTCGATGGAGGCGCTCATCAATCACTTCAAGCTCTACACGGAAGGCTTCCACGTTCCGGCGGGCGAAGTGTACGCCGCGGTCGAAGCGCCGAAGGGCGAGTTCGGCGTCTATCTGGTGGCGGACGGATCGAACAAGCCCTATCGGTGCAAGATCCGCGCGCCTGGTTTCCCGCATCTTGCGGCCATGGACTTCCTCAACAAGGGCCACATGCTGGCGGACGTGTCTGCGATCATCGGTTCGCTCGACATCGTGTTCGGGGAAATCGATAGGTAGTTTTTTTCGCTCACGCGCCTGTTCGCGCACCTGGCAGGTGCGCTGGCGCTCCGCGGGGGCGGGCCATTAGGCCCGGGTCGCGTTGCTCCTGGAGCCTTCGGCTGCGTTGTGGTTTTGCAGTCGGCGGCGAGGGCCATCAAGCGTCGGTGGCTTGGCCCACGCGTAACTCGTCAGTTAAGGCTCGAAGCCTTCGAAGATCGGTGCGTCGGCGTGGTGGGCGGCGCGTGCGCGGTCCGTGTCCGTGCGGACGGTCCAGGCGAAGACGGGACGGTTGCGCCAGCGGGCGAAGCGTGTGGCCCACGTCGGCAGCGCGTCGATTTCGTAAGCGTAGAAGTCGGGCGGGGCGCCGCGGTCTTCGAGAAGGTTTCTCAAACAGAACGTGCGCCAGCCCGATAGCCGAGGCCACCAGGGCGTGCCGTCGGCGTTGCGGTAGCTCCCCGATACGATGCCGCGCGGGACGGCAGGTGCGAGATGCGCAAGCGCAGCCATCAGCGCCGGGTCGAACGACATGAGCGCGATGGGGCCTTCATGGTCCAATGCACGCCGCGCGATCTCGTGCAGGAATGCCGGATGCGGCGGACGCCAGTCGCTCTTGATCTCTACAACAAGCGGGACGCGGGGTCCGCAGAGCGCCAGGAACTCGGCGAAGGTCGGGATTCCGGTCGTGTTCGATTCTTTGAAGCGGATGCGCGGGAGATCGGCCGAGCCCAGACCTGCGACCGCGCCCGTGCTTTCCGTCAGCCGGTCGAGCGTGTCGTCGTGGAAGACGATGGGGAGACCGCCGGCGGCTTCCACGAGATCGCACTCGATGGCGTAGCCCTTGGCGATGGCGGCTTCGAACGCCGCGGGCGTGTTCTCGATCATGCCCTTCGCCGCATCGTGCAGGCCGCGGTGAGCGATGGGGCGGAGGAAGACGGGATCGAGCATGGCGTCTCCCTCCAGCCGCCGATCAGTCGGCGATGCGGATGATCGCGTCGATCTCGACCGCCGAGTTGAGCGGCAGGCTCGACACGCCGACGGCGGCGCGCGTGTGGCGGCCGGCGTCACCCAGCACTTCGACCACAAGATCGGATGCGCCGTTGATGACGGCCGGGTGGTCGGTGAAGTCGGGCGTGGAATTGACGAAGCCGGTGAGGCGGACGATCTGGGCCACGCGCTCCAGGCTGCCGAGGGCGGCCTTGGCCTGAGCAAGAACATTGAGCGCGGAATGGCGCGCGGCGGCCTGACCGGCGGCGACGTCGAGGTCGCGGCCGAGGGCGCCCGTCGCGAGCGTGCCGTCAGCGGCTTTCGAGATCTGGCCGGAGATGAACAGGAGGTTGCCGACGATCGTGTAGGGCACGTAGTTGGCGACCGGGGCGGGGGCTGCGGGAAGGGTATAGCCGAGCGAGGCCAAGCGGTCCTCAATGGTGCCGGTCATGGCAGAAATCTCCGGTGCTGGTGGCGGGCGGATGGCCGCAGAATGGTCAGGGTCCCCTCAATACTCGATGGAGCGGACTTTGCAACGCCGCTCCCGTGCCTTAGATTCCGGCAATGGTATTGGCGGGGTGGGAGCCAGAATGTTGCCTGGCCCTATTTTCCGCCATTTCAACAGGATGAACGAGAATGCGAGATCGTGCGCCGGAGCTGTTCAGGGGCGCTTTCAAGACGATGGGCGGGGCCTTGACGGTCTTGTCCGCGGCCGTGCTGTGGCAACCGCAATATGCGCAGGCCGCGGGCGCTGGCGCCGGTGGGCCTGGGGCGACGAAAGCCGGTGCATCTTCGAAGGGCGGCCCGGTCAAGGACGTCGTGTTTGCGCCGCATCGGGCGGTCTACGATCTGTCGCTTGACACTGTCTCGTCGGCATCCGGCGTGGTGTCGGTGGAAGGGCGGATTGTCTACGAGCTTTCGGGTAACCGCTGCGAAGGTCATGCGCAGAGTATGCGCTTCGTCACACAGACGCTGAACCAGCAGGGCGAGGTGCAGACGACGGACCTCAGGACATCGAGCTGGGAAGACGTGCCGGCTCGCCGTTTGCGCTTCTCCACCAGCACGTACCAGAACGAGGTGCAGGCCGAGCAGACGCAGGGCGAGGCGACGCGCGCGGGGTCCTCGGGCGCGGTGACGGTCGATCTTGCGAAGCCGACCGAGCGCGAATTCGAGCTTGCGGACAACATCTATTTCCCGATCCAGCATTCGACGGCGATCATCCAGGCCGCGCGCGAGGGACGGTTCATGCTGTCCGCGAACCTGTTCGACGGGTCGGAGACGGGCGACAAGGTCTACGTGACGTCGACAGCCATCGGGCGGCAGGTGAAGGAGGGGCAGGGGACGCCGATTGCGCTCGCTAAAGGCGGCGATGCGCTGGACGACGTTCCGTCGTGGCCTGTGCTCGTGAGCTATTACGCGCCGGATTCGGGCAAGGCGGATGCGGTGCCGCTCTATGAGATGAGCTATCGGTTTCACGAGAACGGCGTGACGAGCAGTCTCCGCATCAATCACGGCGAATTCGCCATCAAAGGCGAGCTTAAGGAGCTGACGTACTTCGAGGCGTCACCGTGCAAGGGCGTGACGCCGTAAGCTTCAGGTGCAGTTCCAGAGCCACGCGGCGCCGCGTACGCCGCTGGCGTCGCCCCATTTCGGCGGGCGAATGACGATTGCGGGCACGTCCGAGAAGACGTAGGGCGCGGCGAGACCGGGCAGCACGTCGTAGAGGTGCGGCAGTTTCGAGAGGCCGCCGCCGAGGACGATGATTTCTGGGTCCACGATGTTGATGACGTGGGCGAGGCCGCGCGCGAGGCGCGAGGCGTGACGATCCAAGCTCGTGCGTGCGTCGGGTTCGCCTAGGGCCGCGCGGGCGACGATCTCGTGGCCGGACACAAGATCTCCGGTGCGGCGCTTGTAGTCGCCCGATAGCCCGGTGCCGGAGGCCCACATCTCCATGCAGCCCTTGCGTCCGCACCAGCATGTCGGGCCCGGGTGCTCGTCGGGCTCGGCCCAGGGGAGCGGATTGTGGCCCCACTCGCCGCCGATGCCGCGCGCGCCTTCGAGAATGTGACCGTCGAAGACGAGGCCGCCGCCGCAGCCCGTGCCGATGATGACGCCGAAGACCGAACGTGCGCCGGCGCCCGCGCCGTCGGTCGCTTCCGAGAGGGCGAAGCAGTTAGCGTCGTTGGCGCAGCGGATCGGCTGGCCGAGGGCGGCTTCGAGATCCTGGCGCAGCGGGCGGCCGTTGAGCCACGTCGAGTTGGCGTTGCGGACAAGGCCCGTCGATGGGGAGAGCGAGCCGGGCATACCGATGCCGATGGTCACGGCAGCGGCCGCCTGCTTTTCGAGATCGCGGATCAGGCCCGCGAGGGCCGCGAGCGTGTCGTCGTAGTTGCCCTGCGGTGCGAGGATGCGCTGGCGTGCGGCCTCCGATCCGTCGGGGCCTAAAATACAGCCTTCGATCTTGGTGCCGCCGAGATCGATGCCGAGACGGAGCTTGCCGTCATTCATGGACGGTCTCGCTGCCGAGGGTGCGGGCGAGCGCCTCTCGGGCCGGTACGAGGGTTTCCGGCCGGATGCCGCGGGTGGACGCGAAGACGAGCAAAAGGGATTCGTCTCCGAGCAGGTGATCGAGGACGGCCAACAACGTTTCGGGGGCGTCGGCGGCGCTCCGAAGCTGGTCCGGACCGATGCCGGTGAGGGCCAGGAAGCGGCCGAGACGGGGGGCGTCCTCGGCCAGGAAGGCAAGGGCTGCAAGGCCCACGGTTTCAGCGTCTTGCAGGCCCGGTTCCGGTTCGCGTTTTGCCATCTCTCGCGGTGTCCTTTTTGTCCGTTTCGTCCGGGGTTTAGCCCGCTATTCCGTAACGCGGCAAAGCTTTCAACAGTTGCTTAAGCTAACACGTGCATACTCGCTCTCTTAGACCCGCAGAATCGGTGCAGGTAGTGGCGGGGCAGCGCAAAGACACTCGACGATGACCTATCAAGCAAGGAACACGGCCGTCGAGAGCCAGACGCAGGGCGAGGTGAGCCCGCGCGCCGCTAAAACCGTGCTCATCGTGGAAGACAACGAGCTCAACATGAAGCTCTTCCACGATCTGCTCGATGCCTACGGCTACCTGACCGTGCAGACCAGGAACGGGCTCGACGCGCTGACGCTCGCCCGCGTTCATCGGCCGGATCTGATCCTGATGGATATCCAGTTGCCGGAGGTTTCCGGCCTCGAAGTCACGAAGTGGCTCAAGGAGGACGAGGAACTGCGCGACATTCCTGTCGTTGCGGTCACGGCCTTCGCCATGAAGGGAGACGAGGAGCGCATCCGGTCGGGCGGATGCGAGGCCTATGTCTCGAAGCCGATTTCGGTCTCCGTATTTCTCGAAACGGTCAGACGATTTGCCGGGGAGGCCTGAGGCGCGCGGAATTCGTGCGTGCGCGCGTTCAGGTGTGTGTGAGTATTAGTTATGACTGCCAGAGTTCTCGTCGTCGACGATATCCTTGCCAATGTCCGCTTGCTTCAAGCGCGCCTTGAGGCCGAATATTTCGAGGTGATGACGGCGTCGTCCGGCCAGGAAGCCCTGGATATCTGCCAGCGCGAGCGCATCGACGTGGTGCTGCTCGACGTCATGATGCCGGGCATGGACGGCTTCGAAGTTTGCCGTCGTCTCAAGAGTTCGTCTTCGACGCTGCACATCCCTGTGGTGATGGTGACGGCGCTGGATCAGGTCTCCGACAAGGTTCAGGGGCTCGACTGCGGGGCCGACGATTTTCTCACCAAGCCGGTGGACGACATTGCGCTCGTGACGCGCGTGAAGAGCCTCGCGCGGCTCAAGATGCTCAACGACGAAATGCTGATGCGCGTGACGACGAGCCGGGAAATGGGGCTTGCCGACGACGACGTGCTGGCGGGAATTCTTTCCGACGGGCCGGGCCGTGTGCTTGTGATAGACGATCATCCGCGTTCGTCGTCGCGTGTGATGAGCGCGCTTGCGAAGGTGCACGACGCCTACATCGAGCCCGATCCGCAGATCGCGCTCCGGCACCTCGCGATGCAGCCGTTCGATCTGCTTGTCGTCGCGTTGAGCCTCGAAGGGATGGACGGGCTACGGCTGTGCTCGCAAGTCCGCTCGATGGATCGGACGCGGCATCTGCCCATTCTCATCATGGTGGACGCGGGCGACGAGGCGCGGCTTCTGCGCGGGCTCGACATGGGCGTCAACGACTACCTGATGCGGCCGGTGGAGCGGCACGAGCTTCTGGCGCGGGTCAAGACGCAGATCCGGCGGAAGCGCTTCTCGGACTATCTCCGTAATCGTTTGCGCGAGAGCGTGGAGCTTTCGGTGTCCGATCCGCTCACGGGGCTGCACAACCGGCGCTACATGGAGCGCCATCTCAAGACGCTGATCCAGGATGCGCTGCGCTCACGGCGCTCGCTCTCGGTGTTGATCGCCGATATCGACCATTTCAAGCATGTGAACGATAGCTACGGGCACGACGCGGGCGACCTCGTGCTCAAGGAATTCTCGGACCGTTTCCGACGCTATACGCGGGGCTCGGATCTGGCATGCCGCCTTGGTGGCGAAGAGTTCCTGATCATCATGCCGGACACAGATCCGGTGCTTGCAGGGCACATTGGCGAGCGCGTGCGTGCTTGTGTCGCATCCGAGCCGTTCACCATCGGCCCCGACCGGACAATCTGGGTGACGGCGAGCGTGGGGCTCGCAACCTGGGATGGGGACGACGACACGGCTGAAGCGCTGTTCAAGCGAGCCGACAACGCGCTTTATACGGCGAAAAGACAGGGTCGTAATCAGGTCGTTTCTGACGCTGCATGAGGGAGCGCGCATAACGCTCTCCGGTTTAATCGAAAAACCGAGTTCACTTCTTGTTTCGTCACGGCTCGGAGACGCTGGGCGCGGTGCGTGCAGCGCCGCCGGTCCGCTCGTTGCGCGAGTTAACCTCGATTCGAACGCGATGAGTGCTCGCCACGCAATGGTCAAGCTCTAATCTTGCAATCGCCCCTCTCTTCTGCCAGTCTCGCGCACGGAGGGAAACCGCTAACAAATTCCATGCCAGCGCGCTCCGAGCAATTTTCTTTGCCGGCGCGTCGGGCTGACCAGTTCCCTGCTTCATTGGGTCCGCCGCATCTCCCGGTGGAGCGGGAAATCGTAGTGGGTTTCAGGATCTGCTGCGACACCAGGTGGAGCGTCAACGCCCTCTTTGACACCATCTGGTCACTAGGCCAGGGTCCGTCGCTTTCTCGGAATGCTTACCCCGCTGCCGAGCGGTTACGGGCCCTGGTCAAGGGCGTTCGCGGCCATTCTCCTTCAGCCGGCTTTCCTGAAATTTCAGCCCGGCGATGCCGGGCTCCTTAAACACTGCGATCACGCACGCCTTAAAATGCTGGCGTGTGCGCTATTTAATCTTGGTTTCCTTGAACTCGACGTGCTTGCGCACGACCGGGTCGTAACGGCGGAAGCTCAGCTTCTCGGTCGAGGTGCGCGGGTTCTTTTTCGTAACGTAGAAGAAGCCGGTGCCTGCCGTGGAGAGCAGCTTGATTTTCTGAACGATCTGCTTGGCCATTGATCTTAAGTCTCGAACTGGATCCAGTCGGTAATTCGGAACGCGCAACATACTGCCCGCGCCTTTGGTGTCAAGCTGGCGACGCGGTCAATTTACCTTTCGTATTGTTTCGCCGCCGCGGCTTATCGACCGTTTTGCTCCGGTGGCCTCAGGAGCGTGCGTTCGAAGCGGCCATAGCGGTGGCGGTAGAACGGCACATCGCGCGCGGCCAGCCGCTTGGCGGGGCGTGCGAGGAGTTTTGCGACGTCCTCCAGCACGTGGTGCGTGATGGACGGGAGATTGAGGCGGCGGGCTTCATCGAGCGTAAACCAATCGATGTCGAGCAACTCGCCGTCGAGATTGCCGGGGCAGTGCGTGACGGCGGCGGCATCGGTCAGGAAGAAGCGCGTGTCATACCGGCGGGTCCGGCCCGGCGGGGTGATCGCGCGGGCGAAGAAGGTGAGGCCGTCGAGGCGCGGGTGGTGTCCGGCGCGCATGAAATCGAGCCAAGCGCCAGGGGCGGCTGAGGGCGGGCCCGACGCCGGCGTGCCGAGAACGAAGCCGGTTTCCTCGAAGGTTTCGCGAATGGCAGCGAGGGCGAGGGCTGCCGCGCGCGCGTCTGTCGGGCGGCCGTGGACGGCATAGCTCAGGCGTTCGGCTTCGCGGGGCGGAAGGGCGAGCCGGCGCGCGAGTGCGCGGTCGGCCGGTTCGACGCGTCCGCCGGGAAACACGAACGTGTCGGGCAGGAACACCTGGCCCGGATGGCGCCGGCCCATGAGAACGCGCGGGGTTGGCGCCGAACGATCCACGATGACGAGGGTTGCGGCATCGCGCGGGCGCAGGGCCTGGGTGGCTTGCGGTCCGGCACGCTGCGGCGGCGAAGGCGGGAGCGGAGATGGCGTCGGGCACGATGGGCTCGTGCGTCGCAATATGGAGGGCGGTGGTTTCAAGCCTTGCCCTTCACACCGCCGGACCACGGCTGGGCGTTGGCTCCGGCTCCGGCTCGTCGGGTGCGCCGCCGAAGCCGTGCATCCGCAGCGCCCATTGCAGGCCGACCAATCCGCCCTTCACGCGCGGCAGAATCAAAAGGCTGAGCAGCACGGTGAGTGGCAGCCAGATCGAAAGATGCACCCAGGTCGGCGGCGCGTACATACGTTCGAGAATGAGGACGCCTGCGACCACGATGTGCGCGACGATGCTCATCGTGAAATAAGGCGGCGCGTCGTCGGCGCGCTGGTGGTGCAACTCTTCGCTGCAGGACGGGCAGGAATGGGTTACCTTGAGGTACTTGCCGTACATGGGGCCTTTGCCGCAGGCGGGGCACAGCATCCTCAATCCGAGCGAAACGGCCGGCCAGACCTCGCGCTTGGGTTCGGCGGCGGGCGATGTCGCGTGGTATTCGATCATGAGTGAGGGTTCCTCCGAAAGGGGACCTGCCGGACAGGCGACCGCACGGCCTTATTAGGCCCAAGGGGGCGGGTTGCTCAACCGTGACGTATCGTCGGGGGCTTGGCTATCGCCGCGGGCGAGGGCGGTGGCGCGTGCGGACGCCCTTGAGGCGATGCGTGGAACTGCCCTTTTTTCCGGGCGAGATCATTTCGAAGCGTAACGCGCCCGCTGTCGGCACGGCTTCGACGAGGCGGACGGTTGCGGGATCGCCGAGCTGATAGGTTTCGCCGCTTCGCGTGCTGACGAGGGCGTGGGCCTCTTCGACGTGGGCGAAATAATCCTGTCCGAGGGTCGAGACCGGGATGAAGCCGTCGGCGCCCGTGTCCTTCAGCTTCACGAACAGCCCCGAGCGCGTGACGCCCGCGATGCGGCCTTCGAAGGTGGCGCCGATGCGGTCGGCGAGGTGGGCGGCGATGAGGCGATCGATGGTCTCGCGCTCGGCGGACATGGCGCGGCGTTCGGCTTCGGAGATTTCTTTCGCCGTGTCGGAAAGATGCGGCAGATCCGCATCCGTCAGGCCATCGGGGCCGAGTTTCAAGGCGCGGATGAGCGCGCGATGGACGACGAGATCCGCATAACGGCGGATGGGCGACGTGAAGTGCGCGTAACGCGCGAGGTTGAGACCGAAGTGGCCGATGTTCTGCGGGGTATACTCGGCTTGCGCCTGCGAGCGCAGGACGACCTCGTTCACGAGTTCCGGAACTGGCAGAGTTTTGGCGCGTGCGAGCACGGCGTTGAACGCTTCGGGCTTGAGGCCCGTGGAGGCCGCGAATTTCATGTCGAGCGTTTCCAGAAAATCCTTGAGCGCTTTCAGCTTCTCTTTCGAGGGCTGATCGTGCACGCGATAGATGAGCGGCGTTTTCGCCTGTTCCAGCGTTTCGGCGGCGGCGACGTTGGCCTGGATCATGAACTCTTCGATCAGGCGATGGGCGTCGAGCCGTTCCGGCACGACGACGCGCGCGACACGGCCCGTGCCGTCGAGCACGATCTTGCGTTCGGGGAGATCGAGGTCGAGGGGGCCACGTGCGTCGCGGGCGCGGGAGAGGGCGGCGTAGGCGTTCCAGAGCGGCAGGAGCGCGCGTTCCATCAGGGGCTCGCACTTCTCGCTGATGTGGCCGTCGATGGCGGCCTGCGCCTCCTGGTAGCTGAGTTTCGCTGCGCTTTTCATCACGGCGCGCAGGAACGTGTGGCGGCGCTTTTTGCCGTGGACATCGAAGATCATGCGGACGGCGAGCGTCGGGCGCTCCTCGCCTTCACGCAGCGAACAGAGGTTGTTCGAGATGCGTTCGGGCAGCATCGGCACGACGCGATCCGGGAAATAGACCGAGTTGCCGCGAAGGCGTGCCTCTTTGTCGAGGCGGGTGCCGGGGCGGACATAATGTGCGACGTCGGCGATGGCGACGGTGACGATGTGCCCGCCCGGATTTTTTGGATCGGGATCGGGCTCGGCATGGACCGCGTCGTCGTGGTCGCGCGCATCCGTGGGATCAATCGTGATCAGCGGCACGTTGCGCAGATCGGTGCGGCCGTTTCCGTCGAAGGCTTCGAGCGCTTCGCTTTCTGCGACGACGGGGGCCGGGAAGTCGTCGGGAAGTCCGTGCGCGTGGATTGCGATCAGGCTGATCTTGCGCTGATCGTTGGGATTTCCGAGGCTTTCGAGGACGCGGGCTTCGGCGATCGAGCGGCGGTCGCGGGCGGAAAGATCGAAGCGGACGAGATCGCCGTCGGCGGCTTTGGCGTCGTTGCCGGGACTGATGGACCACGCGCGCAGTTCGCGCCGGTCGATGGGTTCGATGGTGCCGCCGCCGCCTTTGCGGGTGCGGAAGATGCCGAGCTGGCGGCGGCGCTCGCGCGGGAGCACGCGGATCGGTTCGGCTTCGTAGGAGATGCCTTCGACGTCCGGCTGATCGAGGCGGTTGATGCGGGCGAGCACGCGGTCGCCGATGGCGATGGCAGCCGATTGTGTGGCCGAGCGCGGCGTGTGCGCGAGGAGGAGGATGGCCGGGGGCTCTCCGTCGGCGTCTTTCCAGACGGCCGGGCGCGCCACGAGGTCGCCGTCGTCGTCGCGGCCCGTGACCTCGATGACGGTGACGGGCGGCAGGGTGCCTTTCTCGTGGAACGATTTCTTCGTGCCCGCAAGGAGCCCTTCGTCCGCCATCTCGGCGAGGAGGCGTTTCAGGCCGGTGCGGGCCGGGCCCTTGACGTTGAAGGCGCGGGCGATGTCGCGTTTGCCCGCCGTGCTCTCGCTCTCGCGCAGGAAGGTGAGAATCTGCTCGCGGGTGGGCAGCGTTTCGCCTGCGGCGCGCTGTTTGGCCGACGCCGGACGGAAGCCTTTCCGGACGCCTTTGGGAGGGAGCCGCTTTTTGGGTGGTTTCTTTGCCATGGGCGGCGACCTTAGAGGCGTTCCGCGCGGGATAGAAGCGGCTGCGCGATGTCCCCGCGCTTTTTCAGCAGGATCGGCGGGCGCCGGGGACGTGCTCTGGCTCTGGCCGGCAGCACGTTCCTACAAGTTCTGTATCCCCGGGGCGCGATAATGAGGCGCAGGGTCGCGATCCAACCGGACCAACACGCCGGTCCGCTCTCATGCGCAAGATGTTCGTGCGCCGAGGCTTGCGGTCCGGGGCAGAGGGGGGAACTCATGAGTGTGCTGAGACGGCGCTTCCACGGCACGCCGCTGTGGATTTACGGATGGTTCGTGCTCGATGCGCTGCTGGTGCTGACGCCGCCGCTGCATTGGGCGGTCACCGGAAGTGCGATGGTGCTCGGTGTGCCCGCGGCGGTGTTCTACTTCGTTGCCGCTGCGCTGTTCGTGTGCACGAGCCTGGTTGCCGCGTACCTGGCCGAGGTTGCCGCGGGGAGCTTCGGGCCATGATCGTTACGTTCGGCGCGCTCGCCGTCTTCTTCCTCGTCATCGTCGTCATTCTCATGCTGAGCTGGATCCGGGACCGCACGTTCTCGGACTATGCGGTGGGCGGGCGCTCGTTCGATGCGCGCTTCCAGGCGATGTCGTTTCTCAACACCTACTTTCCCGGTGCCGTCATCACCGCCTTCGGCGGCATGGCTGCGAGCGTGGGCGCTCTCTCGTTCTACTTCGTGACGTACACGATGCTCACCGTGGTGCTGATGTACCTGATGGCCAAGCCGGTGTGGGTGTGGGGCAAGGCGTTCGACCTCAGGACGCAGTCGGATTTGCTGGCGCTCCGGTTCGGCTCGCGTCACATCCGGCCGATCAGCGCAGTGCTCGGAATCGTGACGGGGCTGCCGTGGCTGATCATGGGCATGCTGTCGCTCGGCTTCCTGTTTCAACACCTGTCTCTTCAATCGCTCTCGTTCGAGAATGCGGTGGTCCTCGGCGTGGCGGTGATCGCGTTCCGGCAGATCTGGACGGTGTGGATGGGCATGCGTGGCGTCGTCATCTCGGACATGGCGCAGGGGCTTGTCGCTTACGTCGGCGGCACGGCGATCCTGGCCGGTATGATCGCCTGGATGGTGACGGCGAAGGGCATCACGTTTGCCTCGCTCGATCCCAAGATGCTGTCCATCCCGGGGCTCGGCTCGGCGGAAGGGCCGCTGTTCGTGTTCAGCCTGCTGCTCACGGGGACCATCGGCGGCTGGTGCTGGCCCGCAATCTTCGTGCGGCTTTATACGGCGGACGGTGTGCGCAGTTTGAAGAAGTCGGCGGCGCTGGCTGTTCCGCTGGCGCTGGTGTTCGCGACCACGCTGCTCGTGTTCGGGATGCTCGGCTCGCAGATTCCGGGCGTGGCCGAAAAGCCGGACGAGGTCATCTTCATCGTGAGCCTGGAAGCGGGCGGGCTCTGGCTGCTCGCGCTCGCGGGCGTTGTCGTGATGGCGGCTTCGATGGGCAACATCGACGGGCATATCCAGGCGACGGGTGCGCAACTCGCGAACGATCTCGTCGGCACCTATTGGGCGCTCGACCATCGCCAGCTGATCGTGGTGGCGAAGGGCGGCATGGTGGTTTTGACGCTGCTCTCGGCGTGGCTTGCGACACTCGAACTTCCGGCTCTGTTCGCGATCGCCATCCTCGCCTATCAGGGCGTGATCCAGCTTGCGGTGCCGCAGTTCCTCGGGCTCTTTTGGAAGCGTGGCAACGCGGCGGGGGCGATTGCGGGAATGAGCGCGGGGTTCGCTCTCGTTATCGTGCTCGAATATTTCTATCCGATTTCGCTGCCTTGGGCGTACGGCCTTACGTCGGGCTTGGTCGCGCTGGCGGCGAACCTCGCGATCTACGTGGCGGCGGCGTATCTCATTCCGCAAACGGAGGCGGAGCGCGCGCGTGTCGATGCGCTGTTTGCGAAGATCGAGGATACGACGCCGGAAAGCACCGAGGCCCCGGTGCCGACCGACGCACCGGCGAAAGAGATGCCAGCGTGACTGCAACTGCGGCTATCGCGGGCCGCATGTTTACGGCCCGCGATAGGTGTTCTCAGAGGGGGCTTGCAGTGGGGCGGACGACGACCTCGTTTACCTCGACATCGCCAGGTTGCGAGATCGCGTAGGAGATGGCGCGGGCGATGGCATCGGGGGTGAGGGCTGCATTGCGCAAGCCTGCAAGCATGTCTCGTGTGGCAGCGTCCGAGATGTCGTCGCCAAGTTCCGTCGCGACGACGCCAGGCGAGATCGTCGTGACGCGGATGTCGGGGTTTTCCTGCCGGAGCCCCTCGGAGAACGCCCACACGGCGTGCTTGGTGGCGCAATAGACGGCGGCCGTCGGCATGACGAGGTGGGCGGCGATGGAGGCGACGTTGACGATCTGCCCGGAGCCGCGCTTTTTCATCTCGGGTAGCACGGCGGCGACGCCGTAGAGAACGCCCCGGATATTCACGTCGATCATGCGCTCCCATTCGTCGATTTTCAGCGCCTCGACGGGGGCCAGCGGCATGACGCCCGAATTGTTGACGATCACGTCCACGCGCCCGAAGGCCTCGCGCGCGAAATCCGCAAACGCCTGGACCTGATCGCGTTTTGTGACGTCCACGGCCTTGAAACGGGCGGTACCGCCTTTCGCGGTGATGTCTGCCACCAGTTTTTCGAGGCGGTCCAGCCGCCGCGCGCCGACGACGACTTTAGCGCCCTGTTCTGCGAGAAGCCGTGCCGCGGCCTCGCCGATGCCGCTCGATGCGCCGGTGATCAGCACGACCTTGTCCTTGATGCCACTCATGCTCTCTCTCCTCATTTAACGGTTTCGGCGGCGTGCGCCGATGAGCGGAAGATGGGGAGACGAGGGCGGAGAGCGGTAGACCGATCCTCTGGACTTCTTGCCCAATTCTCCGAGACTGGCGTGCGGGTGTCGCCACAGGTTGTTCGCGACGCTATGGTGAGGCTCGAAAACCCCAACGATTGCCGAGGATAATCGATGGCCGATATCCGCGAGCTTGCCGAGCTGATTGAACGATTTTCCAAGGAGGACGGCGCGCACGCCACGTCCATCCCGCATCTGTTTCTCCATCGGCTTTCGCAGCCTTCGACGCCGCTTTACTCGGTCTACGAGCCCGCGTTCTGCATCATCGCCCAGGGGCGCAAGCAGGTGATGGTGGGCGAGCAGGTTTATCTCTACGACGCGTCCAAGTATCTCGTGGTTTCGGTCGATGTGCCGATCGTCTCGCACATCATGGAGGCGAGCCCGTCCGCGCCGTTTCTGGGATTGCGTCTCGATCTCGATCCGGCGGTCATCGGGGCGCTGATGATGGAGGGCGATCTTAAGGCAGCGGCAACGGCGCAGCCTGGGCCGTCGCTCGGTGTGAGCGATCTTTCAGACGAGTTGATCGACGCCAGCGTACGGTTGCTCAAGCTGTTGGCCTCGCCGCAGGACATCCCCATTCTGGCGCCGCTGGCGATGCGCGAAATCCTCTATCGCTTGTTGCGCGGCGAGCAGAGGGCGCGGCTTTCTGAAATCGCGTTTGCCGAAAGCAAGCTGCAGCAGGTGAACCGAGCCATCGGCTGGATCAAGCGCAATTTTCGCGCGCCGTTCCGGATGGACGAGTTGACGGCGACGGCGGGGATGAGCGCCTCGGCGCTGCACCAGCATTTCAAAACAGTGACGGGCATGAGCCCGCTTCAGTACCAGAAGCAGCTTCGTTTGCATGAAGCGCGGACGCTGATTCTCTCGCAAAGCGTTGATGCGGCTACGGCTGGGCACGCAGTGGGCTACGAAAGCCCGTCGCAGTTCAGCCGCGAGTATCGCCGTTTGTTCGGCGCGCCGCCGCTTCGGGATGTCGAGCGCTTGCGCGATGCGTTGAATGCGGCTTCACCCTGACTGTGCAGGGCACCGCGGCTCGTGTCCGGCGGGCCGCCCTATAGCGTGTTCTTGTAGATGCGGCCATCCTTCATGATCACGACGAAGTTGTTGCCGGGATCCGCGATGAGATCGATGTTCTCCAGCGGATTTCCGTCGACCAGCAGGATGTCGGCGAGAGCACCTTCCTCGATGACGCCGAGTTTGCCCGGATAGGGATTGCGCTCGCCGGACATTGCGAGCAATTCACCGTTGGTGGCGGTTGCCGTCGCGAGCGCTTCGGCGGGCGTGAGCCAGCGCGTGAGGGAGGCGAGGATCGCGCCCTGGCGCTGGGCTAATGCGCGAGAGAACAGCACGTCGGTGCCCCAGGCGGTTTTGATGCCGTGCTTCTTGGCGAGTTCGTAGGTCTTGGCGATGCCGTCCCAGACCTGATCGGCCTTGATGCGCTGGATCGATCCTTCCGGGAAGCCGAGGCGCATCTCGTCGGGAAGCGGCTGCAGGCTCAGCCAAAGGCCTTTCTCGGCGATGAGGCGTGCGGTGTCGTCGTCCATCAGGAAGCCGTGCTCGATGCATTTGACGCCGGCGGAAATCGAGCGGCGGATGGCGGCTGTGGTGAAGGCGTGGGCTGCGACGTATGTGCCCCAGTTTTCGGCTGCTTCGACGGCGGCGTCCAGTTCGGCCTCTGTGAATGTCGAGACGTCGATGGGGCTGAAGGGCGACGACACGCCGCCGCCTGCGGTGAGCTTGATTTGCGATGCGCCCTGCATCAGTTGCTCGCGAACGCGCAGGCGCACCTCGTCGGGGCTGTCGGCGAGCATGGCGCCGCCAACCTCTTCCATGCGGGCGAGCGGTCCGCCGACCTGGCGCGGGAGATCGGACAGTTGGCGGAAGTCGCCATGGCCGCTCGTGACCGTGATCATCGCGCCGGACGGGAAGATGCGCGGGCCCTCGACGACGCCTTCGTCGATGGCTTGCTTGAGGCCGAATGCCGGGCCGCCCACGTCGCGCACGGTCGTGAAGCCGCGCATAAGCGTGTCGCTCGCTTCGGCTCCGGCGGCGAGGTTGTTGTAGCCGACATCGCCCGCGATGGCTTGCGCGGGGTTCGGGCGGATCAGCATCGCGTGCCAATGGGCGTCGATGAGGCCCGGCATGAGCGTGCGCCCGCCGCCGTCGATGATCCTGGTCGTGGCGCGGCGGTCGACGGGGACGGGATCGGGGGTGATTTTCGCGATGGTGTTGCCGCGAACGAGCACGTTGCGGGGGGGCGTCAGCGCGGCGCTCCTGCCATCGAAGATGCGGACGTTCTCGAAGAGGGTGACGGCGTTGAGATCGGGGGGTGGCTCTTGAGCGGCGGCGGCCGTGTGAAGGAGACAGAGGAGTGAAACGACAGCCGAGGTGCGACGGAGCATTTTTGCTTCTCCTTCTGCGCTCTCCCCACGTCTTTAAGTTTAGACTTTTCGTAACGGCGTGACCAGATGCGCGGCTCGCCCGTTGCCGGTTGCGTTAAACGGTGCGTGCGCGCCGGCTCAGAAGGAGACATGCAACCCAGCGGGTGAAAATTGCGGGGAAGCCGCCGCACAAAATCCACATGATGGATGGCAGTGGTCATGCGTCACACGCTCTATGCGTATTTCTATGCTATAGAGAGCCATGAACAATAATCCCAACAAGACTACGCCCTTGAGCAATGATGGCGAGCTGACCATCCCGCTTAACGAGAGAAAAACTGTCGAGACGCTGCTGCCTCACGACTGCCGCTGGCCCTTTGGCGACCCGACGGCGGGAAATTTTTACTTTTGCGGCAAGCGGAAGAAGGACGGCAGTCCCTACTGCGACCACCACGTCCGCCAGGCATTTCAGGCTGCGAAACCCCGCGCGGCCGTTTACCGGCCGCAGCTGACCTAGACAATCGGCTTGGGGACAATCGGCTTGGGTTTCACGCGGCGATAGACTTTTCCTTCTGAAGGCGCGGATTGTGCCCGCAGTTGCGATCCCCTGGATCGCCTTCTCCCTCAAATCCCAATTAACGGAACCTTATGAGACAGCCTCACGACAATTTCGGTACACGCATCCTCAAGGCATCGGAAGCCAAGCAGGCGATGCTCCGGCGCGCCCAGAAGCCGGCACCAGACGACCCAACGGTTCTTCAGCGGAAGGCGGAACGCCAGGCGATCGTTGCCGCTCGCGAGGCCCGGAAAGAGGCGAAGGCGCAAGCGGCTATCGAGCTTGCAGCCAAAGAAGCCGCGGAACGGGCGGAGCAGGAAGCCCTTAAGGAGCGCCTGGCGCGTGAAGAGGCGGATCAGGCGGTCGCGCTGCTCGCGGAACAGAAGGCCATGCGCGATTTGCGATACGCTGCGCGAAAGAAGCGAAAGGCCTGATATCTTTTCAGCGGCCGGCTTGGTTTCTTTAGCCAGGCCGATGATTCACGCTTCAGGCTGATAGGGCCTGAAGCGATCATGGTCGGCTGGCAATCCTGGGCGTCCGCAAGACCACCGCGGGCGCTTTTTTGTACCCTCCGTCGCGTCGCGAGGCTGATCGGGGAGAGGTGCCGGCGTTGCCGTCTGTCAAGCGTCAGCCGTTGGCTGACGCTTTTGCTTTTGCCGCGGGCTTCTTGGCTTTGGTCGCCGCCTTCTTCGCGGGGGCCTTTTTGGCGGGCGCTTTGGCCTTTGCCTTTACGGGCTTGGATTCGGCTTTCTCGGGCTTCGCCTTCGCGGCGGCCTTGCCGCGTGCGGGCTTCTTCTTGCCGCCGCCCTTGGCGATGCGCTCCTGCAGCAGACGGACGGCGTCGTCGACGGTCAGTGTCGCCGGATCCATACCCTTCGGCACGGTGGCGTTGACCTTGTCGTGGCTCACGTAGGGGC
Source organism: Hyphomicrobium nitrativorans NL23 (assembly GCF_000503895.1). NCBI lineage: Bacteria > Pseudomonadati > Pseudomonadota > Alphaproteobacteria > Hyphomicrobiales > Hyphomicrobiaceae > Hyphomicrobium > Hyphomicrobium nitrativorans. The sequence goes on from NC_022997.1 coordinate 2,124,369, forward strand.
CGTACTTGCCGTCGAGAACCTGGATCTTGCCGCCGCCGCCGGGATGCTCGCCGAGCTCCTTGAGGACGGTCTTGGCGGCTGCGCGGCCGAAGCGTCCGCCTTTGCCGGCACGCTTTTCAGCGAGCAGCGTCACCGCGCGGTTCAAGCCGACGGTGAACACGTCCTCGATGCTCTCGACGTTGGCGTAGGTGCCGTCGTGCTGCACGAAGGGGCCGTAGCGGCCGAGGCCAGCGGTGATCGGCGTTCCGGTCTCGGGATGGATGCCGACTTCGCGCGGAAGCGAGAGGAGCTGCACGGCCTTTTCGAAGTCGATGTTGGCTGCGTCGATGCCCTTCGGGATGGACGAGCGTTTCGGCTTCTCGTCGCCTTCGCCCTCGCCGAGCTGAAGGTAGGGGCCGAAGCGGCCGGACTTCACGAGGATGGGGAGGCCTGTGTCGGGGTCGAAGCCCAACTCGCGGTCGCCGTCCACGCCGGAGGCGTCGCCGGAAAGCTGACGCGTATATTTGCAGTCGGGGTAATTGCCGCAGCCGATGAAGGCGCCCGACTTGCCGGAGATCTTGAGCGAGAGGCGGCCGGTGCCGCACTTGGGGCAGAGGCGCGGGTCGGAGCCGTCCTCCTTTGCGGGGAAGACGTGCGGCCCGAGCAACTCGTTCAAAGCTTCGAGCACGTCGCCGACACGCAGATCCTTGATCTCGTTCACGGCGGCGGTGAAGTCGCGCCAGAAATCGCGCAGCACGATTTTGTATTCCAGGTCGCCCGCCGAGATGAGGTCGAGCTTTTCCTCAAGGTCGGCGGTGAAGTCGAACTCGACGTACTTCTTGAAGAAGCTTTCGAGGAACGCGATGACGAGGCGGCCCTTGTCCTCGGGGATCAGGCGTTTCTTGTCGATGCGGACGTAATCGCGCTCCTGCAACACGGCGAGGGTCGAGGCGTAGGTCGACGGGCGGCCGATGCCGAGTTCTTCCATCTTCTTGACGAGGGTCGCTTCGGAATAGCGCGGCGGCGGCTGCGTGAAGTGCTGCTCGGCTTCGATGCCGCGGTCGGTGAGCGCGTCGCCTTCGGCGAGCGCGGGGAGGCGGCGGTTTGAGTCCTCGTCGTCGGCGGTATCTTCCTTCCCCTTCTCGACCACGCGGATCTTGTCGTCACGGCCTTCGTCGTAGACCTTGAGGAAGCCGTCGAACTTCTCGACGGAGCCGGTGGCGCGCAGCGTGTACGTCTTGCCGTCGCGGCCCTTCACTTCGATGTCTGCGGTCGTCTGCTTGAACTCGGCGGACGCCATCTGGCTCGCGACGGCGCGCTTCCAGATCAGCTCGTAGAGGCGGGCCTGATCCTTGTCGAGGTAGCGGGCGACGGATGCGGGCGTGCGCTTGACGTCGGTCGGGCGGATGGCTTCGTGCGCTTCCTGAGCGTTCTTGGCTTTCGTTTTATATTCGCGCACGAAGGGGGCAACGTACTTCTGCGAATAGTCGCGCGCGATGAGCCCGCGGATGGCGTTGATGGCCTCGGGGATGATCGTGACGCCGTCGGTTCGCATGTAGGTGATGAGGCCGACGGTTTCGCCGCCGACGTCGATGCCTTCGTAGAGACGCTGGGCGACCTGCATGGTCTGCTTGGCGGAGAAGCCGAGCTTGCGGGAGGCGTCCATCTGCAACGTGGAGGTGGCGAAGGGCGCATAAGGATTGCGCTTCACGTCGCGGCTTTCGACGGACACCACGCGGAAGGCGCCCTTTTCGAGCGCGCGCTTGATCTCGGTTGCCGTCGTCTCGTCCTTGATGTCGAGCTTTTTGAGCGTGGTGCCCTCGATGGCGTGGAGGCGGGCAGGGAACTCCTCGCTCTTGCCCGTCACGAGGGTTGCTTCGATGGTCCAGTATTCGTCGGTCCGGAAAGCCTCGATCTCGGCTTCCCGGTCGCAGACGAGGCGGAGGGCGACAGATTGTACGCGGCCTGCCGAGCGCGCGCCGGGCAGCTTCCGCCACAGCACCGGCGAGAGCGTGAAGCCCACGAGATAATCGAGCGCGCGGCGGGCGAGATAGGCGTCGACGAGCGGCTCGTCGATCTGGCGTGGGGCGGCGAGGGCCGCGAGAATTGCGTCCTTGGTGACGGCGTTGAACGCGACACGCTCGACAGAAAGGCCCTTTTTGAGGGCCTTTTTCTTTTCCAGGATGTCGAGCAAATGCCAGGAGATGGCTTCGCCTTCGCGATCAGGGTCGGTGGCGAGGATGAGCTTGTCGGCCTTCTTCACGGCCTCCGTGATCTCGCTGATGATCTTCTTCGAGCCCTGGTCGATCTCCCACGTCATGGAGAAATCCTGCTCCGGGTCGACGGAGCCGTCCTTGGACGGCAGGTCGCGCACGTGCCCGAAGGAGGCCAGCACCTTATAGTTGCTGCCGAGGTACTTGTTGATCGTCTTGGCCTTGGCGGCCGATTCTACGATGACGACGTTCATCTTGTGCTTTCTCGCCCCTGACCGTTTGGGCGCACGGGAAGGTCTGTCGCTCAGTTCTACCTGAGGTTGCCCAACGCGGTGCGCTGCGCGGGACGGTGCTTTGCTTGAAACTTGGCCCAATACTGGGGCCCGGGAACATGGGAGAGGAACGGGCGTGTGTCAAACGACGTGCCGTCTCAGGGCTGCGTGGGCGGGAAATTTTCAGTAAATTCAAATTGAGAGGTTCGAATTTCGAGCCTGGCGAGCCGTTCGAGAGCCCGCGCGCTTCGTTCCTGGGGACGCCGATCCGGCATCGACGGCCGCGCCGGCGCGCCGCGCTTTCCCTTTTTCATGCTCCTTCCGGCCGCTTCTACATCGGTTTATCAGCCGGCGGCGGCAAGGCTTTTTAGAAACGAACGAAATTATGCTGAGGACGGTGTTATAGTGACCGATATTTAAATATTAAAGCCGATTGTGTGCAGGACGATTTATCCATTTGTTATCTATGTGGAACCTGCAACATGCACCTCCAGTCTCTTCCCGTAAAAATTGCGCTCGTTGCCGCGGTTGCCATCGCAGCCGTGTTCGGAATCGGAACCTACTTCCTGGCGCAGAGTGCAGGCTCCGTGATCGATAGCCAGAATGCCGAGATTCAGGACACCATCGCCTTCAGCCAGGCGCTGGACGTGAGCAAAAAGCTCGATCTTGCCGCGCGGGTGGCGGAAAACATCGCCACGACGAGCGCCGCGCTCAAGTCCAAAGGCATGGTCGACCGGGCCGTGCTGGACGAGATCCTGAAGGGCATCCTCGAAAAGAACACCGATCTTCTCGGCGTCTGGACCGGCTGGGAGCCGCAGGCGCTCGACGGGCGGGACCTTGAGTTCGTCAACACGCCAGGCCATGACGCGACGGGCCGGTTCGTGCCCTATTGGAACCGCCCGGGCGACAAGATCGTGCGCGAGCCGCTGGTCGATTACGACAAGGCGGAGACGGGCACATACTATCAGGTGCCGCTGAAGGCCAACCGTGCCGTCGCCATCGAGCCCTACCTCTATCCGATCGCGGGCCGCGAGGTGGTGATCACCTCGTTCAGCGTGCCCATCGTGGTCGGCGGCAAGACGGTCGGCATCGGCGGTGTCGACATCAATCTCCAGAGCCTCAACGAGGCGATGCAGCAGATCAAGCCGTTCGGGACCGGATTCGTGTCGCTGGTTTCACGCGATGGCGTGGCGGTGACGCATCCGAACGGCGACGCAATCGGCAAGTCGCTTTCGGATTTCGATGCGCCGTCGTCGGCGGCGGCCCGCCAGGCCATCGAGGGCAAGGGCGTGGTCTCGGTCGATGCGGCGGGCAGCGACGGGGCGATGTGGCGCTTCCATGCGACGCCGATCGCGGCCGGCAATACGGCCGACTCCTGGGCGCTTGTGGTGGCCGTGCCGATCGCGACGCTCGAAGCCACGATCTCGCAGACGAAGGCGTCGATGTATGCGCTCTCGGCGGCCAGCATCGTGATCGTTGCGGGGCTTTTGTTCCTCGCGCTGACGATGCTCGTGGGGAGGCCGCTCGCGGCGCTCGGCGTTTCGTTCGACCGTATGGCGGGCGGCGATCTCGATGCGCAGGTTCCAGGCGCCGAGCGTTCGGATGAAGTCGGCGACATCGGCAAGGCGGTGCTTCGCCTTCGTGATAGCCTTCAGGAGAAGGCGCGCCGGGAGGCGGAAGAGAAGGCAGGGCGCGATGCGGCTTTGGCCGCGGAGCGGAAGACCGAGATGCGCCGCATGGCGGACGCCTTCCAGCAGGCCATCGGCGGGATCGTGGGCACGGTCTCCTCGGCGGCGAGCCAGCTCGAAACAGCGGCAGATTCGCTGACCAAGACGGCCGACAGGACGCAGGAGCTTTCGGGCAGCGCGGCCTCGGCTTCGGAGCAGACCTCAGCCAACGTGGAAGGGGTCGCTGCGGCATCCGAGCAGCTTGCGACGACGGTCTCCGAGATCAGCCGGCAGGTGCACGAGAGCAGCGTGATCGCGGGCCAGGCCGTTCAGCAGGCGGCGCGGACCAACGAGCAGGTGGCGGTGCTCTCGCAGTCCGCCGACCGGATCGGCGACGTGATCAGCCTGATCAGCACCATCGCCGGGCAGACCAACCTGCTGGCCCTTAACGCCACCATCGAGGCGGCGCGCGCGGGCGATGCGGGCAAGGGGTTTGCGGTCGTTGCCCAGGAAGTGAAGGCGCTGGCGTCCCAGACCGCCAAGGCCACGCACGAGATCTCGTCGCAGATCGCGGGAATGCAGGCGGCGACCACCGAGGCGGTCGATGCCATCCGCGAGATCACGGCGACGATCAACCAGATCTCGGACATCTCCGGCACCATTGCCGCAGCCGTCGAGGAGCAGGACGCGACGACCAAGGAGATCAGCCGCAACGTCGTCGAGGCGGCCAAGGGCACGCAGGAGGTGGCGAGCAGCATCACGGACGTGAGTGCGGGCGCCTCGCACACGGGGGCTGCTTCGTCGCAACTGCTCGTGTCTGCGCGGCAACTCTCCGGCGAGAGCCAGAACCTCAACGTCGAGGTCGAGAAGTTCCTGGCGACGGTCCGCGCGGCCTGACGTTCGCAATCCTTAGATCGATATGCAAGATAGCCTCCGGCCTGTGGCCGGGGGCTTTTTGCATGCGCCTGCCGCTTCAGGAGGCCGGGGCCCGCGCAAGCAGTTTGCGGACGGCGGCGTCCAGATCGGCGTAGCTATCGATGACGGTGTCGGGCTCGTAGGTTGCCACCGGCACGTCCGAATATCCGAAGGTGCACGCGATCGAAGGAATGCCGGCTGTGCGCGCCGTTTCGATATCTATGCCTGTGTCTCCCACCATGACCGCCGCCGCCTTGTCTCCACCGGCGAGTGCGATGGTGCCCGTGAGGTGGCCGGGGTGCGGCTTATGGACGGGGAAGGTGTCGCGTCCGGCGACGGCTGCAAAAAGATCTCTCACGCCAAGCTCGGCGAGAAGCTGCTCTGCGAGCGCCAGGCGCTTGTTGGTGCAGACGGCGAGGCGTGCGCCTTCGGAGCGGAATTGTTCGAGGGCCGCGATGGCGCCCTCGAACGGGCGGCTCTCACGCGCCAGGTTGGGCTCGTAGTAGGCGAGGAAGCGGGCGAGCAGGCGGTCGATTTCCGGCTCGTCCAGCGTGACGCCCGTTTCCTTGAGCCCGACCACGATCATGCGCCGCGCGCCGAACCCGATCGCGTGACGGAGCGTTTCGGCCGGTACGGGCGGGAGGGCGAGGTCTGCGAGGGCATGGTTGGTTGCCGCCACGAGATCGGGTGCGGTATCGACCAGGGTGCCGTCGAGGTCGAAAACGAGGGTCGCGTTGTGCATGGGCATCGTCTACGCGCTTCACGTGCGGGCCGCAAGGCGATGCGGGCAAGATGGGGGACGGGCCACTCCTCCTTATCCTTAAGGGTTTCGCGCCGACGGATTTGGCCGCTGCCTACGGAGGTTGAGGCTTGCTCTCGACCGCATCGGCTGGCAGACAAAGACAAACGGCAGAAGGACACGACATGTCGGTTGAGAGCTACAAGCTGGCCGCGGCGCGGCGTGCCCTCCAGTTCGTGGAGCCGGGAATGCGGCTGGGGCTCGGAACAGGGTCGACGGCTTCCAAGTTCGTCGAGCTTCTGGCGGGCGAGGTGCGCGCCGGGCTTCAGGTGCTGTGCGTGCCGACTTCCGAAGAGACGCAGCGTCTCGCCGAGCAGCACGGCATTCCGCTGACGACGCTGTGCGAGACGCCGCTTCTGGATCTCACCATCGACGGGGCGGACGAGATCGACGGCGAGTTGCGCCTGATCAAGGGCGGGGGCGGCGCGCTGCTGCGCGAGAAGATCGTGGCGACGGCCTCCGACCGGATGATCGTGATCGCGGACAGCGCCAAGCAGGTGGCGAAGCTCGGAGCTTTTCCGCTGCCCGTCGAGGTGGCGCGCTTCGGCATGACGGCGACGCGCAACATGATCGAGATGCTGGCTGCGGATGCGGGTTGCCACGGCGAGATCACGCAGCGGCTCCTGTCCGACGGCGCGCCGTTCGTGACCGATGGGGGCAATTACATCTTCGATTGCGCGTTCGGCCCGATGGAAGATCCGGAAGCGCTCGACGAAGCGCTGAAGTTCATCCCCGGTGTGGTCGAGAACGGGCTTTTCCTCGGCATTGCGGATGCGGCCATCATCGGCGGGCCTGAGGGCGTCGCCGTCATCGAAGCGCAATATGGCGAAAGCCAAGAGGCCGTTTAGGCGATTTGGGTCGCCATGCACGCGGACGCCGGTTGGCCATGACGCGCGAAACTCTGGAGCGCCGGCAGGTCTGGGTCTATGTCGCGGCCATCGCGGCCGGACTTTGCGTAGGCCTGGGGGCGCCGCACGCGGGGCCGATTTTCGAAGCGCTGCTGTGGCCGTGCCTCGCGTTTCTCCTGTTTGCCACGTTCACGCAAGTGCCGCTTGCCGCGCTTCCTGCCGCGCTGCGCGACACGCGCTTCATGACGGCTGTGCTGATCGGCAACTTCGCCGTGTTGCCGCTGCTGGTGGCTGCATTGTTGCCGCTGCTTCCCGACGATCCGGCCGTGCGGCTCGGGGTGCTGCTGGTGCTGCTCGTGCCCTGCACGGACTGGTTCATCACGTTCACGCACCAGGCGGGCGGCGATACGCAGCGCGCCATCGCCGTGACGCCCGTGGTGCTGATCGTGCAGATTGTGCTGCTGCCGGTCTATCTGTGGGCGTTCATGGGGGACGGGCTCAGCGACGCGGTTTCCGGGTCGAGGATGTTGGCGGTGTTTCTGCTCGTCATCACCATGCCGCTGGCGGGCGCCTATGCGACCGAGCGCTGGGCGGGCCGGGGCACGGGCCGGGCGGCGCTGATCGGCCGGCTCGGATGGCTTCCGGTGCCGCTGCTTGCGTTGGTGCTGTTCCTTATCGGCGCTTCGCAGGTGGAGACGGTGGAAGCCTCCCTTCCGCTTGCGGGGGATGTCGCGGCGGTGTTCGTGCTGTTTTTCGCCGGGGCAGTTCTCGTCGGGATCGGGGCGGGACGTCTTTTCCGCTTGCCGCTGGCCGAGGCGCGTACGCTGGTGTTCAGTTTCGCGACGCGCAATTCGTTTGTGGTGCTGCCGCTCGCTCTTGCACTTCCGGCGGAATGGGCTGCGGCGGCGGTTGTGATCGTGCTGCAATCGGTGGTGGAGCTGTTCGGCGTTCTGGTGCTGCTGTGGCTCGCGCCGCGGATACTCTCGTCCCGTCACGAAAGCTGACCGGGGTGCGCCGCCTGAGCGGTGCGTTGACCGGGCGGGTTGCGCGAGGTGCGCAGTTCCGTCAGGTTGGCGCCCGCTTCGACAACCAGGCAGGATGCTTTTCCTCATGAGTGGGACGGATTTCGATCTTTTCGTCATCGGCGGCGGCTCGGGCGGCGTCAGGGCTGCGCGGATTGCGGCTGGCTATGGGGCGAAGGTCGCGATTGCCGAGCGCGACCGTTTCGGCGGGACGTGCGTCATTCGGGGATGCGTGCCGAAAAAGCTGTTCGTTTACGCCTCACGCTTTGCGGACGATTTCGAGGACGCGCGCGGTTTCGGCTGGACGGTGGGCGAGCGGTCGTTCGACTGGGCGACGCTGGTGGCCAACAAGGATCGCGAGATCGCGAGGATCGAAGGCGTCTATGAGGGCAACCTCAAGCTCAAGGGCGTGACGACGATCAAGGCGCGCGCCAAGCTCGACGGGCCGGGGCACGTGAAACTCGACGACGGCACACGCATCACCGCCAAGACGATCCTGATCGCGACGGGCGGGCAGCCGGTGCGGTATGCGGATATTCCCGGCGTCGATAACGTGTGTGTATCTGACGACATCTTCGAGCTGAAGGAGCTGCCGCGGCGCATCGTGGTGTGCGGGGGCGGCTATATCGCGGTGGAGTTTGCGTCGATTTTCGCCGGGCTCGGCGTCGAGACGACGCTGATGCACCGGGGCGAGAAGGTGTTACGCGGGTTCGACGAGGAGTTGCGCGACGGGCTGATGGAGGCGATGGCGGCGCGCGGCATTCGTTTGATGATGAAGACCGAGATCATCGGTGTTGCGGCGTGCCCCGGGAGTTTCAACGTTGCGCTTGCCAACGGGGAGACGATGGAGACGGACCTCGTGTTCTCGGCCATCGGGCGCGCGCCGTGCACGGGGGATCTGGGGCTCGAAACGGTGGGGATCGAGACGGGCGCGAAGGGCGAGATTCCGGTAGACGACTATTCCGAGACGTCGGTGCCCGGCATCTATGCGGTGGGCGACGTTACGGACCGTGTGAACCTCACGCCGGTTGCGATCCGGGAGGGGCATGCGTTCGCGGATACGGTGTTCGGCAATCGGCCGGTCAAGGTGGATCATTCGGTCGTGCCGACGGGCGTTTTCACGACGCCGGAGATCGGGACGGTTGGGTTGACGGAAGAGGTGGCGCGCGCGACGGGATACGAGATCGATCTCTATAAGGCGCGCTTCCGGCCGCTCCGCAACATCGTATCCGGGCGCGACGAGCGGACGCTGATGAAGCTCGTCGTCGATGCCAAGACGGATCGCGTCCTCGGGTGCCACATGATGGGTCCGGATGCGGCGGAGATCGTGCAGATGGCAGGCGTGGCACTGACCATGGGGGCGAGCAAGGCGGATTTCGACGCGACGATTGCGCTGCATCCCTCGGCGGCGGAGGAACTCGTGACGATGCGCGACAAATGGGTGCCGCCGGCCGTGTGATTCAGCAAGCCGAGCGATCGCGCTTTCGCTCGATGCTGCGATGAGCTGAATTCCGCTCCGGCACTAAGGGGCGTTTCGGACTTAAAGACGAGAGTGACGTGATGAACCGTTTGAAGGACAAGGTTGCCGTCGTGACGGGCGCGGGGGCGGGCATCGGGCTCGCGATCTCGCGGCTGTTCGCGGAAGAGGGCGCGACCGTTTACATCACGGACGTGAACGGGGAGAGTGCGACGGCGGCAGCGGATGCGCTTCGCGGGCGCGGGCTTTCGGCTACGGCGCTTACCGTGGACGTGTCGCGCGGGCAGGACGTGAATGCGCTCGTTCGCGACGTGGAGAAGGGCTCGGGACGCGCGGACATCGTCGTCAACAACGCCGGGCTCAACGTGCGCAGCGACTTCCGCCATTTGTCGGATGCGGACTGGGTGAAGATCCGCGAGGTCAATCTCGACGGCGTGGTGCGGGTCGCACGCGATACGTTCGGGCTGCTCAAGGCGTCGGGCGCGGGCTCGCTGATCAACGTGTCGTCGATCATGGGGCAGCGCGGGCTGCGCCAGCTCGCGGGCTATTCTGCCACCAAAGGTGCGGTCACCGCGCTGACGAAGGCGCTCGCCGTGGAGTATGCGCCTTACAACATCCGCGTGAATACGCTGGCGCCCGGCTACATCGATACCGCGCTGACGGAGCGCTTTCTCAAGAACCCGTTCGTCAGCAAGGCGCTGCTCGACAAGACGCCGATGCGCCGGTTCGGTACGGCGGACGACATCGCCCGCGCGGCGCTGTTCCTTGCGAGCGACGATGCGGCTTATGTGTCGGGCACCGAGCTTGTCGTGGATGGCGGGATGACGGCGAGCTTGTAATGCGTGTTGCGCCGGTTCTCAGGCGAGGGCTTCGTCGGTCCGCAAGACCTTGAGAGCGGGCGCAGCCTGAAGGCGGGCGACCTTGATCGGATGCCGGGTGGCCTTCACCGAGATGGCCGCTTTCTCATGGACGTCGGCGCCAAGACGTTTCGGCCTCAGCGGACGGCGCGCGGGTTTTGCGCGAAACGGCGGGAGCGGCTGCAGCAGCAAGGTGGCCTCCATGGCGTCATCGCTGCGGGTGCGTCACGCGCTCCCGCAAGGCGGCCGGTCTATCACCGGCAATCGAACGGCGGCAATCGGCACGGGCGCACTGCCCACAGGCTTTGCGTGCCTCCCCATCGCGACGCCTAGCTCCCCTGTCAGCAATCGATGTGCCAGCGCGTGTGTGACAGGGAAAAGTGCTGAAAATCAAAGATCTGCATGATGTCTGCCGCCGACGATCATGACCTTTCGCCTCGGCGGCTGCCACCGCGTTATGCGGATCGCCCAATTGCTCATCACAGAGGTTGCCTGCCGTTGGAGAGCGCAGAAATCTGGCCCTCGCCCGGTCTCGCGCGCTATGGTCGGGCGCAGGAAACGATCTTAGAGCCGTTCCGATTTTGCTCGAATTGCGGAACGGCTCTAAGTTTTTATTTGATCGTGCTTCTTATCGGACATCGTGCGTGCATGGCTTCGCCATGACCGGTTCCCACTTTTCCGGAAGCACTCTGGGCAGGATTCCGCAATGCGCTACGACGAAAACGACAGGGAAAGCAAAAATATCGACGACCGGCGCGGCCAGCGTGACGGCGGCTTCCGATTTCCGGGAAGCGGGGGACCGGGCGTTCGAATTCCGGTCGGCGGCAAAGGGGGCATGAGCCTCACGACGCTGCTCATTATCGGCGCGATCATGCTGCTGTTCGGCATCAACCCGCTTGAGGTTCTGCTGGGCGGCGGCGGGCAGGGGAACTTCCCGGACATCACGCGCATGCCCGACCAGACGCAGCAGGCGCCGCGGCGTACGGCGGAGCGCAACCCGTTCGAGATTCCGGGTCTGCCGGGCTCGCGAGAGACCAAGCAGGAGACGCCGGGCGCGCCGAAGGCCCAGGACGAGATGCGGACCTTCATCGCCCGCGTCCTGGCCGATACCGAAGACGTCTGGAACGACGTGTTCAAAAGTGCGGGGCGGCAATACCAAGAACCGCAACTCGTGATGTTCACGGGCGCGACGCGCACCGCGTGCGGCACCGGCCAGTCGGCCATGGGGCCGTTCTACTGTCCGCTCGATCAGAAGGTCTATATCGACCTCGGCTTCTTCAACGAACTCGAACGGCGTTTCAACGCGCCGGGCGACTTCGCGCAGGCTTATGTCATCGCACACGAGGTGGGCCATCACGTGCAGACGCTGCTCGGCATTTCGGAGCAGGTGCAGCGCACGAAGCAGCGCGTGAGCCGGACCGAAGGCAATCGTATTCAGGTGATGATGGAGCTGCAGGCGGACTGCCTTGCGGGCGTGTGGGCCAACCTCAATCATCAGCTCAACAACCGGCTCGAAGACGGCGATATCGAGGAAGGGCTGAACGCGGCAAAGCAGATCGGCGACGACATGATCCAAAAGCGGCAGCAAGGATATGTGGTGCCGGATTCCTTCACGCACGGCTCGTCCGCGCAACGGAAGGAGTGGTTCACGCGCGGGTTCAAGTCGGGTGAGATGAAAAGCTGCGATACCTTCAACGCGGATAGTCTTTAGAGTGCGTACGCAAGTGGCGGGAAGCTTCGGATAAGGGGACGGTTGCCGAGTGGATGTCCGGCGCAGTATGCGGAGCGCGGCTTCGCCATGACCGCCGGGGGCGCGGTCGCGCCCCGAGCGCTGACGCGCTGGGTTGATGAGTTCGCGACCAAGGATTCACGAGGCTTCGAGAGTGTGGCGCTGGGTCCCGGGTCGGTGCTTGCGCACCGCCCGGGATGACAGCCGAGGGGGACACGCTTAGAGCGCGTCGCCGGTGAACTGGCTCACGCGGCAGGGCGTGGCCTTGAGCGAAAGGTCCTCGCAAAGACGGCGGGCCTCGTCGACGGTCGGCATGGGGCCGACGATCAGATCGTAGCTCTCGTTGGGTCCCGAGCCGGACGCGACGTAGCGGGGCGCGAGGGCGCGGAAACTGTCGGCGTGGCGTTCCGACAGAAGCGTCCAGGAGAGGCGCAGGCTATCGACCGAGGGGCCTGTGGCGATCTGGACGCCGATCATGTTGCGGGTGCCCGGCGGCGGATCGGATGGCGGGGTCGCGGCCTGCTTTACGACCGGGGCGCCGAAGGTGATTTCCGAGCCGGCGCCAGTGGCCGGTGCGGAAACGCTGCCGGTCTCGACGCGGGACTTCGCTTTGGCCTCAGCCTGCTTGGCTGCTTTGGACGTTTCGCCCGCGTTCTTGCGGATGGGAGCGGGGAGCGCCGCCGTTTCCGTCGGAGGCTGCTGGCCGGTTGCGGCGGTGTCCTGGCCGCGGGCTCCGTTGGCTTCGGCAACGCGCGCGGCGCCGTCGGGCGATGTCTCAAGCGTGGCGATGCGGCTCAACAGCTCGCTCGTGACGTCGGTCTGGTTCGACACCTGCGCGCGCATTTCGATCAGCTCATTGCGGAAGAGATCGATGGTATCGCGCAGCGTGCGGACCTCGGCGGCAGTTTCGGCGAGGGTTTCCGGACCGTCGCCGTAGGCTGCGTGGTCGGACGCGCCGAGAACCCCCGCGACCGTTGCGGGCTGCGTGACGATAAGGCCGAGGTAGACCAAAGACAGGGCCGCGAGGACGGTCCAGACCGTAACGTAGGGTGTGAACGTCCGGCGCCCTGTCTCGGGCGAACTTGGTTGTGGCAGGTGTTTTTCTGTCATGACCTTGCTTTCCGAACCTCTCGCGCCTCGCCTCCCTTGGCTCCGATGAGGGAGCCCGGGCCCCCGCCGGCATTCGGCGAGGCGCACTTCTGATCTCGAAAGTTGGTGTCTGAGTCGGGCCTTAAGGGTCAACGCGGTGGGGCGATGCAACTGTGGACGGTTTGGGGATAGCCGCCCTCTGTTGTGGATGGGCCCCGCATTTGCCGCCCTGACCTCGGTGGCAATTGCGAAGGAGCGTTGCTGGCGATAGCGTCTGGCCCGATTCTGGCGTCGATACAATTCGGAGTGCTCCATGAGCCGACCGCTGCTGACCGTCGTGCTTGCTGCCGGCAAGGGGACGCGCATGCGTTCCGATCTGCCGAAGGTGCTGCACCGCATCGCGGGGCGCTCCATGCTGGGGCATGTGCTGGGGCTCGCGAAAGCGGTCGGCGGGGAGGCGCTCGCGGTCGTGGTGGGGCCCGGGATGGAGCGCGTGCGCGACGAAGCGGTGAAGGCTGCGCCCTCGGCGCAGGTGTTCGTGCAGGAGCGCCAGCAGGGAACGGCGGACGCGGTGCTGGCTGCGCGCGATGCGATTGCGGCGCATCGGGGCGATCTTCTGGTGCTGTTCGCGGATACGCCGCTCGTGACGCCCGAGACGGTGCGTGCGCTGCTTGGAGCGCTCGACGGCGGCGCGTCCGTCGCTGTGCTCGGCTTCGAGGCGCGGGAGCCGGGGAGCTACGGGCGGCTTGTCACCACGGTGGACGGGGATCTCGTCGCGATCCGCGAAGCGAAAGACGCGACGGACGACGAACTCAGGATCCGGCTCTGCAATTCCGGCGTGATGGCGTTTCGGCTCGACGCGCCGCTGGATGTCCTGGATGCCATCGGCAATGGGAATGCGAAGGGCGAATATTATCTGACGGATGCGGTGGAGATCGTGCGCTCGCGGGGCGGGCGTGCGGCGGCCGTCGCGTGCGAGGAGGACGAGGTGCTCGGCGTCAACGCGCGCACGGAACTCGCGCAGGCGGAAGCGATCTGGCAGCGCCGGGCGCGGGCGGCGGCGATGGCGGAGGGGGTGACGATGATCGCGCCGGAGACGGTGTGGCTGTCGTTCGACACCGCTCTCGGGCGCGACGTCATGATCGAGCCGAACGTGTTTTTCGGGCCCAAGGTGACGGTGGGTGCGGGGGCCGAGATCAAGGCCAATTCGTATCTCGAAGGCGCCGAGGTGGGCGAGGGGGCCCGGATTGGGCCCTACGCGAGACTGAGACCCGGCGCGGTGCTGGGGCAAAAGGTGCACGTCGGAAATTTCGTCGAGGTGAAGAACACGACGATGGGCGACGGCGCGAAGGCGAACCACCTCGCGTATCTCGGAGACGGTGCGATCGGGCTGGGGCCAACATCGGCGCGGGCACGATCTTCTGCAACTACGACGGTTTCTTCAAACACAAGACCGAGATCGGGGACGGTGCGTTCGTCGGCTCCAACTCGGCGCTGGTGGCGCCGGTGAAGATCGGAGCGGGCGCCTATGTCGGCTCGGGAAGCGTGATCACCAAGGACGTGAGTGAGGGGGCGCTTGCGCTCGAACGCAGCGAGCAGGAGGAGCGGCCGGGGTGGGCTGCGAAATTCCGCATGCTCATGGCGCGCCGGAAAGCCGCTGCCTCGGGCCGTTCATGATCGTTAAGATTAGACATATTCTTTGATTTGAACGGGCGTGCGGGCTCCCGTACGGCATATTTCTCGCATCTGTTTGCATTTCAACGATTTGCGGCTGACGCGGGAAGACAATTCAGCGAGGGCTCTTTCATGTGCGGCATCGTTGGCATTCTCGGCGGGAAGTCCGTCGCGACCGATCTGGTCGATGCGCTGCGGCGACTGGAATATCGCGGGTACGACAGCGCGGGAATTGCGACTGTCGAAAACGGGCACCTCGACCGGCGCCGGGCTGAAGGCAAGCTCAGGAACCTGGAAACGCGCTTGATCGCGGAGCCGCTCTCGGGCCGCACAGGCATCGGGCATACGCGCTGGGCGACGCACGGGCGGCCCATCGAGCGCAACGCGCATCCGCACATGAGCGCCAAGGTCTCGGTCGTGCACAACGGCATCATCGAGAATTTCCGCGAGCTTAAGGAGCGGTTGACCGCGAAGGGGCACGTCTTCGAGACGGATACCGATACGGAAGCGGTGGTGCATCTCATCACGGACGGGATGCAGAACGGTCTCGATTCCATTTCGGCGGTGCGCGAGGCGCTCGATCAACTCAGGGGCGCGTTTGCGCTCGGGATCATCTTTGCCGGCGAGGACGATCTGATGATCGCGGCGCGGCAGGGCAGTCCGCTCGCCATCGGGCACGGCCGGGGCGAAATGTATCTCGGGAGCGACGCCATCGCGCTCGCGCCGTTCACGGATGCGATCACGTATCTCGAAGAGGGCGATTGGGCGGTGATGCGGCGTGCGGGCGCTGAGGTGTTCGACCGCGACGGCGCGCCGGTGACGCGCCCGCTCGTGAAATCGGTTGCAAGCTCGCTGCTCGTCGACAAGGGCAACCATCGCCACTTCATGGCGAAGGAAATCCACGAGCAGCCCGAGGTCATCAGCCATACGCTGTCGAACTATCTCGACATGGCGAACGGGCGCGTTTCGATCCCGGATCTCGGGATCGATCTCGCGACGGTGCCGCGCGTCACCATCTCCGCATGCGGGACGGCTTATTACGCGGGGCTCGTCGGCAAGTACTGGATCGAGCGCTACGCGCGGGTGCCGGTGGAGATCGATATCGCATCGGAACTGCGCTATCGCGAGGCGCCGCTGCCTGAGGGTGGCTTAGCGCTTTTCGTCTCGCAATCCGGTGAGACGGCGGACACGCTTGCGACGCTGCGCTATGCGCGCGCCAACGGGCAGCGCATCGCCTCCATCGTCAACGTGCGCACCTCCACGATTGCGCGCGAGTCGGATGCGGTGCTGCCGACGCTTGCAGGGCCGGAGATCGGCGTGGCGTCCACGAAGGCGTTCACGTGCCAGCTTTCGGCGCTTGCGTGTCTTGCGATTGCGCTCGGCCGCGCCCGCGGGGCGATCTCCGAAGAGCAGGAGCAGGAGCTCGTTTCGGCGCTGATCGAGGTGCCGCGATTGATCTCGACGATGCTCGTCGACGAGACGCCCTATGTCGAGCTTGCGCATCTGCTCTCGAAGGCGCGCGACGTGCTCTACCTCGGGCGGGGGTTGAGCTATCCGCTGGCCCTCGAAGGGGCGCTGAAGCTCAAGGAGATCTCCTACATCCACGCCGAGGGGTATGCCGCGGGCGAGTTGAAGCATGGGCCGATCGCGCTGATCGACGAAGCCGTGCCGGTGATCGTGGTGGCGCCCGAGGACGATCTTCTGGAAAAGACGATATCCAACGTTCAGGAAGTCGCGGCGCGCGGCGGGCAGATCGTGCTGATCTCCAACGCGGATCCGGAAAAGATCGGCTGCGAGCTGGCCGCCCACATCAAAATTCCGGACGCCCACCCGCTGACGTATCCGCTGATATCTGCCGTGCCGGTGCAACTTCTGGCCTACCATACCGCCGTTCTGATGGGCACGGACGTGGACCAGCCGCGGAATTTGGCGAAGTCGGTGACGGTGGAGTAGATCGAAGGGGTGGATGACGGGGAAAAGGGCCGCGTTTCGCTGCCCTCGATTTGCCTCTTCCCTTTGCTTGACATAAACCGTGGCGGGGTGCTGCGTTTGCCACAGCGGCAGGGAATTGCGCATGTCGAATGCCACACAGGGGCAGGTAAAACCATTGCCGAGGCTTGAAATCAGGGATCTGGCGCGGCTCGGCGCGGCCATCCTCCTGGCCGTGGGCCTTACGGGGCTGCCTGCCGTTACGGGCGCCCTGGGCCAGGCCAAAGGCAAAGGCGAAGAGGCGGAAGCCAAAGGTGGCGCTGCCAACCAGCGGGCCTATTCCGCAGGCGTTCGCGCGTTCGAATCCGGCGACATGGCGACTGCCGAGAAGCAGTTGACGACGGCGCTCTCGGGTGGCGGTTTGCCAAGCGCGCAGATGGCGCGTGCACTTTATTTCCGCGGATCGGCTTCCCGCCGGCTCGGCAAGCCCGCGCAGGCTATTTCGGATCTCACGACCGCCGTGTGGCTGAAGGGCGGTCTTTCGGACGCCGAGCGCGCCAAGGCGACCGAAGAGCGGCAGCTTGCCTATCGCGAGGCTGGCTTAGGGGATACGCCGCCGCCAATCGGGGCCGCGCCTCTCGACCAGAGCCCGACGACGCCGAAGCCCGGTGCCGCGCCGCAGGCCAAGCCCGGCACGCAGGTGGCCGTTGTGGGGCCCAGCTCGTTCTGGAACAATATGTCCATGCCGTCGCTGCCGACGATTGCGATCCCGGGCATGTCGTCCTCCGCGACGCCGGCGCAGCAGTCCGCGGCGCAACCGGCCGCCGCTCCGGTGGCTGAGGTTGCTGTGGCGGCTCCGGCTCCGCCCGCCGCAGAGGCGCAGGCTCCCGCAGCCGCTCCGGTTGCCGCTCCGGCCGCAACCGCTGGCGCACAGACGTCCGCATGGGCGACGGAGACGGCACCTGCCGCCGCTCCCGCACCCCCGCAGCAGATTTCGACCGGCTTTGCGCCCGAAGCCACACCCGTTTCGACGGGGCTCAACGCCATGCCGGGCGCCTCGCCTGCGGGCGAAGGCTCGCTCGGCGGCGGCTCCACATGGAGCAACCCGCTTGCCGGCACGGGTGCGGCCGTCGGCGGCTTCTTCAGCAATATGTTCGGCTCGTCGTCAGAGGCTGCGTCCGATGCGGCGGTCACGACGGGATCGACGGCTGCTGCGGCCAGCGAATGGGGTTCGGACACGACGGTCGTGAACGCGCAGACCTCCTCCATGGTGCAGCGGGGGCCGGACAGCCCGTCCGCGCTGCCGTGGTCGGCCTCGGGCGGTCCGAGCGCCGGTGGTGCTGCCCAAGGGGCGGCCGCCCAAAAGGCTCCGGCGAAGAAGGTCGCGGCGAAAACCGGCGGCGGAAACTTCAAGCTGCAGGTGGCCTCCGTACGCTCGCGCGAGGAGGCGGATAAGCTTGCGCAGACGCTCCAGGGCTATCCGGCGGTGCGTTCGGGCGCGGTGCGGACCGAGGTGGACGAAGCCGTCATCGGCAGCATGGGCACGTTCTACCGCGTGCGGCTTGGCCCCTATGCGAACGCCAAGGAGCCGGGCGACCTGTGCCAGACCTTGAAGCCGCAGGGCTTCGATTGCCTCGTCGTGACGCAGTAGAGCCCAACGCGCCGGCTGCGGCTTGGGTGCAGCCCCTTCTTGGCGGGAGTTGACGAGCCGCACTCCAAGACCCCACCATGGTTCGCGATGACGCAATCTCCTCAAGGTAAGGGCGGGCCGGAGCGCGGCGACGACGACGGCCTCGCCACCGGGCTTCGCCATCTCGCGACCGACGACGGTGCGCCGCTGCGCATCGGTGCGCGGCTGCGCAACTATTTTCTGACCGGGCTCATCATCGTCGGCCCGGTGACGCTCACCGTCTATTTCATCTGGTGGGTGATCAACGTCACGGACGCATGGCTGAAGCCGTTCGTGCCGGCGGTGTATTCGCCCGATACCTACCTGCCGTTCTCGGTGCCGGGGATCGGGCTTCTGTTCGGCATCGTGTTCCTCACGCTCACCGGCGCGCTGACCGCAAACCTGCTCGGCCGCTCGCTGATCTCATTCGGCGAGATGGCGCTCGACCGGATGCCGATCGTGCGCAACGTCTATCGCGCGCTGAAGCAGATCTTCGAGTCCGTCGTCTCGGCGACGGGGATGCAGCAGCAGGCGTTCCAGAAGGTCGGCATTATCGAGTTTCCCTCGAAGGGGCTGTGGTCGATCGTGTTCGTGACGGGCGAGACGAAGGGCGAGATCAAGATCACGGAACCCGGCGGTGAAGAGGACATGCTGACCGTATTCATGCCGACGGGCATCGTACCGCCCACGGGCTTCATCTGCTTCGTGCCGCGCCGCAGTGTGACGCTGCTCAAGATGTCGGTGGAGGATGCGGCGAAGATCGTGATCTCGGCGGGCATGGTGGTGCCGGATTACGAGGCGCGGCTGAAGCAGCTTGCGGAGCAGGCACGGAAGGCAGGCGTTGCGGTGCCGGATCCGATCGCGGTTACGCCTAAGGAATGAGTTTTTTGTTTTGAGTGAGACAAGCTGCGAAAAGCTTCGGATAAGGGGCGTTGTGGTTTGTGGATGGCCGCGGCACTTGCCGCGGGTCGCTTTGCTCCCAGGGCGCTGCCGCGCCCGTTTTTTTGTTTGAGCGACACAAGTTGCGGGGATGACAGCTCGCGCAGGTCACGCCGCGCGGAAGAGGCGGATGGCTTCGTCGCATTCGAAGAGATAAAGCAGGCGGCGCAAGGCTTCGCCGCGCGGGCTCGTGAGGGCCGGGTCGGACGCCAGGATCATGCGAGCGTCGTCATGGGCGGCCGAGAGAAGCTCGCCGAACGTCGGCACGCCCGCGATGCGGAACTCGGCGTCTCCGCTCTGGCGCGCGCCCAGCACCTCGCCGCCGCCGCGCAGTTCGAGGTCTTTCTCGGCGATGAGGAAGCCGTCCTCCGTCTCTTCCATCATCGCGAGGCGCTGGTCGGCGGTTTTGCTCAGCGGCTCCTGGTACAGCAGCATGCAGAAGCTCTCGCGGCTGCCGCGCCCCACGCGGCCGCGGAGCTGATGGAGCTGGGCGAGGCCGAAGCGCTCGGCGTGCTCGATGACCATGATGTTGGCATTCGGCACGTTGACGCCGACTTCGATGACCGTCGTGGCGACGAGCACCTTCAGGTTGCCGTCCGCGAAGGCGGCCATTGTTGCGTCCTTGGCGGTGGCGTTCATGCCGCCGTGCAGGAGGCCGATGCCCTCTCCGAGGGCTTGCGTGAGATGCGCGTGGCGTTCCTCGGCGGCGGCGAGGTCGGAGACGTCCGAGCTTTCGATCAACGGGCAGACCCAATAGACCTGCGCGCCCTCGGCGAGTTGCGCGCGGACGCGGGCGATAAGCTTTTCCAGGCTGGCGTTTGGGATCTTGCGCGTGGTGATCGGCTTGCGGCCCGCGGGCTTCTCGGTGAGGCGCGAGACTTCGAGGTCGCCATAGTGCGTCATCAGAAGCGTGCGGGGGATCGGGGTGGCCGTCATCACCAGCATGTTGGCGCCGCCGTTGCCCTTGCTTTGCAGCGCGAGGCGCTGGTGGACGCCGAAGCGGTGCTGCTCGTCGATGACGGCGAAGGCGAGATCGCGAAAGGCGACGTCGTCCTGGAACAGAGCGTGAGTGCCGATGAGGATATTGATCTCGCCGGATGCGAGGCGGCTTAGAAGCTCCGTGCGGGCGCGGCCTTTCTCGCGGCCGGTCAGGAGGCCGATGGTGAGGCCGGTCGCGTTTGCGAGCGGTGCGATGGTCTCGGCGTGCTGGCGGGCGAGCACTTCTGTCGGCGCCATGAGGGCCGCCTGTGCGCCGGCTTCCACCGCGACCGCCATGGCGAGAAGCGCGACGACGGTTTTGCCGGAGCCGACATCGCCTTGCAGAAGGCGGAGCATTCGGCGGGGGGCGGCCATGTCGGCTTCGATCTCCGCGAGCGCAGACGACTGTGAGCCGGTGAGTGCGAAGGGGAGTGCTTCTACAATCTTCTGGCGCAAACGGCCGTTGCCCCGAACGGAGCGTCCGCTTTGGCCCTTGAAGCTTTCGCGCACGATGGCGAGCGCGAGCTGGTTGGCGAGCAATTCGTCGTAGGCGAGGCGCTGGAGGGGCGCGCTCATGGGCGAGACGTCGGCAGCGTCGTCCGGCGTGTGCAGGCGGCGGAGCGCGTCCGCAAACGTGGGCCAGCCCTGCTGCTTGAGCCAGCTCGGGTTCTGCCATTCGGCGAGGTCGGGGGCGCGGGTGAGCGCCTGCCGGCTTGCCTTGAACAGCGCCTTGCCGGAAAGACCGGCCGTGAGCGGATAGACGGGCTCCAGCAGGGGGAGATCGTCGCGCGCTTCGGGAGCGACGATGTAGTCGGGGTGCGCCATCTGCAAGGTCTCGCCGTACCGCTCGACGCGGCCCGAGACGTATCGCTCGGCGCCGACGGGCAACTGGCGTTCGATGAAAGAGCGTTCGGTGCGGAAGAAGACGAGGTCGAGGCGGCCGGTCTCGTCCTCGGTCGCGATCTTGTAGGGGGCCTTGGTGTTGCCGCGCGGGGGCGGCTTGTGCTTGAGGACGCGGACCTTGAGGGTTGCGATGGTGCCGGGCACGGCGGCGACCACCGTCGGTTCGGCGCGCCGGTCGATGACGCCGGTGGGCAGGTGCCAGAGCAGGTCGACCACGCGAGGGCGCGTGACGCCGGGCGGCAGGCGCAGCGCCTTTTTCAGAAGCGTCAGGACGTGCGGGCCTACGCCCTTGAGGACGTTGGCTTCGGCAAACAGAGGGGAAAGCTCGTCGGGCCGCATGGCGATCTTGAAGACACCCTGTTTCTGTTCCGGGCGTCACGCGGCCGCGGCGGCTCTTGCCCCGCCATGGGCTGACAGGTCCCGGAGAGGGCGTTATATGACACCCTGGACGGGCGCGCGCAAAGTGCGGCCCGCTATTATAGCGTTCGATCCGATCCCACTTGGATCAGATCTGACGCTATAGATCTTTAATGAGACCGATGATTCACGCTTCGGATTGGTAGGGTCCGAAGCGATCATGGTCTAGCCCGGTTTTCTGAGCATGAGCGACGAATTGGAGGTTCGGCGCCGCCGCGCGCTATGGCGTGCGGGGCACCGCGGGACCAAGGAGCTGGACATTCTCGTTGGCCGCTTTGCGGACGCGCGTCTTGCGGGCATGTCTCTCGACGATCTTGAGGGCTTCGAGCGCTTTTTGAAGGCGACGGAGCCTGAGATCCAGCACTGGCTGCTGGGGCCCGAGGGCGGCGCGGCGGGAACCGAGTTTGCCGACGTGGTGGACGAAATC
Organism: Hyphomicrobium nitrativorans NL23; assembly: GCF_000503895.1. Taxonomy (NCBI): domain Bacteria; kingdom Pseudomonadati; phylum Pseudomonadota; class Alphaproteobacteria; order Hyphomicrobiales; family Hyphomicrobiaceae; genus Hyphomicrobium; species Hyphomicrobium nitrativorans. The sequence goes on from NC_022997.1 coordinate 2,146,172, forward strand.
CGCAGGTTCCATGGGCTCGCGTGAGGGGGCGCTGCGCGTACGACGGAAAAGTTTAAGGCACGGACAATGAGCGAGCGAGCGGACTTGATTTTTACGGGCGTGCCGGAGGGGCTGGACGCGCTCGTGCTCGCGCGCCTTGTCGAGGAAGCGACGCGGGCGGATGCGCCGGGCGTTCTGGTCCATGTCGCGCGCGACGACCGGCGGCTCGAAGCGCTCGAAGGGCAGCTCCGCTTTTTCGCGCCGAAGCTCCGGGTTTCCGCGTTCCCCGCGTGGGATACCGTGCCTTACGACCGCGTGGGGCCGAATGCGGAGATCGTGGGCAAGCGCATCACGACGCTGTCGCGGTTTGCGCTGGGCGTGAAAGAGCCCGTCGTGGTTCTCACGACCGTCAATGCCGTGCTGCAGCGCGTGCCGCCGAAATCCTACGTTCGCAACGCGATGAAGAGTTTTGTGCCCGGCCAGCGGGTGGATCTCGACCGCCTGGTGCAAAGCCTGTCGCTTGCCGGCTATACGCGCACCGGCACCGTGATGGAGCAGGGCGAGATGGCGGTGCGGGGCGGCATCGTCGATCTCTTCCCGCCGGGGCGACTCAATCCGATCCGGCTCGACTTCTTCGGCGACACGCTCGAAAGCATCAAGACGTTCGACGCCGAGACGCAGCGGACATCGAAATCCGTCAAGAAGCTCGTGCTGATGCCGGTGTCGGAGGTCGCGTTCGGGGATGCGGCCGTTGCGCTGTTCCGCTCGCGCTATGTGGAGCTGTTCGGCGGGGCGACGGGCGACGATCCGCTCTATGAGGCCATCAGCGCGGGGCATCGCTATTCGGGCGAGGAGCACTGGCTGCCGCTGTTCCACGAGACGCTGGAGACGCTGTTCGACTATGTAGGCGACGCGCCGGTGAGCTTCGATCATCTGGCGGATGAAGCGGTGGCGCATCGGTTCGATCAGATCAACGAGCATTATCTGGCCCGCACCGAAGGTCTCGAAGCCGAGCGGTTCGGCGCGCCGCCCTATAAGCCCGTGCCGCCCCAGCAGATGTTCCTCGACAAGGCCGCGTGGGGGAAGGCGCTTCAAGGGCGCAAGATCGTGCGGCTGACGCCGTTCGAGATGACAGAGGGCGAGGGCGTGCGCCCGTGGCGCGGTAAGGGCGGGCGCTCGTTCGCGCCCGAGCGGCAGAACCCCGACGCGAACGTGTTCGATGCGGTTGTCGGTCATGTGAAACAGATCCAGGCGAACCATCGCCGCGCGTTGATTGCGGCGTGGACGCCGGGCGCGCGGGAGCGGCTGTCGTCGCTGCTTGCGGACCACGGGCTCAAGGCGGTGGCGAAAGTCGAGGGCTATGCGGATGCGCTGGCGCTGGAGCCCGGCGTGACGGGTCTGGCGGTGCTGGGCATCGAGCAGGGTTTCGAGACGCCGGAACTCGCGGTCATCGCCGAACAGGACATTCTGGGCGACCGGCTCGTCAGGCCGCGGCGCAAGGCGAAGCGTGCTGCCGACGTGCTGACGGAAGCGACGAGCCTTTCGGTCGGCGATCTCGTCGTGCACGCGGATCATGGCATCGGGCGGTTCGCGGGCCTCAAGACGATCACGGCGTTGGGCGCGCCGCACGATTGCCTCGAACTCAAGTATCACGGCGGCGACACGCTCTATCTGCCGGTCGAGAACATCGAGCTGCTGTCGCGCTTCGGCTCCGACGACGGCTCGACGCAGCTCGATCGTCTCGGCGGCGTGGCGTGGCAATCGCGCAAGGCGAAGCTCAAGAAGCGCCTGCGCGAGATGGCGGGCGAACTGATCAAGATCGCGGCGCTGCGCCAGCTTCGCGAGGCGCCGGTGCTCGCGCCGCCTGCGAGCGCTTACGACGAGTTCGTGGCGAGCTTCCCCTACGAGGAAACCGAAGACCAGGCCGCCAGCATCGAGGCGGTGCTGGGAGATTTGCAGGCGGGCCGTCCGATGGACCGGCTCGTGTGCGGCGACGTGGGCTTCGGCAAGACGGAGGTCGCGCTCAGGGCCGCGTTCGTGACCGCGATGAACGGGCTGCAAGTCGCTATCGTGGTGCCGACGACGCTGCTTGCGCGCCAGCACACGCAGACCGTGCGCGAGCGCTTCAAGGGGCTGCCGCTGAAGATTGCGCAGGCGTCACGCTTCGTGTCTCCGAAAGAGCTTGGCGAGGTCAAGGACGGCATCAAGACCGGGACCGTCGACATCGTGGTCGGCACGCACGCGCTGCTCGGCAAGCAGATCGAGTTTCAGCGGCTCGGGCTTATCGTGATCGACGAGGAACAGCACTTCGGTGTGACGCACAAGGAGCGGCTGAAGCAGCTCCGCGAGGACGTGCACGTGCTGACGCTGTCCGCGACGCCGATCCCGCGCACGCTGCAACTTGCGTTGACGGGCGTGCGGGAGCTGTCGCTGATCACCACGCCGCCGGTGGACCGGCTCGCGGTCCGCACCTACATCTCGCCGTTCGATCCCGTGGTGCTCACGGATGCGTTGAAGCGCGAGCGCGACCGAGGCGGGCAGACGTATTACGTCGCGCCGCATATCTCCGACCTCGACAGCGTGGCCGAGTTCCTGGCCGAAGCCGTGCCGCATCTCAAAGTGGCGCGCGCGCACGGACAGCTTTCGCCGGGCGAACTCGAAGACGTGATGACGGCGTTCTACGAGGGCAAGTACGACGTTCTCCTCTCGACGGCCATCGTGGAAAGCGGCCTCGACGTTCCGAACGCGAACACGCTGATCGTGCATCGGGCCGATATGTTCGGGCTTGCGGCGCTCTATCAGTTGCGCGGGCGCGTGGGCCGGTCGAAGCGGCGCGCGTACGCCTACTTCACGACGCCGCCGGGGAAGGCGCTCACCGAAGGCGCGGAGAAGCGGCTCAAGGTGCTGCAGTCGCTCGATACGCTGGGCGCGGGCTTCTCGCTCGCCTCGCACGATCTCGACATCCGCGGCGCTGGCAACCTGCTCGGCGAGGAGCAGTCGGGGCATATCCGCGAGGTGGGCTTCGAGCTTTACCAGTCGATGCTGGAAGAGGCGGTTGCCTCGATGAAGGGCGGCGACCTGGACGACGCTGCCGACAAATGGAGCCCGGAGATCGCAATCGGCGTTTCGGTGCTGATCCCGGAAAGCTACGTCACGGATCTGCAACTCCGGCTCGGGCTTTACCGGCGTCTCTCGTCTCTCGAAACGCGCGCGGAGATCGACGCGTTCGCGGCGGAGCTGGTGGACCGCTTCGGCGAGCTGCCGGCGGAGGTCGATCACCTGCTCGATGTCATGGAGATCAAGGGGCTGTGCCGGGCTGCGGGCATTGCGCGCGTCGATGCGGGGCCGAAGGGCGCCGTCGTCACCTTCCATCGCAATACGTTCGCCAACGCGCAGGGGCTGGCGACGTTCCTGCAGCTCTCGCGCGGGCAGGCGCGGTTGCAGCCGGACCACAAGCTCGTGTTCAAGGGTGCGTGGGATCAGGCGGACGTGCGCTTCAAGGGCGTGCGCCAGCTCGTCTCGGCCCTCGCGAACATTGCGGCGAAGGGCGCCGAGGCGGCTTAGGGACCCATTGTGGCGTCCGCCCCTCATGCGGCATGTCTCGAAACAACCGCCGTGCGCCGCAGGGGCAGAGGCCGTTTCGGCCAAGCTTCTCGATCAGCGTCACATCGCCCGTTTCGGACCATGGCGTTGCCGCCCGTCAAGCCGTTCGCCGCCGGGCGCTCTCACTTAGTTGATGTGGACCCTTCGAAGGCTCGCTATATGTCAGTGCGGATACAAAAAGTGATTCGGTGCCTTAGCAAGGGGATACCCCAAATTTGGGGGGAGCTGCCCGCTGAAAACGCAGGCGCACAGGCAGGATGCTGAAGCCCCGCTTTCGGGGACGGCGAAGGTTGCCGCGCTTCTCCTTGCGATGAACAGGCAGATTGCGACCCGGGTTCTTCAGCATTTCGACGAAGATGAGGTCAAGATCGTCGCGCAGGCCGTGAATGATCTTGGCTCCGTTCCAAAGGATACGGTTGACGGGATCATCGAGGAATTCGCTCACGAAATAAAGTATGGCTCAACGCTGACGGCGACAACGGAGAAGATCCAAGGGCTTCTGGAGGGCGTTTTCAGTCCCGATCAAATCGCGGCGATCATTGCGCAGACAGGAAGCAAGTCGGCGGGCGCTGTCTGGAAAAAGCTGCATGAAATCCAGGAGGCGGCGCTCACTCAGTACCTCATGAAGGAACATCCGCAGGTCATTGCCCTGGTCCTGTCGCGTGCGGACGCCGCAACATCGGCCAGCCTGCTCAAGATGCTGCCGCGGGCTTTGTCGCACGACATCGTGGGGCGAATGCTGAGCTTGAGGCCCGTCGCCGAACGCCCGCTTGCCCTGCTCGAAATCTCCTTTCTTCAAGATCTCGTTCTCAACGGGCGGCGGGACTCGGATTTATCGCCCCACACCCGGGTGGCGCAGGTCATCAACAAGATGGACCGGAAGGTGATGGACGAGTGCCTGCAGGCCATCGCATCGTCGAACGAGAAGGATGCCGAGCTGATACGGCAGCAACTCTTCACCTTCGACGATCTGGGCAAACTGGCGCCGGCCGCCCTTGTCACGGTGTTGGATACGGTCTCCCCGGATGTCGTTGTCAAGGCGCTCTACGGTATTGCGAAGGCGTTCCGGGAGCAGATCCTGCAAGCCGTTCCGAGCCGTTCCCGACGGGCAATCGAAGCGGAGATCGAAGGCGGCCCCACTCCAAGCACGCGCAATGCCGTGAAAGCTCAGCGTGTCATTGCAGATATCGCACTGGAATTGATCGAGCGCGGGGTCATCGAGGTCGGAGGCGAGGACGCCGAGGATGACGAACCCACAACGTAGCCGTGCGGCTCGGTGGGGTACATTTTCCGATCCCATCGCAACACCTGTTCGGCAGAGACGGAGCGAGAGGCCGTCAGCCTGGTTTGCTTGCGATCGCCGGATGCGCGAAAAACAGGTTCCGGATCACATGCGGACGAGGCCCGCGCGCCTGATCTTGCCGTTTGCGGTGCGGGGCAGCGCGTCGACGAAGCGGATTTCGCGCGGGCATTTGTAGGCGGCGAGCCGTTCGGTCGCGAAGGCCATGATCGCGTTTGCATCGCGGGGCGCATCGTCCTTCATGACAACGAAAGCACCGACGATGTGCACGTCCGCGCGCACGGCAAGCTCGGCGCAGGCGACTTCGGCGATGCCGGGATGGGCTGCGAGGACGGCTTCCACTTCAAGCGGCGAGACGCGATAGCCGAGCGCCTTCATCACCTCGTTGTTGCGGCCCGTGTGGGTGATGTAGCCATCGGCATCCATGGTGCCGAGGTCGCCGCCGACGAACCACTCTCCGCGCGTGACTTCGGCCTGCTCGGCTGCGCGGTTCCAGTAGCCGAGCATGAGGCCACGGTCGGAGCGGTGGACGGCGATGAGGCCTTCGGTCTCCGGGGGCAGCGGCTCGTCCGGACCGTCGACGGGAAGGATGACGACGTTGCGGCCTGGTTGGGCTTTTCCGACGGTGCCGGGTCTGCGCGGCACGGTGGGGCTGGTCGAGATGTAGGTCGAGAGCTCGCTCATGCCGAGCCCTTCGTGGATCTCGCGCCCGGATCGCGCGGCCCATTCGTCGAACAGGCCGTGCGGGGGCGCTTCGCCTGCCATCAGGCCGTGACGCAGCGAAGGGATCGCTGCGGGTGTGACGTCGGCGTATTTGAGCATCTGGCGGAAGACGCCGGGGACGCCCGCGAAGAGGGTGGCGTCGGTGTCGCGGATCAGGCGCGGCCAGAATGCCGGATCTTTTTCGCCGGTATAGATGATGGCGGTTGCGCCGTTGGCCCATGGGTCGGTGAGGCCGACGCCGAGGGTGAACGTCCAGTTGAAGGCGCCCGCATGCAGGACGCGGTCGTCTGGGCGGAGGCCGTACCAACCCTGGTACATGGGGCGGCGGCCGATTGCCGAACGGTGGGCGTGCAGCACGCCTTTCGGGCGGGCCGTCGTGCCGGAGGTGTAGATCAGGAAAGCCGGGTCTTCGGCGCGGGTCGGTGCATAATCGATGCGCGGGCCTTCGCGCATCATGCGGGCGATGTCGTCGGGCGAGAGGAGGAGGGGTGCGGAGGCAAGCGCCGAGGTGTCGAGCGGCGAGAGGCAGGCAACCGCCGCCGCGCCGCTGTCTTCAAGCAGGAAGAGCGCTTCGGGCTCGGTGAGCTGGTTCGATGCAGGGAGAGCCACGAGACCGGCCGCGATGACCGCAAAGAAGAGGACTGCGTACGCGCTCGTGTTGTCGAGGCGGATCAGCACGCGGTCGCCGGGCTTGAGACCGGCTTGGCGGAGCGCGCCCGCCGTGCGCAGGACGGCGTCTTCGAGGTCGGCGTAGGTCCAGATCTCGGCAGGCGGCGCGCCGGGCGCCGCGATGACGAGCAGCGCGGGCTTGGTGGGCGTGGCCAGGGTGCCTGCTTCGAGGCAGTAGCGGGCCATGTTGAACGGCGGATTTTCAGCGGGGGTATAGAACGGCGTGATCATGGCCGGGCTTTTAGCGCAAAACACCGTGTGCGTCCTCGCGCACACTGCCGCTCTGTCGATCAGGCTTAATTCCGCGGGCCGACCCACCAACTGTCGACGTTGAAGCCCGAAAGCGGCGTCGTTTCGGGATGTCCGAGGCGCTTCCACGAGGCCACCCACTGGGCGGGCGGATGGAAGAGCGGGATAACGTAGTGGCCCGAAAGCAGGACGCGGTCGAGGGCGCGGACGGCCGAGACGAAATCCTCGTCGTCCTTGGCGGCGAGCATGGCGGCGATCATCGCGTCGGCGGCAGGGTTCTTGACGCCCGCATAATTGAACGATCCCGGATTGTCCGCAACGCCGGAGGACCAACGGAAGAGCTGTTCGTTGCCTGGCGAGAGGGATGAGGGCCATGTGAACTGGATCATATCGAAATCGTAGTTGCGCAGCCGCTGCTGATACTGGGCGCTGTCCACGACGCGCACGCGCGCTGAGATGCCGATCTTCGCGAGATCGTTCACGAAGGCGCCGAGCAGGCGCTCCTGGCTGATGTTGGCGGCGAGGATTTCGAAACTGAGCGGGCGTCCGGTTTCTGTGTGGACGAGGCGGCGGTTCTTCAATTCGTAGCCCGCGGCTTCGAGCATCTCGTAGGCGCTGCGCGCGTTCGTGCGATTGTGGGGTGTGCCGTCGCTTTCGGGAACGCGGTAGGTGCCGTCGAGGATCTCGGGGAGCACGGCATCGGAGAACGGCGCGAGGAGTGCGCGTTCGCGCGCGTCGGCGGGCTTGCGGGCGGACGAGAGCATGGAGCGCTCGAAATAGCTCTCGGTGCGTTTGTAGAGGCCGTGAAAGAAGCTCTTGTTGACCCATTCGAAGTTGAAGAGGTGAATCAAGGCTTCGCGCACGCGCGGATCGGAGAACACGGTGCGCCGCGTGTTGAAGACGAGGCCCGCCATGCCCGCCGGTAACGCGATCGAAATTTCCTCGCGCTGGATGCGTCCGTCACGAGCGGCGGGGAAGTCGTAACCCTTGGCCCATAACGCGGGATCGTCCTCGTTCCTGAGGTCGATGTTGCCGGTGCGGAAGGCTTCGAACTGGGCCGAGCCGTCGCGGTAGTAGTCGAAGCGGATCTCGTCGAAGTTGAAGCGTCCGCGGTTCACCGGCAGGTCGCGGCCCCAATAGTCGGGATTGCGTACGTAGGTAATCGAGCGGCCGGGGCTCACGTTCGCGATGCGATAGGGGCCCGAGCCGACGATGGGCGTGAGCGTCGTTTCCTCGAAGCGTTCGGGGTCGATCAGGTGGCTTGGCAGGATCGGCATCAGGCCGAGGATGAGCGGAAGCTCGCGGTCTTCGGCATCGGCAAAGACGAAGCGGACGGTGTGGTCGTCGAGAGCTTCGGCTTTGGCGACCTTGCGATAGTAGGTGCGGAAGTTCGGGCGGCCTTTGTCGCGCAGGATCTGGTGAGAGAACAGCACGTCCTTGGCCGTGATCGGCGTGCCGTCCGAGAAGCGCGCGCGCTCGTCGAGGTGGAACGTCACTTCGCTGCGGTTCTCGGGGACGGTGATCTCGCGGGCGATGAGGCCGTAGAGCGTGAACGGCTCGTCGAGGCTTCGCGCCATCAGGGGTTCGATGACGAATTCGCGGATGCCCTGGACGGTTTCGCCACGGACGATCATCGGGTTCAGATTATCGAAGGAGCCGGACGAGCCGAGCGTGATGCGTCCGCCCTTGGGGCGTCCGGGGTGACGTAGGGGAAGGCTGCAAAGCCCGGCGGAAGATCGGGCTCGCCGTGCATCGAGATGGCGTGCGTGCGCGAGGCCGCGGCGGGGGCCGGTGCGGGGGCGGGCTCGGGACGCGCGGTGCCTGGCGCCAGGAGCGTCACGAGGCCCATGAGCCCGGCGAAGATCAGTCTCTTCACGGAAGTTCTCTCCTGCGGGGGCGCCGCAACACCTTGGAATTGCTGGCAGCCGGTGCAGTCCGTAGCACACCTCCGCGGCGGGGACATGGCGGATGCGGGAATTTCGCCTGCGTGGCGGCTTTGCCACTGGCGCCGACTTTTGCTCTGTGTACGATTGCGGCCGTGTTTCCGTGGCCACGGGATTGCCGCATTCCAGGCTTTAGTGCCGGGCCGGATGACGCTTTGACGCGTCAGGACGCGCGCGCCCTGGAATTGCCGACCGAGTGCCGCGGAGTGGGGTCGAGCCGCGAGGCGGGGTTTGCTGGCGGCTCCTGGACTGGCTCATAACGAAAGGTCGATTTTCCTATGTCTCATAGAGATGGCATTGCAACGGGCTTGAGGCGCGGTGCGGCGGCGGGCGGCGTTGCTCTCGCGCTCATCCTTGGCATGACCGCGCACGGTGGTCTCGCGATCGCGGACGATGCCAAGAAGGCAGAGGCTGCGGCGCCCGAGGGCCGCCAGAGCGCATGGGTCAAGCTGTGCGAAAAGTCTCCGCTCGTTCGCCGCGAGAAAGAAGGCGACGAGGTTAAAGAGGTGAAGGAAGAGAAAGACATCTGCCTCACCCACCACGAACGCCTCGACGGCAACTCGGGCATGGTTCTCGTCTCGGCCGCGATCCGGCAGGTCGAGGGCTCCGAGCACGAGCACCTCATGATCATGGTGCCGCTCGGCATGGCAATCCCGCCGGGTCTCAAGGCTGCCGTCTACAGCAAGGAGCAGTGGGAGAAGGCGGCCAAGAACGAGCAGGTGGACGATGCCGAGCTGAAGCCTGTCGATCTCAAGTTCTCGCTCTGCCACGCTTCAGGCTGCACGGCCGAGGTCGAGGCGACGAAGGAGATCATCGAGCAGATGAAGACGGGCGGCGGCATGATGGTGCTCGCCATGAACGCGCAGGCGCAGCCGGTGGGCTTCCCCGTTCCGCTCGACGGTTTCGGTGATGCGTTCAGCGGCCAGCCGGTCGACAATGAAGAATACAAGAAGGCGCGCGGGCAGTTGATGGCGCAGATCCGCCAGCGTCAGCAGGAAGCCTACGAGAAGTGGAAGGAAGAGCAGATCAAGCTGTTGCCTCCGCAGCCCGGCGCCGAGGGCGTTGCTGGCGCCGCCGCCGAGAAAAAAGAATAAAAGGTCCGCTTGTTGGACAAACGAAAAACCGCCCGGAAACGGGCGGTTTTTTGTTTGTCTGTTTGTTTTCGTACACAAGCTGAGAGAAGCATCGCATAGCAAGCGTGGTGCTATGTGGATGGCCGCGCCACTTGGCGCGGGGGCGCCGTCGCGCCCCGAGCGCCTTCGGCGCTATTTACGCATCAAACCGCAATACTGAAGAGAAACGGCTGCGAAGCAGCCCGGGAGCAAGGCGACCCGGCGCAAGTGCGCCGGACATCCACAAAGCAGAACGGTTCTTATCCGAAGCTTCTCTCAGCTTGTGTCAGCTCATAACTCAGTGCGGCTGGATGAAGACGGCGCGGTAGCGGCCGTCCTCGTCTTCGACGAAGTAGTCGCTGAGCTGGGGATGGCGCAGGGGCTCGCCGCTGGTGTCGGGGAGCAGGTTCTGCTCGGAGACGTAGGCGATGTATTCCGTTTCGTCGTTCTCGGCCAGCAGGTGGTAGAAGGGCTGATCCTTGACGGGCCGGATCTCGGCCGGAATCGACTCCCACCAGTCCTCGGTGTTGTTGAACACGGGATCGATATCGAACACCACGCCGCGGAAGGCATAGACGCGATGGCGCACGACCTGGCCGAGCGCATACTTCGCGCGGCGCACGGCCGGTTCGGCGGTACGCTTGCGACGGCGGCGGCGCGTCGCGGGGGCGGCTGATTTGCGCGGTGGCATCGGTGGTTCCCTACGAGGGCTCATTCGAGGCGAGCACTCCCTGGATGTCAATAAAACTCGCGAATAGAGTTGATGCGGCTCGTCGGCCGGGCTGCGTCAGAAGCCGTAGACAGCGGCGCGCTCGGGATCCTTCGTGGCGACGAGGCGTGCGAGATCCACGATGACCTTGGCCTGCTTCCAGGTTGCGTCGTCCTGCATTTTGCCGTCGATCATGACCGCGCCGGTGCCGTCGGGCATGGCCTCCAGAATGCGCCTGGCAAAGGCCACTTCCTTCTCGTCCGGCGAGAACACGCGCTTGGCGATCGCGATCTGCGAGGGATGCAGCGTCCATGCGCCGAGGCAGCCCTGGATGAAGGAGTTGCGGAACTGCGCTTCGCACGCGGGGCCGTCTGAGAAGTCGCCGAAGGGGCCGTAGAAGGGCTTCAGGCCGTAAGAGAGACATGCGTCGACCATACGGCCCACGGTGTAGTGCCACAGGTCCTGCTGGTAGCGCGCGCGGGCTGCGGCGACGTCGCCGTCCGCGTCGGCAAGAACGGTGTAATCGGGATGGCCGCCGCCGACGCGTGTCGTCTTCATGCCGCGGGAAGCCGCAAGGTCGGCCGGGCCGAGGCTCATGCCGTGCATCCGCGGCGAGGCGGCCGCAATGGCTTCCACATTCTTCACGCCCTCGGCCGTTTCGAGGATGGCGTGGATCAGGATCGGCCGCGTCACCTTATGGCGGGCTTCGAGCTGCGCCAGGAGCTGATCGAGGTAGTGGATGTCCCACGGGCCCTCGACCTTGGGCAGCATGATCACGTCGACCTTGTTGCCGGCCTCGCGGACGATTTCGGTGACGTCGTCGAGCATCCAGGGCGAGTTGAGGCAGTTGATGCGCGTCCAGAGGCCCGTCTGCCCGAAATCGTTTTCGAGCGCCATCTGGATGAAGCCGCGGCGGGCCGCTTCCTTGTCGCCGACGGGGATCGCATCTTCGAGGTTGCCGAGCACAACATCGACGTCGGCTGCGATGTCCTTGATCTTGGAGCGAATTTTCTCGTTGTGGGGCGGCACGAAGTGGATCATGCGCTCAAGCCGCACGGGAAGGGCACGGTAGGGCTCGGGGGCTCCGATGGCCAGCGGCGCGAAGTGTTTCTGCGGCGTACGGACGGCGCTCATTAGGCAAACCTCGGGAGTGATATGGGGAATAGGTGTGTCTCAGGCGGCGCACTCTAGTGGCCGGGTCCTGAGAGTCAACGCGGGGGGATGCCGCCGTCCGGGGCGGTTCAGCTCGCCCGCCCGTTCGGAACGGCGCCGTTCGCCTTCTTGCCCGGTTCGCGCCAGTCGACGATGTCCTCGCGGACGGCGTGGAGCGAGCGGTAGGGAAGCGGGATGCGCACGTCCGAGGTTTCGCCGAGGCGGCGCTTGAACTGGATGGTGCGGATCATCTCGCGGATGCGGGGCGCGATCTCGGTGCGGAAACGGGTGCCGGAGAAGGTGCCGTAATGGCCGACGCCGGGCTGGACGTAAGCGTAGTGCTCGTCGACCGGAATGTTGGGGCAAAGGTCGTGGGCCGCCTGCGTCTGGCCGAGGCCGCAGATGTCGTCGCGCTCGCCTTCCACCGTCATGAGAGCGGTCTTGCGGATCGCGGCGCAATCCACGGGCTTGCCGCGGTGGGTCAGTTGGCCCTTCGGCAGCAGATGATCCTGGAAAACCGTCTGGACGGTCTGCAGGTAAAACTCCGCCGGCAGGTCCATCACCGCGAGATATTCCTCGTAGAATGCCTTGTGCTGGGCGACGCTGTCGCAATCGCCCTTCACGAGGTTCTCGAATAGCTTCATGTGCGCTTCGGTATGGCGCTCCAGGTTCATGGTCATGAAGCCCGTGAGCTGGATGAAGCCCGGGTAAACGCGCCGGCCGACACCTGCATTAGGGAACGGCACGTAGTTGATGACGTTCTGCTCGAACCAGGAGAGCGGCTTCTCCTCGGCGAGCTTGTTGACCTGGGTCGGATTGCGGCGCGTGTCGATGGGGCCGCCCATGAGCGTCATCGAGGCAGGTTGGCAGGGATCATCATTCTCTGCCATCACGGCGGCTGCGACGAGCGCGGGCACGGCGGGCTGGCAGACGGCCATCACATGCGTGTTGGGACCGAGGAACTGAATGAACTCGATCAGGTAGTCGACGAAATCGTGTAAGTCGAAGCCGCCCTCGAAAACCGGGATGTCGCGCGCGTCCGTCCAATCGGTGATGTAGACGTCGTGCTCCTTGATCATTTCGTCCACGGTGCCGCGAAGCAGCGTGGCGTAGTGGCCCGACATCGGCGCGATGAGCAGCAGCTTGGGGTCGTGGCGCTTGCCTGCGACCGCCTCGTCGCGCTCGAAGCGCATGAGATTGCAGAACGGCTTCTGGAGAACCACGTCCTCGCGCACAGGAACGGTGAGGCCGTGGATCTTGGTTTCCTTGATGCCGAATTCGGGCTTGCCGTAACGGCGCGTGATGCCTTCGAACACTTCGCACGCGGCCGCCATCGATTTGGCGAGTTCGGTGCCGGAGAACGGGTTAAGCGGTGTCTCAAGCTGGGCCTTGAAGGCGCGCGTCATGAGACGGACGGGATGCATCAGCGCGTGTGCAAACTCGTAGGTATGATAGTGCATCAGCGTGGCTCTCCCGACAGCCGTTCACAGTGCAATGCAGCAGGGTGCCAGAAAAACGTCAAGCATTCCGTCATATTAAGGACGCATTTGCTGAGCTGCGGTGCAGAATAGTGCTTATTCTTTAGGCTATTGCCTCGCATTAGGCGGGTTGACCGAGGAATGCTTAACGCGGCAGCATCGTTGCGATGCACAAGAGGTTTTCGGCGCCGTCTGCGAGTCGCGCCGAGGCCTGCGATTTCGGGTTCGAGGTCCAGCCGGGCATGGCCATTCTCACGAGCCTTCATCATGTGACCCGCTATGCGTACGATCGCGCGATAGCGCTCGGGCCTCAGATCATCCGTCTGCGGCCGGCGGCGCATGCACGCGTGCGGATCCCGAGCTATTCGCTGACGATCACACCGGCCAAACACTTCATCAACTGGCAGCAGGATCTCTACGGCAACTGGCTTGCGCGCTGCGTGTTCCCCGAGAAGACGAGCGAGTTTCGCGTCAGCGTCGATCTGCTCGCCGAGATGGCGGTGATCAATCCGTTCGACTTCTTCGTCGAGAGTTTTGCGGAGCGTGTCCCGTTCGCATATCCGGCCGATCTTGCGCTCGACCTTGCGCCGTATCTCGCAACGGACGCGCCGACGCCCAAGCTCGACGCGTTCCTCGGAAGTGTTGTGCGCGAGGGGGAGAGCACGGTCGAATTTCTGGTGGCTCTCAACGGGCGTGTTGCGCGCGAGATCCGCTATCAGGCGCGTCATGCCGAGGGTGTGCAATCGCCCGAGGAGACGCTCTTGCTCTGCACGGGGTCGTGCCGGGATTCGACGTGGCTGCTCGTGAACGTGCTGCGCCGCCTCGGGCTCGCGGCGCGTTTCGTTTCCGGCTATCTGATCCAGCTCAAGCCGGATGTCGTCGCGACCGAAGGGCCGGCGGGGGCCGAAAGCGACTTCACGGATTTGCATGCCTGGGCGGAAGTGTATCTGCCGGGCGCGGGATGGGTCGGCTTCGATCCGACATCCGGTCTCGTCTGTGGCGAGGGACACATCCCGCTCGCGGCCGCGCCGCACTATCGCAACGCCTCTCCCATCAGCGGCACGGTGGAAGAGGCCGAGGTCACGTTCGGTTACGAGATGGCCGTGCGACGGGTGGCCGAGACCCCGCGTGTGACGCTTCCGTTTTCCGACGAGAGCTGGCAGGCGCTCGATGCGCTCGGCGAAGCGGTGGACGCGGATCTTGCCGCGCACGGCGTGGGGCTCACGATGGGCGGCGAGCCCACGTTCGTTTCGCTCGACGATTATCAATCGCCGGAATGGACGGTGGCGGCCATCGGGCCTCAGAAGCGCGCGAAGGCGGACGAACTGGTGCGCCGCTTGCGCGATCGCTTCGGTCCGGGCGGCTTGCTGCATTTCGGGCAGGGGAAGTGGTATCCGGGCGAGCCTTTGCCGCGCTGGGCGTTCGCGCTCTATTGGCGGCCCGACGGCACGCCGCTCTGGCGCGATGCGTCTCTCGTGGCGCGCGAGGATGACGAGACGCGGCGTACCGCGGAGGATGCGAAGGCGCTTGCCGACGGTGTCGCCGACCGCCTCGGGCTCGACGTGCGCTATGTCGTGCCGGCGTATGAAGATCCATTCCACGCGCTTGCCGAGGAAGCCAAGCTGCCGACCGATGTCGACCCGCATGACGCCGTGCTTGGAGATCGCGTCGCGCGTTTGCGGCTCGTGAGGCAACTCGACGGTGGCTTCGGTGCGCCGGCAGGCTTCGTCTTGCCGCTCGCGCGCGTGGGCGAGCGCTGGGCGAGTGCGCGGTGGCGGCTCAGGCGCGATCATCTCTTTCTCGTTCCCGGCGACAGCCCGCTGGGCTTGAGGTTGCCGCTGTCGTCGCTTGCGGCACAGGACGAGCGCGACGTCCGCGTGGTGGCCAACGACAATCCGCGTGACGAGGGCGATGCGGCCTCCCTCGTCACGCCGCCGGTGCGGACGGCGTTTGCCGTGGAGTTGCGCGACGGCAAGCTCTGCGTGTTCATGCCGCCCATCGACGTGCTGGAAGACTATGTCGCGCTTTTGGGGGCCGTGGAGGATGCCGCTCAAGCGCTCGGCCTTACGGTCACGATCGAGGGCTATCCGCCGCCCGACGATCGCCGTCTTACAAACATCAAGGTTACGCCCGATCCCGGCGTGATCGAGATCAACGTGCATCCGGCTGGCACGTGGCGGGAGTGCGTCGCCATCACGGAAGCCGTCTATGCGGACGCGCGGCAGACGCGCCTCGGGGCCGAGAAGTTCATGATGGACGGGCGGCATACCGGCACGGGGGGCGGCAATCACGTGGTGGTCGGTGGCGCGACGCCCGGCGACAGTCCGTTTCTGCGGCGCCCGGACCTCTTGAAAAGCCTCATCGTGTTCTGGCAGCGCCATCCGTCGCTATCGTATCTCTTCTCGGGGCTGTTCATCGGACCGACAAGCCAGGCGCCGCGCGTGGACGAATCCCGCCACGAGAGCCTGTACGAGCTCGAAATCGCGCTCGGTCTCATTCCACCGGCCGGCGAGGGCACGCCGCCTGCGCCCTGGCTCGTGGACCGGCTGCTGCGCAACCTCATGGTCGATCTCACGGGGAATACCCATCGTGCGGAGATCTGCATCGACAAGCTTTACGCGCCGCAGGCGCCGGCCGGACGGCTCGGGCTCCTGGAGTTTCGCGCATTCGAGATGCCGCCCGATCACCGTATGAGCCTCGCGCAGCAGCTTCTGATCCGCGCGTTGATCGCGAAGTTCTGGAGAACGCCCGAAGGAGGTCCTCTCGTGCGTTGGGGTACGGCGCTGCACGACCGCTTTATGCTGGAGCATTACGTGTGGGCGGATTTTCTCGACGTGCTCGGGGCGCTGCGGCGTGCGGGATATGCGTTCGAAGAGGGGTGGTTCGAGGCGCAGCGGGCGTTCCGTTTTCCGTTCTATGGCTCGGTCGAGCATGGCGGCGTGACGCTCGAAGTGCGGCAAGCGCTGGAGCCGTGGCACGTGATGGGCGAGGAGGTCTCGGCGGGCGCGACGGCGCGCGCGGTCGATTCGTCGGTGGAGCGGCTGCAAGTGAAAGCGGCGGGGTTCAATCCGCGCCGCCATGTGCTGGCGTGCAACGGGCGGCGCGTGCCTTTGGCCTCGACCGGGCGCTCGGGCGAGTTCGTCGCCGGTGTGCGCTTCAAGGCGTGGCAGCTTCCCTCGGGGCTGCATCCCGCCATCGCGCCGCACGCGCCGCTCAGGTTCGACGTGCTGGATACGTGGAGTAGCCGCTCGCTCGGCGGATGCGTCTATCACGTCACGCATCCAGGCGGACGCCATTACGAGACGTTTCCCGTCAACGCCTATGAAGCCGAGGCGCGCCGCCTTGCGCGTTTCGATGGACAGGGACATACGCCGGGGATTGTCGCGATCCCGCAGGCGGAACCGAACGACGAATATCCCGCAACGCTCGACCTCCGCCGCGCACCGCCGAAGTGAGCGTCGCCATGCTCGCGCTTGTTTCGCTCAACTGCTGGCGCGTGCGGAGAAGACCGGCGGTTGAGAGGTCTCGTCGCCACGGTTCGGGACCGGCAGAGTGACGAGAAGGGCGGTGCCCGGCTCCGCGGGCTCGATCACAAGGGTTCCGTGAAGCGCGCGAACACGCTCGCGCATCCCCGAGAGGCCGAACCCCACGGCAGCCGTTTCCGAGATGCCGCTGCCGTTATCGGTGATGCGCAGCCGCACGCACGGGCCCGCTGGCGTGTCCTCGGTCGCGAGGTGGATGGACACATGGGTGGGGCTGCCGTGCCGCATCGCGTTGGTCAACCCTTCCTGGACGGAGCGATAGATCGTGAGATCGATGTCCTCGCCGAAGCTCGCCGGCAGAAGGCCGATGTTGCGTTCGATCCTGGTTTCGAGATGGCGGCGCTCCACGTTGAGGATCAATTCGCCAATCAACTCCGACAGCGTGACCCGCCCGAGCGCGACGGGCCGCAGCCGGTTCAGGAGCGCACGGTTGAGGCTCTTCAGCCGCTCCGACATCAGCACGATTTCCTCGACGCACGAGAGGATCGGCGCGGCCTTCTCCTCGGGCAGGTTGCGCGCCTGACGCTCGATGGAGCCCGCGCCTGCCGTGATGCCGAACAGGCATGGCCCCACCTCGTCGTGGAGATCGCGCGAGAGCTGGCGGCGTTCGTCCTCCTGCACGGCGACAAGCTGGCGATAGAGGCGGCTGTTTTCCGCATTCGCTTCGTCGAGGGCGGCCGCGAGCATGTTGAAGCTTCCGGCGAGGGCTGCGAGTTCTCGGACTTTCGGCTGGTCGATCCTCAACCCGTAGTGGCCGTCT
This sequence comes from Hyphomicrobium nitrativorans NL23, assembly GCF_000503895.1. Lineage (NCBI taxonomy): Bacteria > Pseudomonadati > Pseudomonadota > Alphaproteobacteria > Hyphomicrobiales > Hyphomicrobiaceae > Hyphomicrobium > Hyphomicrobium nitrativorans. Next base: position 2,163,391 of record NC_022997.1, read on the forward strand.
TCGAGTTCTCTCATGCCGTCCGCAAGAACGACGAGCGGATCGAGCACATGGCCGAGCACAAAGTAGAGGCCGACCATCATCAGCGCCGTTCCGCCGAGCCAGAGAATGGCCATGAGGCGCAACAGCTCCCAGGCTTCCGCGATCTCGTCGTCCGGCTCGCCTTCGATCACGACGGAAGCGAGTTGCTCGCCTGCTACGACGATGGGAATCGACGTGACGTCTTTCGTCGGCTGGACGAGGTTGACGAACCATTCCGGCGCGCCCTCCTCGCCCTCGGGATGGCTGGCCTTCTCGGCAGCCAAGGGCGTTTCCACGGGCGTGCCGTCGGCATTGAGGACGTGGATCGAGACGTGACGCACCTGGGCCATCTCGTTGGCGAGGCGCTCGGCGAAGGGCCCGACGTCGGCCGGACCGTCGATGGCGCGGGTTTTCGCCAAGATGTGATAACGCCAGAGCTCGACGTTGGAATGGGTTTCGACGGCGGCGCGGTTGCGCGAGTCGAAGACGGCCAGCACGCCGCCGATCATGCCGGTGAGGAGCGTGAGGAGGGTGATTGCGATCAGGATCTGCCAGCGGAACGGGCAGGCGTACCAGAGGCGAAGGACGCTTTCGGCGGCGTTGGCGAGGCGGCCCTGAGCGGGCTTCTCGGGCGAGGTGGCTTGCGAGGGCGTCGAGGCGTCGGGCGTCGAGGTCATGGGCTTTTCCGGTGGCGCACAACTGTCGGTGCGATGGCCGTGATGCGGCGTCGTTCGGCTTGGCGAAGCAAGAGAAATCCTTGGCATCCGCCGAGCGGATCACGTCTGCGTTATATAGTTACATCCTGATCGGGCAATTCCAATCTGTTCGTGCGGGCGCCCTCGCTTGCGGCTCTTCGTGGGGGCGCGGCTGGGGCGAGGGCCCCGCGCCGCGAAGTCTGAGCCCCCGAAAATTGCCGTGTTTCGGCATGTCGGGCTTGCTAAGCTCGCCGCGCCGAATTCAGTGGCGAACAGTCGAGGACCACGATGCGGATTGGCGTTCCGACCGAGATCAAAAGCAACGAGTTTCGTGTCGGGCTGGTGCCCGGCTCGGTGCGCGAATTGACGGCCGGCGGACACGAGGTGGTGGTGCAGTCCGGCGCGGGCGGCGGCATTTTTGCGGATGATGCAACTTACGAACGTGCGGGCGCCAGGATCGTGCCGACGGCGGAGGCGGTGTTCGAGGCGGCTGAGCTTATCGTCAAGGTGAAGGAGCCGCTGGCGTCCGAGATCGCCTTGCTCAGGCCGCACCACATTCTTTTCACCTACCTTCATTTGGCGCCCGATCCGGGGCAGGCGCGCGGACTGCTCGCTTCCGGCGCGACGGCCATCGCTTACGAGACCGTGACGGACGCGTCCGGCGGGCTGCCGCTGCTTGCGCCGATGAGCGAGGTGGCGGGCCGCCTCTCCATGGAGGCGGCTGCGCTTGCGTTGCGGCGACCGACGGGCGGACGTGGCGTGCTGCTCGGCGGAGTGCCGGGCGTGCAGCCGGCGAAGGTGGTCGTGCTCGGCGGCGGCGTTGTCGGTACGCACGCAGCGCGCATGGCCGCGGGGCTCGGCGCGCATGTGAGCATCATCGACAAGTCGTTGCCGCGTCTTCGCCAGCTCGACGAATTGTTCGAGGGGCGTGTGGTGACGCTCGCGTCGACGATGCACGCCATCGAGGATGCGGTGCTCGAAGCGGATGTCGTTGTCGGCGCCGTGCTGGTGGCGGGGGCGAGCGCGCCGAAGCTCGTCTCGCGGAGCATGCTTCCGTCTATGAAACGTGGCGCGGTGCTGGTGGACGTGTCCATCGACCAGGGCGGATGTTTCGAAACCTCGCGGCCGACGACGCACGCCGATCCGACGTACGAGGTGGACGGTATCATCCACTACTGCGTCGCCAACATGCCCGGGGCCGTGCCGGTCACGAGCGCGCAGGCGCTCAACAACGCGACGCTGCCGTTCGTGACGAAGCTCGCCGACAAGGGGCTGGCGGCGTTCGACCGCGATCCGCATCTCGCGGCCGGGCTCAACGTGAAAGACGGGCGCATCATGCACCAGGCGGTTCAGATGTCGCTCGGCTTCGACCGGATCGGGAAGGGCAAGCCGGAGCCCGTGGCGGTGGCGTAGTGGGCGGCGAGCGGCTCCTCAACGGCCACTGAGGCGCGAGGCCATGGTTGCGATGGTGCGCTGGTAAACCTGCGCGCGGTTCCAGTCCCGCAGCACGTTGTAATTGTGCGTGCCCTGGCCCCACGGTTGGCCGCGCTGCCAGCCGTGGCCTTTGAGGAAGTTGGCCGTCGAGGCGAGGGCGTCCGGGATGGAGCGGATGAGATCGCGGCGGCCGTCGCCATCGTAATCGACGGCGAACTGGATGTAGGGCGAGGGCAGGAACTGGGTCTGGCCGATCTCGCCGGCCCATCCTCCGCGCATCTGTGCCGCGGGCATGTAACCGCGGTCGACGATGCGGAGCGCGTCCGTGAGTTGGGCTGTGAAGAACGGCGAGCGGCGGCAATCGTAGGCGAGGGTCGCGAGCGAGCGGACGATCGAATAGCGATCCGAGACGTCGGCGCCGAAGTTCGTCTCCAGGCCCCAGATGGACACGACAATCTCGCGGGGAACGCCGAAGTCGCGCTCGATGCGGTCGAGCACGGCGCGGTGCGTTTTGAGGCGCTGGCGGGCGCGGTTCATGAGCGCCGTGCCGACGCGGCGGGCGTAGAATTGCTCGAACGAGAGTTTGAACGATTTCTGGTTGCGGTCGAGGCGGATGATGCGGGCATCGTAGGTGATGCCCGAGAGAACCGCATTCGTCGTGCGAGGCGAGACGCCCGCCTGCACCGCGCGCTGCTTGTAGCCTTCCATCCATCTGTTGAAGCCGCCCGCGCCTTCGCCGCAATTGCGCGCCTGGGCTGCGGCGGGGACGGTGGTTGCCAGAAGCGTGAAGAGCACGAGGCCGAAACCGGCCGTCCGGGCGATTGTGGTGCCGCGCATCATGATCATTCCGTTATCGCGTCAGGTTCGGCACGACCTTAGCCTTGCTCGCGGCGAGACGGAAGGCGGGGATGTCCGGAGGGGCCGCGCGGTTGTGCGGTTTTGCTTAACCGGAGGTGTCGGCGGCTCAGGGTGTTTCCGTGTCCGCCGTTCCGAGCGTCATGATGTAGGCGACGACGTTGCGGATCTCCTCTCGCGACAAAGCGATGGCCGGCATGGGCGGGTGCGGGATGACGATGCGCCCCGCAATCGCTTCCATGGTTTGGCCGTCCTTGTTGGCGATTGCCGCGAAGCTCGGCACGTCGGCGGGGAGCGCACCTGCGGATTTCCGTTCGATGAGATGACATCCCGAGCACAGGCGCTCCGCGACCGAGCGGCCCTGTTCGGGGTCGGGCTTCGGCGTGGAGGTGGGGCCCGCCGCGAGGGTTGGCCCCATCAGCAGACCCGCGATGACAGAAGCGGCGGCGATGCGCAGCGTGACTTTCATGCGTGTTCCCTCATTGCCGAAGGGCTTTGCTCGGTCTTTACGCTTCAAAGGATCCGCTCGGCGAGGCCTTCTTCTTCGTCGAGACGGTCGATTTCGACGCCCTTGAAGTCCGCGCGCGAGACGACGCCGACGATGCGTCCGCGGTCTATGACAGGGATGTGGCGGAAGCCGCCGTCGCTCATGGCGCGCAGCGCGTCGATGGCCTTTTGATCCGGCGCCAGCGTGACGGGATGAGCTGTCATCGCTTTTTCGAGCGGTACCTTTGCGGCGTCTCCGCCTTTGGCCAGCACCTTGACGGCGTCGCGGCCGGTGAAGATGCCGAGCAGGTGCTCGCGTTCGTCGACGACGAGGACGGAGCCGACGTGGCGCTCGCGCATGGCCTTGCACGCGTTACCGACGGTTTCTCCCGCCTGCAGGATCAGCGGGTTCTGGTCTCTCAGGATGTACGCCATTCTGCGATTGACCATGGGCGGATCTCCCTTCGGTTATGGTTTTGAGGACTATGTGTGCGAGAGGGTCAGGGCGCCAGACGATAGGACGCGTGGCAGGCGATGCAGTTGCCGAGGATGTCGCGCAGATCGGCCAGCACTTCCGTGCGGGACGTTCCGGCGCGCGCCTTCTCGGCGAGTTTGTCGAACTTGTCGTGCGTATCGAAGCTCATCATGCTGAATCCGATTGGCGCTTTGAGGCCTGTCACCGGGTTGACGTCACGCAGCATCTTGGCTCCCGATTTCGCCGCAATCGGGGGCACGCGGTCAATATCGTTTTCCGCCATGGCCGCGACGATGCCCTGGATGGTTTCGAGGTAGGTGCGCATGCCGGCCAGCATGTCCTCGGCTTCTACCGGGCTCAGCGCCACGGCCTCGCGCGGGTCGCCGTGGGCCTGGGGCGCGCGTTGCGCAAGCGCGGGCAGCGCGGCGGCGCTTGAGAGGATGGCGAGAAGTGTTGCGGCGGACAGCGCTTTTCGAAGCATAGGCGGCTCCTCTCTACCGCCTATGTGTGCCACACCGCGACGCCGTCTCGATTGATCGAGATCAGAGGGTGAGGGGTGCCCGGTTTAGTCGTAGCGTAACAGAGAGAGGATCACCGCGATTGCGCACGCGATGACAAAGCCGGCCATCGCGTAGCGCGTTCTGACCACATAATTGCGTACGACGGTGTGTCGCTTTTCATTTTTACCAAGCAGCGCCCCAGTATTGGGCGCGTGCGGCCTCAGATAGAGGTTGCGGAGATAATTGTTGCTGTGAGCTCGATCCAGATGTGCGGTTGCTCGTCGCCCGGCGACATACGCCCCGAGAATCGACCACATCCCCACCGACCAGAAAACGACGGCCAAAGCAAAAGCTGCGAACTCAAGCAGGTCCATGTTTGGCCACGCCGTTAGTTTCTGCCCGTGAAGTTGAACTCGGCGCCGGAGCGGATGCCGGTGGGCCAGCGGGCCGTGACCGTTTTGAGCCGCGTGTAGAAGCGTACGCCCTCGGGGCCGTAGACGGCGTGGTCGCCGAACAGCGAGCGCTTCCAGCCGCCGAACGAATGATAGGCGACGGGCACCGGGATCGGCACGTTGATGCCGACCATGCCGACCTCAATGCGGTCGGCGAAGGTGCGGGCCGTGTCGCCGTCGCGCGTGAAGATGGCGGTGCCGTTGGCGTACTCGTGGCTGTTCACGAGGTTGGCGGCTTCGTCGTAGCTCTCAGTGCGGACGACCGAGAGCACGGGGCCGAAGATCTCCTCTCTGTAGATCGTCATGTCGGGCGTGACGTCGTCGAACAGCGTGCCGCCGAGGAAATAGCCGTTCTCGAAGCCTTGAAGGACGAGGCCGCGGCCGTCGACCACGAGTTTCGCGCCTTCTTTCTCGCCTTGCGCGATGAGGTCGGAGATGCGGCGCTTGGCTTCGGCGGTGACGAGGGGGCCCATCTCGGAGTCTGGATCGGTGGAGGGGGCGACTTTCAGCGCGCGCACGCGGGGTGCGAGCGCTTCGATGAGTTGGTCGGCGGTGCGCTGGCCCACGGGGACGGCGACGGAGATCGCCATGCAGCGCTCGCCCGCCGAGCCGTAGCCCGCGCCCATCAAGGCATCGACGGCCTTGTCCATGTCGGCGTCGGGCATGACGATCATGTGGTTCTTGGCGCCACCGAGCGCTTGTACGCGCTTTCCGGCAGCGGCACCGCGCGTGTAGACGTATTCCGCGATGGGTGTCGAGCCGACGAAGCTCACGGCGCGCACGTCCGGGTGATCGAGCAGTGCGTCGACGGCGGTCTTGTCGCCGTGCATGACGTTGAGGACGCCGTCTGGGAAGCCCGCTTCCTGGAACAGCTTCCAGATCAGCATCGGCGCGGAGGGATCGCGCTCGGAGGGCTTGAGGACGAACGTGTTGCCGCATGCGACGGCGACCGGGAACATCCACATCGGCACCATGGCCGGAAAGTTGAACGGCGTGATGCCGGCGACGACGCCGAGCGGCTGGCGGTCGGACCAGCTGTCGATCTCGGGGCCGATGTTGCGGCTGTATTCGCCTTTGAGCAGGTGGGGGATCCCGCAGGCGAAATCCACGACCTCTATTCCGCGCTGCAACTCTCCAAGCGCGTCGGGATGCGTCTTGCCGTGTTCGGCGGAGATGGCGCGGGCGATGTCGTCGGCGTTCTTCTGCAGCAGCTCCTTGAAGCGGAACATGGGCGCGACGCGCTTCATCGGGGGCGTGGTGCCCCAGCTCTCGGCGACGGTTTTTGCTGCGGCGACAGCGGCGTTCACCTCGTCGGCCGTCGAGAGCGGGAGACGCGCCGTCGCTTCGCCCGTTGCGGGATTATAGACGGTGGAGGCGCGATCCGAGCGGGAGGCGACGGTCTTGCCGCCGTAGGCGTTTTCGATGGTCTTCATGGTTCCGCTTTCGTGCTCGGCTGTGTCAGTCGCTGTCTTTGAGGACGGCGGTGAAGATGTCGATGAGCTCGTCGATCTGGCTCTCTGTGATGATGAGCGGGGGCGAGAGCGCAATGATGTCGCCGGTCTGGCGCGTGAGCAGGCCCTTCTCGAACGCCTTGACGAAGCGCGTGTACGCGCGTTCGCCCGGTGCGCCGGGCTTGGATGCGAACTCCACGGCGCCGATGAGGCCGATGTTGCGCACGTCGATGACGTGCGGCAAGTCGCGCAGCGTGTGGACGCGCTCTTCCCAGTACGCGGCGAGGGTCGACGCGCGTGTGAGCAACTGCTCGTCCTGATAGGTATCGAGGGTGCCGACGCAGGCGGCGGCCGCCATGGGATGGCCGGAATAGGTGTAGCCGTGGAAGAGGTCGATGGCGTTTTCCGGACCCTGCGTCAGGGCGTCGTGGACATGGGTCTTGAGGAACACACCGCCCATCGGGATGGTGCCGTTGGTGATGCCCTTGGCGGTGGTGACGATGTCGGGCGAGACGTCGAAGTAGTCGACGGCGAACGGCGTGCCGAGGCGGCCGAAGGCGGTGATGACCTCGTCGAAGATCAGCAGGATGTCGTGCTTCGCCGCGATGGCCGCGAGCCGCTTCAGATAGCCCTTGGGCGGGATCAGCACGCCGGTGGAGCAGGCGACGGGTTCGACGATGACGGCGGCGATGGTTGAGGCATCGTGAAGGGCGACGAGGCGTTCGAGATCGTCCGCAAGCTCCGCGCCGTGCTCGGGCTCGCCCTTGGAGAAGGCGTTGCGGGCAAGGTCGTGCGTGTGGCGCAGATGATCGACGCCCGCGACGAGGTTTCCAAAGACCTTGCGATTGTTCGCGATGCCGCCGACGGCTGTGCCGCCGAAGTTGACGCCGTGATAGCCGCGCTCGCGGCCGATGAGGCGCGTCTTCGATGCGTTGCCGCGTGCGCGATGATAGGCGAGCGCGATCTTGAGCGCGCTCTCGACGGATTCGGACCCCGAGTTGGTGAAGAAGACGTGGTCGAAGCCTTGCGGCGCGATGTTGACGAGGCGGGATGCGGCTTCGAACGCTTTCGGATGGCCCATCTGGAAGGTGCCGGCAAAGTCGAGCTCGGCCGCCTGCTTCTGAATGGCCTCGACGATCTTGGGACGGCAGTGACCCGCGTTGACGCACCACAGGCCGGAGGTGCCGTCCAGGACCTTGCGGCCGTCGTCCGTGCTGTAGTGCATGTCCTTTGCGGAGGCGAGCAGGCGCGGAGCCTGCTTGAACTGCCGGTTCGCCGTGAACGGCATGAAGAAGGCTTCGAGGGCGTTGGTCTTGAGCTGCGCAGTCATGTCGGTGCGGTCTCGTCTTGGAGTTTTGAGCTACTGAAGCTTGGCGACGGCCTCGGTGAGGCTCGCTTCGAAGATGTCCATGCCTTCCTCGATGAGCGCGTCGCTCGCGGTCAAGGGCGGCAGGAAGCGGATGACGTTGCCGTAGGTTCCGCACGACAGAAGGATGAGCCCGCGGACGGTGCCGGCTTTCAGCACTTCGGCGGTGAGTTCGGGCCAGGGCGAGTTGCTCGTGCGATCCTTCACGAACTCGACCGCGCACATGGCGCCGAGGCCGCGCACGTCTCCGATGCAGTTGAGGTTGGAGCGGGCGGCGAGGTCGCGGCTTCGGTTCTGGATGATGGTTCCGATGGCGTTGGCGCGGGCGCAGAGGTCTTCGTCCGCGATGACGTCGAGCACGGCGTGGGCGGCCGCGACCGCGACGGGATTGCCGGCGTAGGTTCCGCCGAGGCCGCCGGGAGGCGAGGCGTCCATGATGTCGGCGCGGCCGACGATGGCCGAGAGCGGCATGCCGCCGGCGAGACCTTTCGCGAGCGTGACGACGTCCGCCTTGACGCCCGCATGATCGAGCGCGAACATCTGGCCGGTGCGCGCGAAGCCGGTCTGGATCTCGTCGGCGATGAGGACGATGCCGTGCTCGTCGCACAGCGCGCGCAGCTCGGCGAGGAATTCGAACGGCGCGATGTTGAAACCGCCTTCGCCCTGCACCGGCTCGATGACGATGCCGGCGATGGTTGAGGGATCCGCCTGATACTTGAAGAGCGCCTTCAGCGCCTTGATGCTCTCCGCCGTCGACGTGCCGTGATAGAGGTTCGGGAACGCGACGTTGTAGATGTCGGCCGGGAAGGGGCCGAAGCCCTTCTTGTAAGGCACGGCCTTGCCGGTCAGTGCCATTCCCATGTGCGTGCGGCCGTGGAAGCCGCCTGAAAACGAGACGATGCCGGGCCGCCCTGTAAAGCAGCGCGCGACCTTGACCGCGTTCTCGACGGCTTCGGCGCCGGTGGACGCGAGCATGGTTTTTGCCGGGCCCGATACTGGCGCGATGGCGTTGAGCCGCTCTGCGAGCGTGACATAGTTTTCGTGCGGCGTGACCTGGAAGCAGACATGGCTGAAGGCTGCCATCTGCTCGGTTATCGCGGCTTGAATACGCGGATGCTGGTGGCCGGTGTTGACGACGGCGATGCCCGCGCCGAAATCGATGTAGCGCTTTCCGTCCTCGTCCCAGATCTCCGCGTTCAACGCGCGCTTCGGATAAATCTCCGTGACGTTTCCGATGCCGCGCGGGACAGCGGCGAGACGGCGTGCGTGAAGCTCGGCGTTGGTTGTCATGACATCTCTTTCGGTGTCGCGGCTCAGAGCCCGCCGAGGCAGATGAATTTCGTTTCGAGGTATTCTTCGAGGCCTTCCTGCGAGCCCTCGCGGCCCAAGCCGGACTGCTTGACGCCGCCGAAGGGGGCCACTTCGTTGGAGAAGAGGCCCTCGTTGACGCCGACCATGCCGGCTTCGAGCGCTTCCGCCACGCGCCATGCGCGGGCGATGTTCCGGCTGAAGAGATAGGCTGCGAGGCCGAAGGGCGTGTCGTTCGCCAAGCGGATTGCCTCGTCGTCCGTTTCGAAGCGGATGAGCGCTGCCACGGGGCCGAAGATCTCTTCGTGCACCATCGTCATCTCGGGTGTGACGTCGGTGAGGACCGAGGGTTGATAGAAGAGCGGGCCCACATCGGACGGCGCACCGCCGACGATGGCTTTCGCGCCCTTTGCGGTGGCGTCCTGGACGAGCTTCTCGACTTTTTTCGCAGCGTCGGCGTTGATCAAGGGGCCGACGACGACGCCCGGTTCACGGCCGGGGCCGACGGTGAGCTTCTTCACCTCCGCGGCGAGCGCGTTTGCGAAGCGGTCGTAAATGCCGGACTGGACGAGAATGCGGTTCGCGCACACGCATGTCTGCCCGGCGTTGCGATACTTCGAGGCCATGGCGCCTGCGACGGCGAGATCGATGTCCGCATCGTCGAAGACGAGAAGGGGCGCGTTGCCGCCGAGCTCGAGTGTGAGCTTCTTTACGGTCTCGGCGCACTGGGCGTAGAGGATGCGCCCCACTTCCGTGGAGCCCGTGAAGGAGAGCTTCCGCACGCGGGCGTCCTCGCAGAGGACCTTGCCGACGGCTGCGGCGTCGTTCGTCGTGACGACGTTGAGTACGCCCGAGGGAATGCCGGCGTCGAGCGCGAGCTTGGCAAGCGCGAGTGCGCAGAGAGGCGTGTCTTCCGCAGGTTTCACCACCACTGTGCAGCCGGCGGCGAGGGCGGGCGTCACCTTGCGCGTGATCATCGCGATGGGAAAGTTCCACGGTGCGATGGCGGCCACGACGCCGATGGGCTGCTTGATCGTGATGTAGCGCTTGCCTGCGGCGGTGGTTGGAATGGTACGGCCGTAGGCGCGTTTTCCTTCCTCGGCGAACCACTCGATGAACGACGCGCCGTAGGCGACCTCCGCGCGCGACTCTGTGAGCGGCTTGCCCTGCTCGGCGGTCATGAGTTGCGCGAGGTGTTCCGTTTCCGCGGTTACGATCTCGAACCAGCGGCGCAGAATGGCCGCGCGCTCCTTGGCCGTCTTCTTTGCCCAGGCGGGGAACGCGGCTTCGGCGGCATCGATGGCGGCTTTGGTTTCCGCCGCGCCGAGGTTCGGCACGCGCGCGATTTCGGTGCCTGTCGCGGGGTCGATCACCGGGAACGTGTCTTTGCTCGTAACCCAGTCGCCGCCGATCAGGCTGGCGTTGTTCGGGTAGCGGGGAGGGGATGCGTTCATGTGCGTCACCGTGAAACTGTGTGTGGGCCGAATGTGCGGCCGATCCGTTGCGTGCCGCGAAAGTCGCGCGGCGGTCATGTCATGCAACGTGCGCGTACCAAAGATGGTCGAGCGACGTCACGATGCGTTCGAAGTTCGCGCGCTCCGTCTGCTTTAGGCGCGTGAAGACATCGTGGAATCCCGCACCGAAAGCGGTGCGCGCGATCTCCGACGTTTCGAACGCCTGCAATGCGTTGCCCCAGATGGTGGGGAGCGTGCTCGGCGCCTCGATCTCTTCGGCGTTGCCTTCGCAGTTTTTGCCGGGATCGGATTTGTTGGCGATCCCGTGCGAAATCCCTGCGAGAATGGCCGCCAACACGAGATAGGGATTGGCGTCGGCGCCCGCAACGCGGTGTTCGATGCGCGTTGCGGGGCCGTTCCCGGGCGGAATGCGGAGCGCCACCGTGCGGTTGTTGAAGCCCCACTGAGGCGCGGTCGAGACGTAGGACAACGGGACGTATCGCCGATACGAATTGGCATACTGCGCCCAGATGGGCATGAAGTCGGCCATGGTTTCGCACAGGCCGCCGATGGCGTGGCGGAAGAGGGGCGAGATGGGGCTGCCCGCGAATACGTTGTCGTCGGCCTTGTCGAGCAGGCTCATGTGAATGTGCATGCCGGAGCCGCACCACTCGTGATGGGGCTTGGCCATGAAGGTGGCGTTGAGCTTGTGCTCGCGCGCGGCCGCTTTCACGGCGCGTTTCAAAAGCAGGCCGTCGAGCGCTGCCTGCACGACATCGTCGCGATGCTTCAGGTTGATCTCGAACTGCGCGGGGCCGCTCTCCTGGATGACGGCGTCGATGGGCAGGCCCTGGGCGGCTGCAATGCGATAGATCTCGTCGATGAAGGGCTGGAGCGTATCCATGTCCGCGAAGTCGTAAGTGCCCGCGGCGTCGGGATCGGTCGTCATGCCGGGTGGCGCGTCGAGCGTGAACGCGCCGTCCTTGTCCGGCAGCGTGACGTAAAATTCGAGTTCGACGGCGGCGACGGGCGTCAGACCTTGCGTCTTAAGGCGCGCGAGCTGGTTCGAAAGCACAACGCGGGCGTCCATGTCGCCCTCGGTTTCGAGGTGCATGACGGCTTGCGCGTGCGTCGATCCGTTGACCGGCACGGGGGCGAGCGTGCCGGAGAGGATGTATGCGGGTACGTCCGGATCGCCGGTTTCCCAGAGGCGGCCGGTTTCCCCAATGGAGTTGCCGCGCGGATCGATGATGAAGGCGGAGGCCGGCATCATCAGGCCGTTTTTCACGACCTTCACGAGATCGTCGCGGCGGTAGCGCTTGCCGCGCGGGATGCCGTTCAAGTCGAACGTGAAGATGTCGATCCAGCGGACGAGCGGGTTGGCGGCGAGAAACGCTTTCGCTTCGTCGGCGGTGAGGGGCGTGTTGGTCATATCGCGCGGCCATTCGAGTTGACATTGCGAACCGCGTCGCCGAAGCGACGGAAGATTTCCACGGAGGCCCTGTTGGTCCTGGCCTGCCATTCGGGGTGCCATTGCACGCCGAAGAAAAACGGGTGATCGGCGGGGCCGCGCACCGCTTCGATGAGGCCGTCCTCGGCGTGCGCTTCGGCGGTGAGAGGGCGCGCCAGGCGCTGGATGCCCTGCCAGTGGAGCGAGTTGACGACGATTTCGTCCTCGCCGATCCACGATTTGAGGGTGCCCGAGAGCTTCACGGGATGCGACGGACCGAAGCGTTCCGGAACAGGGACGTTCGACGGTTCGCGATGATCGTTGCGGCCGTCCACGGTGTGGACGGATTGGTCCAGCGTGCCGCCGAGAGCGACGTTGATTTCCTGAAAGCCGCGGCAGATGGCGAACAGCGGCAACTTGCGGGTGAGCGCTTCCCGCGCGAGCGGCAACGTCAGGCTGTCGCGCTCGGGATCGAGCGCCTTGTCGTTGAGGGGCGGCTCGTCGAGGCCGTAGAGGTTCGGGTGCACGTTCGAGACCGCGCCGGACAAGAGGATGCCGTCCGCGATGTCGAACAGCGCGCCCATATCGAGCATGCTGGGGCCGAGCGGGGCGAGCAACGGCTGGCACTCGGCCACTTCGGCAACGGCTGCGGCGTACTTCCGGCCCACGGCGTCGAAGGCGATGCCCTCGATCACCTTCGTATCGCACGGGATGATGACGATGGGGCGGCTCATGCTGCGATCTCTCCGGCGACGTCGGCGAGCGTGAGATCGAGCGCTTTGCCGATAACGCGCTCGGCTTCCTCGAACTCGCTGTCGGCCCAGATCAAGGGCGGCGCGCAGACCATGGTGTCGAACACGGCGCGCATGATGAAGCCTTCGCGGAAGAAGTGATCGCGGCAAATGAGGCCGACGCGGCCGGGATTTTCGAAGCGGCGGCGCGTTTTCTTGTCGGCCACAAGTTCCATGGCGCCCATCATACCGACCGAGCGCACCTCGCCGACCAGCGGATGGTCCTTGAACTTGCCGAGCATGCGCGCGAGGGCGGGCGCCGCATAGTCGGTGACGCGCGGGAGCAGACGCTCGCGCTCCATGATCTCCAGGTTCTTCAGAGCGACGGCACAGGCCACGGGGTGCCCCGAGAACGTGTAGCCGTGGTTGAAGTCGTCGTCGTGCGCCAACAGGGCTTCGACGATCCGGTCGTCGATCAGGAGCCCGGAGAGGGGCAGGTAGCCGGACGTTACGGCCTTTGCGAAGGTGATGAGGTTCGGCTTGATGCCGTAGTGGTCGGAGGCGAACCACGTGCCGAGGCGGCCGAAGCCGGTGATGACCTCGTCGGCGAGCAGCAGGATGCCGTACTTGTCGACGATGCGCTGGACTTCGGGCCAGTAGGTGTTGGGCGCGATCTTGACGCCGCCTGCACCCTGCACCAGCTCGCCCGCGAAGGCCGCAACGTTTTCGGGGCCCACAGCGAGGATCTCGTCCTCGATGGCGCGGGCGGCGCGGATGCCGAACTCGTCCAGGCTCTCGCCATCATTTCCTTCGTCGAACCAGCATGGGTCCATGACGTGGCGGAAGCCTTCGTAGACGGGATAACTGTGCTGGTGCACGTGCCCCATGCCGCCCATGGAGCCGGCCGCAATGGTCGAACCATGATAGGCGTTCTTGCGCGAGATGATGACGCGCCGGCTGGGTTCGCCTTTCAGCGCCCAATAGTGGCGAATGAGGCGGATCGCCGTGTCGTTCGATTCCGATCCCGACGATCCGTAGAATACCTGATTGATATGCGGCGGCGCGATTTCGGCGAGCTTCTGCGAGAGCGCGACGACGGGCGGGTGCGTCGTCTTGAAGAAGGTGTTGTAGAACGGGAGTTCGAGGATCTGGTCGCGTGCGGCGTCCGCCAGCTCGCGGCGACCGTAGCCGACGTTGGTGGTCCAAAGGCCCGCCATGCCGTCCAGGATGCGGTGACCTTCGCTGTCGTAGATGTAAGGGCCGTCGGCCTTCACGATCACGCGCGCGCCGGCCGCGCGCAGGGACGCGTGGTTGGTGAAGGGGTGAAGATGGTGGAGTGCGTCGAGGTCGCGCCACTCGGCATTCGGGGTATTCATGAAGGTCTCTCCAGCGCGTGGCTTGGCTGTTGTTCTTTTGCGCGTCTCACAGACAGGCGGGTTTCGCCGTTCCGCACGCACTCCGGCCCGACCGGGCCGTCGATGCCGAAATTCAGGCCGCGGGCGGGGGCGTAAAGCCCACACGGGCGCAAAGGCGGAGCAGCTCCGCCTTGCGTGTCAGCGTTTGGCGATCGGGATGGATCAACGGTCTTTCCTCAAACGCTGAGCAGGAGATGCTCTCGCTCCCAGGGACTGATGACGCGCATGAACTCTTCGAACTCGCTGCGCTTGAGCTGAAGGTAGACGTCGCAGAAGCGCTTGTTGAGCACCTCGTGCAGGTCGCCCGAATCCTCGAAGGCAGTGAGGCTTTCGAGCAATCCGCGCGGAAGCTGATGATCGTTGCGATAGGCGTTGCCGATCACCGGCTCGCGCGGTTTGAGCGCGTTTTTCATGCCGACGTAGCCGCAGGCGAGGCTGGCGGCCAATGCAACGTAAGGGTTCGAATCCGCGCCGGCGAGGCGGTTCTCGACGCGGCGCGCGGCGGGCGGCGAAACGGGTACGCGCAGGCCCGCCGAGCGGTTGTCGTGGCCCCATTCGACGTTGATGGGGGCCGCGCCGTTCGGCACGAGGCGTCGATAGGAATTCACATAGGGTGCGAGCAAGCACAGCACGGACGGCAGGTACGTCTGCTGGCCGGCTAGGAAGTGGAAGAAGAGCTTGCTCGGCATCCCGTTTTCGTCGGTGAAGACGTTGCGGCCGGTTTTCACGTCCACCACGCTCTGATGGATGTGCATGGCGCTGCCGGGCTCGTTGGCGAGCGGCTTCGCCATGAAGGTGGCGTAGCAGTTGTGCGTGAAGGCGGCTTCGCGGATCGTGCGCTTGAAGAGGAAGATCTGGTCGGCGAGGTCGACGGGGTCGCCGTGCACGAGATTGATTTCGAGCTGGGCGGCGCCGCCTTCCTGGATGATGGTGTCGATCTTCAGATACTGGCGCTCGGCGAAGTCGTAGATGTCGTCCACGATCTTGTCGTACTCGTCGACGGCGCCGAGGCTGTAGGACTGACGCCCCGCGCCCGGCCGGCCCGAGCGGCCCGTCGGCGGTTCCAGCGGATAGTCCGGGTCCGGGTTCGGCTTCGTCAGATAGAATTCGAGTTCGGGCGCGACCACCGGCTTCCAGCCTTCGCGGGCGTAAAGCTCGACGATGCGGCGCAGAACGTTGCGGGGGGCGATCTCGACGGGCTCGCCGTTCTGCCACTCAGCGTCGTGGATCACCTGCGCGGTCGGGCTCGACGCCCAGGGCGCGGGCCGAATGGTTGCGAGGTCCGGCACCATGCGCAGATCGCTTTCGGCGTAGAGGATCTGCTGCTCGCCGTCCTCGAAGCCGACGTAGTCGCCGGTGATGGTCTGGTGGAAAATCGAGATCGGCAGATGCACGGCGCCGAGCTGCGCGAACTTTTCGGCCGGCATGGTCTTGCCGCGGGCGACGCCGGCGATGTCGGGCACCGCGCAATCCACTTCCTCGATCCGGTGATAGCGGAGCCAGGAGGCGAGGTCTTCAGGCGTGGTGCCGACCGTAAAGGTCTCGGGGGCGGTGTCGGCGATCGCTCCGGTATCCGGTGACATGAGGGTCCCTTGCTGTTGCGGTGCGCGGGTGGCGGCGTGCGACCTACAACGACGGCGCCGCCGGGGGCAGCTCCCGGGGCGTCCGGCGACAAATGTGATCACAAATTATCGTCGAACTCAAGCGCTGCCACGTGGCCACAAACTATATGAAGCGCGCAAAAGCTCAAAAATCCGTGGCTTCGGTTTACGCCGGACCGGGCTGCTTCAAAACGGCCTCGCCGATAAAGCCCATGCCCTGGGAGATGTCGGCGGCGATGGCGGCTTCGAGCGCGGCGCGGTCTCGCCGTTCGATGGCTGCGATGGCGGCCTGATGATGGTCCTCCAGCGTGGATGTGCCGATCCGGCCGTACGCCATGCGCATGAAGGGGCCGAACTGCAGCCAGATGCTCTCCACCAGCGCCAGCAGCGTTTCGGCGCCGGCCTCAGCGTAAATCGCGAAATGAAAGCGGAAGTTGCTCTGCATGTAGCCGGGGACATCGCCGTCGGCCATGGCGCGATCGACGGCGCGGTCGTGGCTCGCGATGTGCGCAAGCTCGGTCTTGCCGATGCGATCCATCGCGCGGGAGGCCAGTTCCGGTTCGAGTGCGAGACGGGCGAAGACGATCTCCTGGAAGCGTTCCTCCGTCATTGGCGGCACAAGGACGCGCCGGTTGTCTTGCATTTTGAGCGCGCGCTCAGCGATGAGGCGGCGCACTGCCTCGCGAATGGGCATCGGACTGACGCCCATGCTTTCGGCGAGACCGCGCAGCGTGATCGCGCTGCCGGGCGGGACGCCTCCGAACAGAATGCGTTCGCGCAAGCCACGGTAAACGCTCTCGTGCGTCGTTACGCTGGGCACTTGCGAAGCGTTTGGTGCAGTGCGGGATTGCGCCGTCCGTTTGCGCGGCGGCGAAGGGGGCGGAGCGGATCGTGCTCTCTCTGACATGGCGTCGTGCCCGTGCTTCGCGGTGTCGACCGTCAACGTGTGCCTCAAATTTCAGCACAGCGTAGGCGGATCGATGTGCCGGCACGATATGTGTTCCGGTATCTAAACGCTTGTAGCGCGCGCTCAATGTGATCACAATGGTCTCGTCGGGCCGGAAACGGGAGAGACCCGTTGGCCGAGCGTCCGGCGCAGGGAATCTCCGGGAGTTGGTCGCATGATTGATTTGAGACGTACCCGCACGATTGCGGCGCTTTCGCTGGCCTTGATGGCGTTCGGCGCCACGGCTCCGGCGGTGGCCCAGGGCGGGCAGGTGAGAGTTTACAACTGGTCCGACTACATCGATCCCGACATCATCAAAGACTTCGAAACGAAGACCGGCATCAAGGTCACCTACGACGTGTTCGACAGCAACGAGCTGTTGGAAACCAAGCTCCTTGCGGGCGGCAGCGGCTACGACGTCGTCGTGCCGACGGGATCGTTCCTTTCGCGGCAGGTGAAGGCCGGCGTCTTCCAGCCGCTCGACAAGTCCAAGCTGCCTAACTTGAAAAACATGTGGCCTCTCATCCAAGAGCGCACCGCGCGCTACGATCCGGACAACGCGTTTTCGATCAACTACATGTGGGGCACGACGGGCATCGGCTACAACGAGGCGATGGTGAAGGAGCGGATGGCGGATGCGCCGGTCGATTCCTGGAAGCTCGTTTTCGACCCCGAGATCGCAAAGAAATTCGAGAGCTGCGGCATCTACTTCCTCGATGCAGCCGACGACATCATTCCCGCCGCGCTTCACTATCTCGGTCTCGATCCCAACAGCAATGACGCAGCCGACATCGAAAAGGCCGCCGCTCACCTCGAAAAAATCCGGCCCTTCATCCGGAAGTTTCATTCCTCGGAGTTCATCAATGCGCTGGCGAACGGCGACATCTGTATCGCGGTCGGCTATTCCGGCGACATCCTGCAGGCGCGGGATCGTGCGGACGAAGCGGACAATGGCGTGACCGTGATCTACTCGCTGCCGAAGGAAGGCGCGCAGATGTGGTTCGATCAGATGGCCATTCCGGCCGATGCCTCGAATGTCGAGGAAGCGCACGCGTTCCTCAACTTCATGATGGAGCCTGAAGTGATCGCGAAGGCCTCCAACTATGCAAATTATGCGAGTGGAAACCTCGCATCGCTCGAATTCGTCGATGAAGGGATCAAGGGCGATGGCGCGATCTACCCGGACGAGGAGACGCTCGGGAAGCTCTATGTGAAAGATTCCTATACCGGGGCGACGCAACGGGCCGTCACCCGGGCGTGGACCCGGATCGTGACAGGACGATAGAAGCCTCAAACGCGCCCGCAGATTTTCGGGCGCGTTTTTTCTTCCCCTTTTTATGCCCTGGGCGAGACGGTGCCGGCGGTCGTTGCCGGCCAGAACCGAGGATGTTGGACCATGAGTGATCCTCTCACGGCGGCCGCGCCGATTGCCGCTTCTTCGGAGCCGCAGGCGCGCCGCGCGCGTACGCCGGCCCCGCAATCCGGTTTTGCGCCGTGGAAGGATCCGGCCAAGGCGCCGATCGTACGCTTCGAAAACGTGGTCAAGCGGTTCGGCGATTTCGTCGCCGTCAAGGACTGCACGCTCGACATTTACGAGCGCGAATTTTTCTCTCTGCTCGGGCCCTCGGGATGCGGGAAGACGACGCTTCTTCGGATGCTCGCTGGCTTCGAAAAGCCGACCAGCGGGCGCATCCTCGTGGCCGGGGAGGACATTACGGATCTTCAGCCCTACGAGCGGCCGGTCAACATGATGTTCCAGTCCTACGCGCTTTTCCCGCACATGACGGTGGAGCAGAATATCGGCTTCGGCCTCAAGCAGGAAGGAATGCCCAAGGATCAGATCGCCACGCGCGTTGAGGAGGCGATGACGATGCTGGAGCTCAACCGTTTCGGGAAGCGCAAGCCGCATCAGCTTTCCGGCGGTCAGCAGCAGCGGGTGGCGCTTGCGCGGGCCATCGCGAAAAAGCCACGCATCGTGCTGCTCGACGAGCCTCTCGGAGCGCTCGACAAGCGGCTGAGGCAACAGGCCCAGTTCGAGCTCATGTACATTCAGGAGACGACGGGGACGACGTTCATCATCGTGACCCACGATCAGGAAGAGGCGATGACGGTGTCGAGCCGCATCGCCGTCATGGATCACGGCGAGTTCGTCCAGGTGGCGACGCCGGGTGACATCTATGAAGCGCCGAATTCGCGCTACGTGGCGAATTTCATCGGGGACGTGAACCTGTTCGAAGGCAAGGTGGGCGCGGTGTCTGGCGGGTTCGTCGACCTCGATTGGGCCGGCGGGCGCGCCCGGTTCAAGGCCGTGGCGCCGGAGGGCGTGAGCGTGGGGCAGGACGTATGGCTGTCGCTGAGGCCGGAAAAGATCCGCATCGCGCTCGACAAGCCGGGCGACGGCAACAATGCGGTCGAGGGCAAGGTCGTCGATATCGGCTATCTCGGCTCGATCTCTCAGTATCACGTGGAGCTTGCCAACGGCGAGATGGTGAAGGCGTTGCGCGCCAACTCGGCGAGCACCGTGGAGCGGCCTATCAGTTGGGAGGATCGGGTCTGGCTCGAATGGCCGGCGGACGCCGGCGTCGTGCTCACGCGATAGGAGGGCGACATGCGCCGGTGGCTTCTGATTTCCGTTCCCTATCTCTGGCTTTTCGTTTTCTTCCTCGTCCCGTTCTTTATCGTCTTCAAGATCTCGTTGTCGGACACCGAGATCGCGATCCCGCCTTACACGCCGCTGCTCGATCTCTCCGAGGGATGGGCCGGCATCAAAGATTTCTTCAGCCAGCTCGATTTCGAGAACTATCGGATCATCTTCAGCGATGCGCTCTATGTGAACGCGTACGGCTCGTCACTGAGGATCGCGTTCATCTCGACGCTGATCACGCTCGCGGTCGGGTTTCCGATCGCGTATGGCATGGCGCGTGCGCCGAAGGCGTGGCAGCCGATGCTTCTGATGCTTGTGATCCTGCCGTTCTGGACGTCGTTTCTGATCCGAGTCTATGCGTGGATCGGCATCCTCAAGCAGGAAGGGCTGCTCAATCATTTCCTCATGAGTTTCGGGCTGATCAGCGTGCCGCTCAACATTTTGCATACGGAGACGGCGGTTCATATCGGTATCGTCTATTCGTATCTGCCGTTCATGATCCTCCCGCTCTATGCGAGCCTCGAAAAGATCAATCCGGCGCTTCTCGAAGCGGCCGCGGATCTCGGCTCGCCGCCCTGGAAATCGTTCTGGCAGGTGACGTTCCCGCTCTCGATGCCGGGCGTCCTGGCCGGCTCGTTCCTCGTCTTCATTCCCGCTGTCGGCGAGTTCGTGATCCCGGATCTGCTGGGCGGGTCCGATACGCTGATGATCGGCAAGACGCTGTGGATCGAGTTCTTCTCGAACCGTGACTGGCCGGTGGCGTCGGCCGTGGCGGTCGTGCTGCTGCTGGTGCTGGTCGTGCCCATTGTGCTGTTCCAGCGCAATCAGGAGCAACTCAGGGAAAGGGAGGCCGGGCGATGAGACGCTTTAGCTGGTTCAACGCCACGTCGATCGCGCTCGGCTTCGCGTTTCTCTACATCCCCATTCTGCTGCTCGTGATCTACAGCTTCAACGAGTCGCGCCTCGTGACGGTTTGGGGCGGCTGGTCGACGAAGTGGTACGCCAGCATGTTGCAGAACGAGCAACTGCTGACGGCCGCGTGGGTGACGTTGCGCGTTGCGTTCGTCTCATCGACGCTGGCCGTCATTCTGGGCACGCTGGCGGCTGTCGTTCTGGTTCGTGCGGGGCGGTTTCCCGGGCGCACGCTGTTCTCGGGGCTCATTTTTGCGCCGCTGGTGATGCCCGAGGTGATCACCGGCCTTTCGTTGCTGCTCCTGTTCGTGGCTGTAGGGTTCGCGCGCGGGTTCTGGACGGTCGTGATTGCGCACGCCACGTTCTCGATGTGCTTTGCCGCCGTCGTCGTGCAGGCGCGCCTCTACGATTTCGACAAGTCGGTCGAGGAGGCGGCCATGGACCTCGGCGCGACGCCGGTGCGCACCTTCATGCAGGTGACACTGCCGATCATCGCGCCTTCGGTGATCTCGGCGTGGCTCCTGGCGTTCACGCTGTCGCTCGACGACCTCGTGATTGCAAGCTTCACCACAGGGCCCGGCGCGACGACGCTTCCGATGCGGATCTACAGTCAGGTGCGATTGGGTGTGACGCCGGAGATCAACGCGATTTCGACAGTGATGATCGGGTTCGTGACGATCGGCGTGCTTATTGCGTCTTATGCCACGAAGCGATCGAGCGCGCGCCGCGAGCGCGATTTGAGGACTGCCGAGGCGGGTGGAACGTAGCGCGGGCGCGCGCTCTTCGCGCGAGCGGGTGACGGGGCACGCGCTCCTCTTTGGACTACGTGAGGGGTACGATCTCGACCGTATGAGCCAGCGGCTCCGCGCCCGGCTGAGCCGGCCAGTCGCCGAAGTTGCGCATCTCCCCGCTTGTGCGAAGCCGCCGGAGCGAGGCGAGATCCACCTCCGCATACACCCACTGGTGCGCGTTGAGCGTGCCTTCCGCGAGCACGCCGGTATCGCTCACGCCATGCTCGGGCGGCACGTAGATGCCTGCGGCCCCCACGTTGAGATCGACCGCCGGCGACCACGGCGCATCTCCCACGGTCGGGCTCTGCACGGTGACGATGGTATTTTCGAGCGCGCGTGCTTCCGATCCGGTCCGCACGCGATGGTAGCCGGAGATCCGCTCCGTGCACGAGGGCACGAGGATCGCTTCCGCACCGGCTTCGACGGCGGCGCGGGCCAGCAGCGGAAATTCGCTATCGTAGCAAATGAGGATCGAGAGACGGCCGAGGTCGGTCTCGAACACGCGCAACGGCCCACCCGCCGTGACGCCCCAGCCGTGCTCGAACGGCGTCATGATCAGCTTTTCCTGCACGCCGACTTTGCCATCCGGCGTCACGAGCTGTGCGGCATTGACGAAGCGTCCGTCGTCCGTCTTCGCCGGCCCCGAGCCCACGAGAATGTGCACGTTGTGCGTAGACGCCAGTGCGGCGTGGAATGCCACGCGCTTCTCCGCGAGCGCCGCCACCTGTTCGAGCGTCGTCGTGAGGTCGCCGTAGACGGCAGGCCCGAGAGCGGCGGCCTGTTCGATTGCGGCATATTCGGGAAACACGAGAAGGTCGGCGCCCGTTGCCGCGCCGTCCGCCACCCACGACGCGATCTTCGTTTCCCATTCACCGAGCGACTCCGGCTGGCCGATCGGATACTGCGCGGCGGCAACTTTGAGAACGGACGCTTCGGCCATCAGAGTGCTCTCATCCAGAACTGCATGGTGTGGGTTGTCTCGTCCGCCTGGTCGACGTCCTTCCAGTCGTACGTCGCGGTGAGGCCCGGCACGGGTGCGTAGCCCCGTCTGGCCCAGAACCTGTCGAGCGGAATGTAATCTTCGGGCTTCAGCGGATGGTCGTCCGGCCGAACCACGCGGCAGAAGGTGGAATGCGTGAAGCCGCCGAGGGCGTGCGCGCGCCCTTCGCGCAGATCGAAGAACTTATGCCCAAGGCCATGCCCGCGATGGCTCTTGAGCAGCACGCTCTCGCCGCAATAGAAAATTTTGTCGAGGTCGTAACCGGCGGCCCGGAACGGCTCGCCGAATTCGTCCGCGTGCTCGACCATCGGCGCACCCGTCGACGCGCCGACCACGAGGTCGCCATCGCGCGCAACCACGCAAACGGCCCCCTTCGCGGCGGCGAATTTGGCGAGATACGTCTCCTCGTACTCAAGCGAGCCGTCATAGAGATAGGGCCAGTCGCGGAACACGGTGATCCGGAGCCGTGCCAGATCCGGAAGGATGGAGAGAATGTCCTCCCCCGACAGCGCGGAAACCTCGATGCTCATCTCGTTTCCTTTCCTGGCCTTCCGGGGCGCGACCCGCCCGTCACGGGAGGCGCCGGCAAAGCGGTACCGGGAGAGCCGGAGGGAAGCGGCGAGAAGAACCTATGAGAGCCGCAGGGCCTCCGCCGGTCTCCCGCTCCGGGCAATTCGGACGCTGGCTTACGCCACCTGCGCGATCCAGTCCGTCAGATTGTAGTACGTCGTGACGCGGGCAATCTTCCCGTCGCGGATCGCAAAGAACGTTCCGGCCGGAAGAACGTACTTCTGGCCCTGAGCCGGCGGCAGCTCGCTGTCCGTGTTGAGGTACTCGCCGTTGACGTTGAATTCGGCTGCAGCCCGCGTGCCGTCCTTCGACACCAGCACCGCGATCTCGGTCAGCGTCTCTTTATAGTGGTGCGTCATGCGCGCGTTGAAGGCACGGAACTTCTCGCGGCCGACGCGACGCTCGCCCTGGTTGACGTCGTGAATCACGTCGTCGGTGAGGTGGTCGAGCATGGCGTCGGTGTCACCGGCATTGAAGGCGTCGTAGTAGCTGCGGATCAGTTTGGCCGTCTCGATGCGGGTCTTGCTTTCGGCGTCGCTCATGGCGGGGCTCCCAATTGGTGAAACCCGGCCTCCATAGAGCCTTTCGCCGCGAGATTGAAGGTATCTGTTGGCGCAGGGCAGGGAGGCCCGGCGGGAGGGCCGGAAAGGACGGCTGTCCGGCTTCAAACGCGATCCACTTTTCTTTAGATTTGCAAAGGGTTGCGAACGCGCAGGCCGCTGCTCTCGGCACGAACGATCAGAGGCCTCGGATGAGCGGGTGAGATCTGCGGCGTGGCGAGCGCGCAGGCGGCGGGCTGTCTCGGAATGTCCGAAGGGGCTGCCCGCCGCGAGCCGGTGTTTGTCGTTCTGCCCGGGACGTCGAGGCCCCGGGCGGATCCGCCTGTGACGGCACGAAGCCGCCGGGCTTATTTTTTCTTCGCAGCTTTCTTCTTGGCGGCCGGCCGCTTCTTGATTGCGGTCTTCGCCTTCGTCTTCGTGGCGGTCTTGCGCGCCGTGGTCTTCCTCGCGGCGGCCGTGCGGGCCGTCGTCTTCTTGGCCGCGGTGCGGGCCGGGGTCTTTCTGGTGACGGCCTTCTTCACCGGCTTCTTGGCCGGCTTCTTCTTCACGGCAAGTTTCTTTTTCGCAGGCGCGCGCTTCGCGCTCGCGGCGGTCTTGGTCTTCGCCATAGGTCTTCCTCCTTCTTGAGGTGGGCATCCGCCCTTTCTGGCCGGGTCTGCATCGCACGCGGCAGGCCGCGGGGGGAATTCATCCTCGATCATGCTCAGGTCGGACACCTGTTGTCCGACGTGCTTCGTGTCGCAAGAGCGTCTCGATCGTCGAGCGTGTGTGTCGCGACATCGCGATCACAACGTTCGCAAAGTGCTCGTTGCGGTCCGCACTCTAGAGCACGTTTAAGCGTCTGTGAATTACTGATGCATCGAAAGCTGCGCATTCATCGCATCGTCGATCGTGTGTCGCGTTTCGAGACAATCGATGCTCACGATCGGTTTGCGCACGCTGCGCGAGGTGTGATGCATCGATGAGCGAGTGCGCAAAAGACCTTGAAGCAAAGGCATAACTGAGCACGAACATGTGCGCGCTCGCGATGTCGAAGTCTCGCTCGATCGATGCGTTTCGCTACTCGCCGACGACGTGCAGCACGATCTTGCGCGCGTGGGGTGCGACGCGATGCTCGAAGAGATAGAGCCCTTGCCACGTGCCGAGCAGGAGGCGGCCGTTCGAGATCGGGATGGTGATCGACGTCTGAGTGAGCGCGCTCTTCACGTGCGCGGGCATGTCGTCGGGTCCTTCGAGCGTGTGGACGAAGAGTGGGTCGCACTCGGGAACGAGCCGGCGAAAGAAGGCGAGCAGGTCGCGCTGGACATCCGGATCCGCGTTCTCCTGGATGACGAGAGAGGCCGACGTGTGCCGGCAAAAGGCCGTGAGCTGTCCGAGCGCGATCCCGGACGCGGCGACGAAAGCCTGCGCGTCCCGCGTGATTTCGTAGAGCCCCTGGCCTTTCGTGGAGAAGGTGAACTCGGTCTGATCCTGGTGCATGAGCCTGTCTCCGTCTTGTTTTCCGGGCGTATCGAGGCGTGCAAACACCCCATGCGTTCTGCCGGAAGCCGGCCTATATAGAGAGAATGAGCAGAGCCTTCGTCAAAGAACAGGATGGGTCGGACGCGTTCGAGGAGCTTCCCGAGCGCCTGATCTCCTCGCACCCGAACCTCGTCACCGAAGAGGGCCTCGCACGCATCGAGGAGGAACTCGCGCGTGCCGAGCAGGCTTATGCCGCCGCCCAGGCCGCGGTCGACCGTGCAGCTCTTGCGGTCGCAGGGCGGGATGTCCGCTATTGGACCCAGCGGCGCGCGTCCGCTGAACTGGTGCCGCCACCGGCCGATACCGGCGAGGTGCGCTTCGGCGCCCGCGTTACCATCGTGCGTGAAGATGGGCGCCGTCAGTCGTATCGGATCGTGGGCGAGGATGAAGCCGACCCGGCGCAGGGCACGCTCTCATATGTCTCGCCGCTCGCCCGCGCGCTGATCGGGAAGAGTGTGGGGGAGACGGCGCGCATCGGCCCGGGCGAGGTCGAGATCGTTGCCATCGACTGAAGGTGTCTCGGCGCTTGCCGGACGGCCCATCCCCGATCTAGGTTTCAGATGTGCCTTCGAACCGCGAGGCGCAGGCGGGGATTTCCAGACGGGTTTGAGAGGGCTTGAAGCTTGAAACGGATCGGTCCATGGCTGATCGCCTTGATCTCGCTGTCGCTCGCCGGGCTGGCGCGCGGCGAGAGCGGCACAGAGGGTGCAAACCCCGGGCTCGTCGAGGTGAAGGTGGGGATCAACACCCTGAGCAAGGCCGATCGCGCCACGCTTTGGCGCCGCGTGGACGAGTACGCGACCGTCGATGCCGTCCTGGAATTCTGCGGCCGCAAGCTCAATCTTCAACGCCGCACGTGGGCGGCTGTTGCGCCCTGTGTCGAGGTAACGTCGCTGCGCCGTGTCGCGGCAGCGTTCCGCTCCAAGAAGGCCGGATACCTCAAGGGCTGGGAAGAAACCCACGGAGAGCCGGAGAAGAAGACGGCGCTGTGCGAGTCCATGAAACCCCGCCTCGCCGAGTACTCAAAGATCCTGGACGCCCACATCGAGGAAGCGAGAACGATGTGCAGCGTCTGTATTTTCTGCTGACGGACCGGCGCGGCCAGCGGCATCCTTGGGGCCGGCATCCTTAGGGCCGGTATCCTTAGGGAAAGTGTGCCCACTTCCGCCACATTGGTTCCACGGATTTTCGGTAAACTCAGCATAGTCCGGTGACTCGCCGGGCCTCTCACGCCTGATCCGAGGACTGTCCCCACATGTCGCCGAAGACGCTCGCCTTCCACCTCCTGCTCGCCTTCGCGCTCGTCGTCGGCGCCGTCCGCGAGAGCCATGCCGCTTCCGCCCGCGCGATAGACGCCGATGTCGATGCCGCGCTGAGCCGCTTCTATCGGACGGTCGGCGGTGCGCGAGAGCTGGTACAGGACGCCGCCGGCGTGTTGGTGTTCCCCTCCGTGATCAAGGCGGGCATCGGCTTCGGCGGGGAATACGGCGAAGGCGCGCTGCTCCGCCACGGTCATACGGACGACTATTACAACATGGTGTCGGCCTCCGTCGGCTTTCAGCTCGGCGTGCAGGCGCGCACGGTCATCATTCTGTTCATGACCGAAGAAGCGCTCTGGGATTTCCGGCGCAAGCAAGGCTGGAAAGTCGGCGTGGATGGATCGGTGACGCTCGTCACGGTCGGTGTCGGCGGATCGATCGACACCAACCAGATCAGGAGGCCCGTGATCGGCTTTATCCTCGATCAGAAGGGCCTGATGTACAACCTCACCCTCGAAGGCTCCAAGATCTCACGCATCGATCGCTGAGCCGTCGCGACGCCCGTTGTGAGGTCACGCCGCTACGGAGGTTCGCGTTCGACGGGCGACGGCCCCCAGTGACGGCCCCTCCGCTGGGGCGGGCGGCCCCGTATCTAGACCGGCGTCGTACACCCTGACACAGCCGCGCCCGTCGCGCTTGGCGCGATAGAGCGCGAGATCGGCCTTCACCAGAACCGCATCGATTTCGCAGTCTGTCGGCAGTTCGACCGCAACCGCCCCAAGGCTGATGCTGACGGGGACGATGTGTTTTCCGAACCGCACGGGCGCCATCAGGGTCTTGGCGATGCGCCCTGCGATGGCCTCCGCATCGCCGGGGTGTGCGAGAGGCGCGGTCAGAAGCGCAAATTCGTCGCCGCCGAGGCGAGCCGCGATGGCAAGAGCGTCGCCCTGGCCTTTGAGACGAGACGCGATGGCTTGCAAGACCGCATCGCCCGCGGCGTGGCCCAGGGTATCGTTGACCGTCTTGAAGTCATCGCAGTCGATCAGCATCACCGCGCGGATGGACGCCGGCCTTGACGCGTCGTGCAAGGCGTCTCCAAGCGTGCTCATGAACCAGCCGCGATTGGCGAGGCCCGTCGCGGTATCGTGCTGCGAAGCGAAAACGGCGGCCGCCTCGCTTTCCGCGAGTTGGCGCGTCAGGTGCCGCATGGTCAACGCACCGGCGAGCGTCAGCAGAAGCACGATAGCGAGCGACAGCGCGATAGCCGGTGCCGCGGCCCGGATCACCGCATTCCCCGGTTTCGTAAACTCCCATGCGAGGTGCGTGACGACGTTTCCGTCCGCGTCCCGAACCGCCTGCGTATATGCGCCGGTATCCCGCGAATGCGTCTCGGCGACGTGTTTGATGTCGCCGATGTCGGCCAGCGCCTCGACTTTGTCGAGCGTCGCCTCGGTGAGATGCTGGATTCCGACCAGGAGCGTGGGCTCGATCGGGGCCTGATGGCCTTCGCTCTCCGGTGCGAACGGTGTCACCGTGACCATGGCGGGGTGCCCGTCGACGATCGCCATATCGGTGACGTAGATGCCGTCGTTCACGCCGTCCAGCACGTGGTCTCCAAAGCCTTCGCCCGCAGCGTGAGCCTTCCGGTAGAGGTCGCGTGCGCGTGTCATCGCGCGAGCCGCAGGGGCGAGCCGACGCGTCGCATCGTCAGCCGCAGGCGCGCCGGACACCCCGGACGCGAAAATCGCCTTGCCGCTCGGATCGACGACGACGAGTTCCTGCGGTCCCTCCGACGAGAGCGCCTGGCTTCCGAAGTTTGCGTGCAGCCAATTCGCTTCTTGCGACAGCACGACGTTGCGGAACGCTTCGTCGCGGAGCGCGTGTCCCAGCAGCTCCGAGGCGTGGATCTCGCCCAGCAGCTTGAGGCCGCGTTCGAGCGCTGCGGCTTCCTGTTTGAGGGCCGCCTTGTTGATGCCCTCGATGACGACGACCGCGTTGCGCCCGAGCAGCAAGACCGCGGCGAGCGCCGGCAGCGCCATGGCCAGCCCGATCCAGCGGACCAGCTTCAATCCCTGTGCGTTTTGTCGTTGAGCCATTCTCCGGCCCCGCTCCCCCATGAACTCAAGTCCTGCACAGGTTAATGGAGTTCGCTTGACGAACCGCGCGAAGCACGGCTCGAATGCGAGCAATCGCGTCAACGATCTGTTTATTTTCGAGGCGGGCCGGATGCGGAGAGAGCCGCCGCCGAAGCGCCCGCGCCGGGATCAGCCGCCCTTCCGATACGTGCCGAGCAACACCGCTTCCGCGAGCACGTGGCCAGCCATCGCGGCCTCCACATCGGCCTTGGCCGGGTTCGAAAGGCCATCGAGACGCGTATCGAGCGCGTAGAGCTTGTGGAAGTAGCGGTGCCGGCCGATTGGCGGGCAGGGGCCGCCGTAGCCGGTGTGCTCCCAGTCGTTGAGGCCGTCTTCCGTTCCCGACGGTCGCGCGTCGGCCGCGACAGCCGCGGGAAGTCCGGTCGAATCCGGCGGCAGATTATAGAGCACCCAATGCACCCAGGTCCGCTGCGGCGCGGCCGGGTCCGGCGCGTCTGGATCGTCGACGATGAGCACCAGGCTCTCGGTCCCGGCCGGTGCGTTGCTCCACGCGAGCGGCGGAGAGATGTCGTCCCCCTCGCATGTATAGAGACGCGGGATCTCGCCGCCGTCCGCGAAAGCCGTCGAGGTGAGGGTGAATGTCATCGCGTTGCTCCGGTTTCGAACCCGTTCCACGCTATCAAATGGGGGTATTTCGTAAACCGTTCCGGTGCATGGAAACATCTCCGGGCGTCGCCGGTATCGGGAACCGCCATCCGCGAGCCGCGGACGGGTTGCGCCCGGTCCGATCTCCTGCATGATGCCGCCAGACGATCAGAGGACATGCCCCGATGCCGCGTACCGCTCTTCTCCTTCTCGCCGCCTTCGCGCTTTTGCCGCCTGTGACGTCTGCCGCCGAGGCGGGCCGCAGAGATGACGGCAAACGCCTCGCGTCTCAGACGAAGCCGCTGAAGGATTGCACGCGTCTCAACGCCCGCTACGGATATTACGCAAACCCGTGGTGCACCGCCGCCGAGCAGGACCGCTGGGATCGCTGGGAAGCGCGCCGCCTCAGCGGGCGGCGCTGACGATCGCACGGGCGCGCGTATCGCGCGCCAGGAGATCTATCCGGGGCTTCTGCGCATCGTGGCGGGACTTCACTCGTCGCCGCGTTTCGTCTCGACGTGGAAGCGATGCAGCACGCGATGCGCGATCGGCGCCAGCACGAACCCTGCGCCGATCACGATAATGAGCCCGGAGAGAATGGCGTAGAAGCCCGCGAAGAGTTTGCCTGCCGTCGTATGCACCTGATCCACGGGGCCCATGCCCGACAGGATCATCGCCGCGTTCACGAACGAATCCGCAAGTCCCATGCCCTCGGTCACGGAATAGCCGGTCATGCCGATGACGAGGCCGCCGAACGTGAGCATCGCCCACAGCAGAAGCGCCCGCCCCATCCGCTGCGCGAACTGCGGGCGAGGGATCACCTTCTCCGACTTGTGCTCGAACGGGATGAGGGGAGCGGGCATTTAGGGTCTGTCCTCAATATTCGATGGGCATTGACGCGAGGACTTTCGTGTCATGCTGGAAGCATGTCTCCGACATGACCCGGCAGGAGCGGAAACGCAGCAAACCTCCATGGTTTGCAAGTTTTCGCGTCGTGCTGGAAGCACGCCTCCGGCATGACCCGGCAGTGCGAAAGGACCGCGCCCCTCCGGGGTGAGCCAAGACAAGCCAATGGCGGCGTCAAATCGCTTGCCCGATGCGCAAGCATCGCGCGTCGTGCTGGAAGCACGCCTCCGGCGTGACGCGCTTTTCCTGGCCCTTGGCTTGTCTTAGCTCATCAATGTCCCATCGAATATTGAGGACAGACCCTAATCCCTCCTCAGCACGACGGCCAGACCGTCATGATCTCCGGTCGTGACCTCGGGGTTGTTTGCAATCGCATTGCCGAGCGGCACCGTGCCAGTCTGCCGATATCGGGAATGCTCGGCAAGAGCACGCGCGAAGCCGTCGCGCGCCTGGTTGAACGAAGCGTAGCGATGCGGCGGGTCGCGCAGGAAGTTCACCGCCTCCCGGCTGAACGCGCCGATGAAGACAAAGCCATGTTCGCTCGCATGAGGACCGAAGATGCGGCCGTGGTTGTTCGTTTCCTCGAAGACGCGATTTGAAAAGGCGTCGTCGCGGCCTTGCGGAAGCTGGTGATACAGCGCGCCGCCCACGTATCCGCGATAGCCTGTGGAATGTCCGAAGCGAACCGGATAGCCCGCAGCCGTGGCTGCCGCGACGAGCGCCTTGCGCGCTTCGTCCGCGCTCGAAGACGACGCATCGATCAGAACGACGTTGATCGGCTCATGCAACTTCTTGCCGTCGACACGCTCGCCCAGCCAATGCGCGATCGACCCATCCTTAGCGATCATCCATTTTCCGATGGCCGGAAGCCCCGCCGGGCTCGCGATCTCGCTTTGAGGGATGGACGGTGCGTCAAGGACAGGCTTATCGGCGGCAGTCGCGGTGGCGGCGGTGACCAACGCCAGAAGCGTGCATGACACCAACATCCGTCTCGCGAGCGCTCGGCACCCGATTTTTCTGCATCGATGCTTGAACGCCAAGAGAGACCGCACGGTGTAAAGCCGCATCATCCATCCAACTCCGTCGCGCCTTGGAAGGCAGGCCTCTCAGACACGTCGCGCCCTATTGCGCATTGTTTCGGACGCGCGGCGTTAAACGCGCCACACATCGCCGGGCGCCCATGCCGTCACGCGTGAAGTATGTTGCAATATTACGCTGGAATTTGAAGCGTTTGTAGAAATTTGGTCTCCGGCGTGCCGTTGCGACGCCGTTCTCAGCGCCTACATACGTGGATAGGTCAACAATCGCGGAGGACGATCCATGTATATGACGAGTGGGCTTCAGAGCCAGGCTGCAGAGGTTCGCGACGAGACTTACGAGAGCATCATCGAGCACGCAAAATCTCACGCTCGCCGGTATGCGGCGCTCGACACGCAGGAAGGGCGCACGGCCGCCGTGGCCGTGTTGCGCTTCGCGCGCAGTCTGCGAACGCGCCGTAAACGCTTGCACGCATAGCCGCCAACAAAAAACCCCCGAGCATCACTCGGGGGTTTTCTTTGATCAGTTGTCGAGGAAGCTTCTGAGTTTCCGGCTCCGGCTCGGATGCTTGAGTTTCCGAAGCGCCTTGGCTTCGATCTGGCGAATACGCTCGCGCGTGACCGAGAACTGCTGTCCCACCTCTTCGAGCGTGTGGTCCGTGTTCATGCCGATGCCGAAGCGCATGCGGAGCACGCGCTCCTCACGCGGCGTGAGGGACGCCAGCACCCGCGTCGTCGTCTCGCGAAGGTTCGCCGCAATCGCCGCCTGATCCGGCAGCACCGCGTTGCGGTCCTCGATGAAGTCGCCGAGGTGGCTGTCCTCCTCGTCGCCGATGGGCGTTTCGAGCGAGATCGGCTCCTTCGCGATCTTGAGAACCTTGCGCACCTTTTCGAGCGGCATCGCGAGCTTCTCGGCCAGCTCTTCCGGCGTCGGCTCGCGGCCGATCTCGTGCAGCATCTGGCGGCTCGTGCGCACGATCTTGTTGATCGTCTCGATCATGTGCACGGGGATGCGGATCGTGCGCGCCTGGTCGGCGATGGAGCGCGTGATGGCCTGACGGATCCACCACGTCGCGTACGTCGAGAACTTATAGCCGCGCCGGTACTCGAACTTGTCGACAGCCTTCATCAGGCCGATGTTGCCTTCCTGGATGAGATCCAGGAACTGCAAGCCGCGGTTCGTGTACTTCTTGGCAATCGAGATCACGAGGCGGAGGTTGGCTTCCACCATCTCCTTTTTCGCCTGGCGCGCTTCGCGCTCGCCCTTCTGCACGGCCTTGACGATGCGGCGGTACTCGGTGATTTCGAGGCCCGTTTCCGTCGCGAGTTCGTGGATCTCCTTGCGGATCTGCTCGATCGTCGGACGCTCGTTCTTGACGAGCTGGCCCCACTTCTTGCCGTTCTCGGCCATGCGGTCGAGCCAGGTCTGGTCGAGCTCGTTGCCGAAGTATTCGTCGATGAACACGAGACGCGCGACGCCATAGCTGTCGGCGAGCCGCATCAGCCGGCCTTCGAGGCCGACGAGGCGCCGGTTGATCGAATAGAGCTGCTCGACGAGGCTTTCGATACGCGCGTTGTTAAGCGAAAGGCTCTTCACGTCCGCGATGATCTCTTCGCGCAGCTTGTCGTAAGCCTTCTGCTGCTGGCGCGAGCCGCTTTCGCCGGCTACCTGCTGCTCAAGCTTCTTGTCCTGCTGCTTCCTGAGCTTCTTGTACGTGTTCGCGATGTTGTCGAAGGTTTCGAGAACCTTCGGCTTGAGCTCGGCTTCCATCGCGGCGAGCGAAAGCGCGTTCTCGTACTCGTCGTCGTCGTCGTTGGATTCGGACGCCTCTGCGCCTTCACCCTCTGCGCCGTCTTCGCTGTCCCCGGCGACCGCGGGCGGGGCTTTCGCCTCGGGCCCTTCGTAGGTGGCTTCGAGATCGATGATGTCGCGCAGCAGAATCTTGCCGTCGTTGAGCTCGTCGCGCCAGATGATGATGGCCTGGAAGGTGAGGGGGCTTTCGCAGAGACCTGCGATCATCGCTTCGCGGCCGGCCTCGATGCGCTTCGCGATGGCGATTTCGCCTTCACGCGACAGCAGCTCCACCGAGCCCATCTCGCGCAGATACATGCGCACCGGATCGTCGGTGCGCTCGGCCGGCTCCGCACGCGTCTCCGAGCGCGCGGGCAGGCCAGCCTGAACGACTGAGCGGCCGCCCTCTTCCTCGTCGGACTCGCCCTCCGCCGCGTCCGCGCCTTCTTCGCCTTCGTCGGTCTCGACGACGTTGATGCCCATGTCGGACAACATCGCCATCGTATCTTCGATCTGGTCGGGCGAGACCTCTTCGGAGGGGAGCACGGAGTTAAGCTCGTCGAGCGTCACGTATCCGCGCGCCTTGGCCGTCTTGAGCAGCCGCTTGACCGCCTGATCGGAGAGGTCGAGCAGGGGGCTGTCGCGCTCCTGGGATTCAGCCGTCGCCGTATCCTGCTCGTCTTTCTTTGCAGCGTTTGCCATGTCTCTCAATCGTCCGCCAAAAATGAGGGAGGCTGGCCTCCGGTCAGCATGTGCGCGTTCGGGCCGTCGGGTTCGAACCGCACGTCGAGGGGCGCCGTCTCGCGGCTTTCCCAAGGGCCTATGCCAAGCACACATGCCATATGGCGCACCTGGCCCCCGCGAAGGCCGAAGTCCGCCTGTGATTTATCGATCCGGCCGGGTTTCCGTGACGTCGCGTATCCTCCCCCCGCTAACCGTCAAGGTGTGTGACCGGGCCCGGCCCCTGGGCCGAGCGAATCCGGATTGCTCATCAGCTCAAGCTGCCGCTTGAGATCGCAGATGCGGGCAAAAGACGCCTCACTGCGATCTTCGTGCCAAGCCTGCTCGGCCGCTTCGAGCGATCGTTGCAGTCCCACATGCCGTTCGTGCAACGCGAGGGCGTGGCGCCAGCCATCTTCCACCTCGGTGCGCCCGGCCCCGGGCTCAGCAAACCGATCACACTTGTGCGAAACCGCGCGTTCGACGAGGGTCAAGACCCCGCCAACACCGGATTTGTTCAAGTGGGTTCGAAGCCTCTCTGTGTCAAGTAAATTGTCGATTGCGTGGGCGGAAAGGATGGCGTCCCGTAGCCGCGAGAGCGCACTCGACGTGAAGTAAAGGTCGGCCAGCGTTTCCGCTTCCTCTTCGATTAGCCACGGATGGTTAAGGACCACTTTAAGCAGCAGCGCCTCCCGCCGGGGCGGAGCGAGCCCGCCGTCCGGCGCGACGAGGGCACTTTTTCTGAGGCTGCTGCTGGCGTTAAGGTGTTCCGTGCCATCCCCCAGGCCCGGCGGAAAGGTGCCTCGGCCGAACGCCCGCCGGCCGGGCTTTCCACCCATTGTGCGTGCCGTGCGCCCGCCCTGGACCCAGCCGCCTGCGTTCGGGCGGCCGTATCCTCCGCCCGAAGCCGCACCCCCTGCCGTGCCCCATGCGGCCGCCAGCCGTTCGCCAAGCGCTTGGCGATAGTGCGTGCGGACGCTGTCGTCAGCGATTTTTCCGATCAGGCCTTTGAGCGTCTTTTCGAGCCCGGCGCGCCGCTCGGGCGTGGACCAGTCGCGGTCGGCCCATTCCCGCTCGAACAGCACATCGACCAGAGGCCGGGCGCGTCCGAGCACGGTTTCCAGCGCCGAGGGCCCCTGCTGGCGCACCAGATCGTCGGGATCGAGCCCGTCCGGCAGGAATGCGAACGAGAGGCTCGCGCCCGGCTGCAGGTGGGGGAGGGCCGTGTCGACGGCCCGGAACGCCGCACGCTTGCCCGCGCTGTCGCCGTCGAAGCAAAGGATCGGCTCGGGCGCCATGCGCCAGAGGAGCTTGAGCTGGTCTTCCGTCAGCGCAGTTCCGAGCGGCGCCACGGTTTCGACGAACCCCGCTTCCGACAGCGAGATCGCATCCATGTAGCCTTCGACCGCGATCACGCGATCCTTGTCGTGCGCGGCCGCGCGGGCCCGATGCGCATTGAACAGCAAATGCCCCTTGTGGAAGAGCGGAGTTTCCGGAGAATTCAGATACTTGGCGTTTTGATCGGGGTCGAGTGCGCGGCCGCCGAACGCCACGATACGCCCGCGTGCGTCTGCGATGGGAAACATCACGCGGTGCCGGAAGCGGTCGTAGGCGACGGGGATGTCGTCGCCCGAGATCAGCATGCCGGAGACGACCATTTCTTCGAGCGAGAACCCCGCGCCCGCCAGATGGTCCTTCAGGGCCGAGCGTGAGCCCGGCGCATATCCGATGCGGAACGTCGCGAGCGTCTCGCGCTTGAGGCCGCGGCGCTCGATGTAGCGGCGCGCGTCCGCCCCCTGCGGACCCACCAGCGCGTCCTCGAAAAACTTGGCGGACGCCTCCATCAGTGCCACCAGCCGCGTGCGCTGGTCCTCGCGCTCTTGATCGTGTGCTTCAGGCTTCGGCAGCGTGACGCCTGCTTCCTGCGCCAACCGCTCGACGGCTTCGGGGAAGCTCAACCCTTCGGTCGCCATGACGAACTTGAAGATGTCGCCGTGCTCGCCGGAGGCGAAGCAGTGATAGAAACCCTTCTGATCGTTCACGAAGAACGACGGCGTTTTCTCCATCTTGAACGGCGAGAGCCCGGCGTATTCGCGCCCCTTGCGCTTGAGCGACACCTTGCGGCCCACGACCTGGCTCACCGGGAGCCGGGCGCGGATCTCGTCCAGGAGGTGAGGCGAAAAACGCATGGGTTTCAGTGGGCCTAGTTTCGTCGATGTGGAAATTACGTAACTCGAAGTTACGCGATTCCTTCGTGTCCTAATTGGCGGCAAGAGCGCCCAAACGCACTTGTCAGCCCAATCCACAGGCCGGTCGCGAAAATCAGCCGGTCGCTTCGCGAGCGGGCTGCCGCCCGCACCCGCCCGGGGGGGACGTGTCCCCCGGACCCCCTCCTTTTTTGGTTTGGAAGAGCGTTTGACTGGCTCTCCAGCCAATCAAAAATGGGTCCAGGGGTTAAGCCCCTGGCACGTCACTTGAAGCGGTCTGATTAGCTCAGCAACTCCTTGACGAGCCCGCTCGCCTTTCCGAAGTCCATCTGCCCGGCAAACCGCTCCTTGAGCGCCCCCATGACGCGGCCCATGTCCTTGGGGCCCGCCGCGCCCAGCTCCGCAATCAGCGCACCGATGG
Source organism: Hyphomicrobium nitrativorans NL23 (assembly GCF_000503895.1). Classification (NCBI taxonomy): domain Bacteria; kingdom Pseudomonadati; phylum Pseudomonadota; class Alphaproteobacteria; order Hyphomicrobiales; family Hyphomicrobiaceae; genus Hyphomicrobium; species Hyphomicrobium nitrativorans. The sequence continues at coordinate 2,199,109 of NC_022997.1, forward strand.
CGGCCTTCGTTGCGGCTTCGTCCATCTGCTGCGGCAGATACTCATCGAGAATCGCGACTTCCGCCTTCTCCTGGTCGGCGAGATCCTGTCGTCCGGCCTTTTCGTAGGTCGCGATACTCTCGCGGCGCTGCTTCACCATCTTCTGCAGGATGGTGACGACGTCCGCATCGCCCACCTCCGCCGGGGCCGCGCCGCCGACGCCGATTTCGCGATCCTTGATCGCCGCCGAGATCAGCCGGAGCGTCGAGAGGCGCGCCTTGTTGCCCGACTTCATCGCGTCCTTGATGTCCTGCGTGATGCGCGCGCGCATGATGGAACCCTCTCTCTGTCCGAATGTTTGGCCGCTATATAGGACAAGAGCCCTCCGAACGCGAGCAACGGCGGCGTTCGGCTCGGGCGCGGGGAGCGACAGCGTGTGCCAACGCATGCGGTTGCCAATTTCTTGACGCGGCAAACACCCTCGCATAGGGTCCGCCGCGATCCATGGACCAGGCTTCGAGCGGACTGTCCCTTGCATGTGACCTGAGCGTGCGAGACCGTCCCCTGCGAGCCCAAAATCGAGCTCACGATGACCGCCACGCCCGCACCTTGGACCGAGACCGCGCTCACGGCCCGCCTTGTGCTCGATGACGGCACCGTCATCGCCGGCATGGGCCTCGGCGCCACCGGCAGCGCGGCCGGTGAGGTCTGCTTCAACACCGCCATGACGGGCTATCAGGAAATCCTGACAGATCCATCCTACGCCGGGCAGATCATCACCTTTACGTTCCCCCACGTCGGCAACATCGGCACCAACGACGAGGACACCGAGACGTCGAATCTCGCCTCGCGCTCGGGGGTTCGCGGTGCGGTGCTCCGCGCCGACATCACCGACCCGTCGAATTATCGCGCGACCGCCCACTTCGATCGGTGGCTCAAGGCGCGCGGGATCATCGCCATCGCCGGCATCGATACGCGCGCGCTCACCGCGCGCATCCGCGAGAAGGGGATGCCGAACGCGGTCATCGCGCACGATCCGTCGGGCGTGTTCGACATCGAGAAGCTCAAGGGAGACGCGAAGGCATGGCCGGGCCTGCTCGGGCTCGATCTCGTGCCCGACGTGACGAGCGGGCAGAGCTATTCGTGGGACGAGACGCGCTGGGTCTGGGGCGAGGGCTACGGCCGCAACGAGAGCCCCGATTTTCACGTCGTCGCCATCGACTACGGCCTGAAGCGCAACATCTTGCGCTGTCTCGCGTCCGCCGGCTGCAAGGTGACGGTCGTGCCGGCCACGACCTCGGCCGAGGATGTGCTCGCGCGCAAGCCCGACGGCGTCTTTCTGTCGAACGGTCCGGGGGATCCGGCGGCCACCGGCACTTACGCGGTGCCGGAGATCCAGAAGCTGGTCGAGTCCGGCCTGCCGATGTTCGGGATTTGTCTCGGCCACCAGATGCTGGGCCTCGCGCTCGGCGCCAAGACGCAGAAGATGCATCAGGGCCATCACGGCGCGAACCATCCGGTGAAGGATTCCACGACCGGCAAGGTCGAAATTACGTCGATGAACCACGGCTTTGCCGTCGATCGGGAAACACTTCCCGCGGGCGTCGTGGAGACCCACGTCTCGCTGTTCGACGGCTCGAATTGCGGGATTCGGCTCGAAGGGCGGCCGATCTTCTCGGTCCAGTACCACCCCGAAGCCTCGCCCGGTCCTCAGGACAGCCACTACCTGTTTACCCGCTTCGTGAACGCCATGCGCGCGCAGAAGGGCGTCACTGCCGAGCCCGAACGGTGATGTCGCCGGCCGCGCTTTAGCAAAGTTCCCATATCATGATCGACTTTTTCCTGCTGAGGCGTATAGAGTGCGCGCCCGTCGGTAGATGAAACCTTGCGTCGTGAAATGAGTGGCCCCATGCGCTTGAAACTACTTGTTCTTCCGCTTTTTGCCTTGTGCGCCGGCGCGCCCGCGGCGCAGGCCTGCGATGGCCGTGCCGAGGTCGAGGCCTCTTTTGTGAAGCAACAGGAGCAGCCGTGGCGCACGCGCATCGTGTCGGAAAGCGACGCGGGCATCGCGCAGGAGCAGATTTTCGATTATCAGCCGCCGAACCGCATGCACCGCACGGTCAAGGTAGGCGATCAGACGGTTGAAACGATCGGGGTGAACCGTTGGGCCTGGAGCGCGGACAACGGCGCCTGGAGCGAGATGGAAGCCCCGCACGCCCGGGTTGTCGCGATCCACATCCTGAACACGTTCCAGCCGCCCAAGGCGAGCATCGATTTCAAATGTCTCGGCGAGGTGAGCTACGAGGGTAAAACCTACCTCGGTTATCAGAGCCCGGCGGAGACAGGCGAGAACGGGGCAGTTCTGGCGCGCACGATCTACGTCGACCCGGACACGCGCCTCCCAGCGTTCAACGTCGTCGGTGCGCCGGACGGCAGCGGCGTGCCGGTTCACCGCGAAGAGTTTACCTATCCGACGGACATCAACATCATTCCGCCGATGGGCAACAGGGATCTCGACGCCCAGCCGTGACGACCACTTGCGGCAAACGGAAAACGACTTAATTCACACACGAAGCTTCGGACCCCTGAAAAAAGGGGCTAAGAAGCCGCCAAAGGGAAGGAACCGACACGATGATACGTCATGCGACGTTCGCCGCCCTCGCAGTTGCCGCGAGCCTGATGACCACGCCCGCCGCGGCCGATTGCTCCCAGGAGGTCGCACTCGCGGTGATGTCGCAGGGCAAGCAGCCGTTCCTGCGCAAAGAGACGAACATGATTACCGAATCGGGCCCGGTGAAAATGACCGTCGAGTATCAGACGCCCAACCGGATGCGCCAGATCGTGGAGCCCATCGGCGGCACGGGCCCGCGGGTGGAAAGCGTCGTCGTGGACGAGAAGGCCTGGACCAACAGCGGCCAGGGCTGGACCCTGCTGCCGGCGGCCGAGACCGATATGCTCCTTCAGTACATGATCAAGAGCATTGCCCAGGTTTATCAGGAGGTCGGCAAGTTCGAGTGCCTCGGCGCCGAGACGCTTGAGGGCGAGAAGGTTCGGGCTTATCGCGGGCTCGATCCGGATCCGCCGACGGATATGCCTGAGGAAATGAGGCAGATGCCGAGCACCGCGCAGAAAAACGAGGCCGTCCGCATGGTGTACCTCAACCCCGAAACGGGTCTGCCGGTGCGCAGCATCCTGGCCCGGCAGGGGCACCTGGATAAGCCGCTCTTCAAGGAAGTCTACACCTACCCCGACAAAATCGAGATCGAGCCCCCTAAGGATGTGATCGAGCCGCCGAAAACGGATGGTGGCCAGTAACATCGCCGGAAAAGGGGTTGAAAGAATCTGCGAGGGTGCCGAAAGGTGCCCTCGCTTGTTGTCGGAAGCCGTTCACTGCCCGCCGCCGTCCAACGGGTCGCAGGTCGACCGCTGGAACGAGTGCGTCTGGGCTATAGCCAAACCCGAAACCGTCGAATAGAACCGCCCTCGCCATGCCCAAACGCACAGACATCGACTCCATTCTCATCATCGGTGCCGGCCCGATCATCATCGGCCAGGCGTGCGAGTTCGACTATTCCGGAACCCAAGCCTGCAAGGCGCTTAAAGCCGAGGGCTACCGGATCATTCTGGTCAACTCCAATCCGGCCACGATCATGACGGATCCGGACCTGGCGGATGCGACCTACATCGAGCCGATCACGCCCGAGATCGTCGCCAAGATCATCGCGGCGGAGCGGACGGCGCGCCCGAACGATAAGCTCGTGCTGCTGCCGACGATGGGCGGGCAGACGGCGCTCAACACCGCGCTCGCGCTCGAAAGGCAGGGCGTGCTCGCCGAATACGATGTGGAGCTGATCGGCGCCCGCGCCGAAGCCATCGACAAGGCGGAGGACCGCAAGCTCTTCCGCGAGGCCATGGATCGCATCGGTCTCGAAAGCCCGCGCGCGATGATCGCCTCGTCGCCGCCGATCAAAGACGAAACGGGACAGATCGTCCGCTACGACACGCAGGCGGGCTTCGCGGAAGCCATGCGCGCGCTCGATATGGTCGGACTTCCGGCCATCATCCGCCCGGCCTTCACGCTCGGCGGCACCGGCGGCGGCGTGGCCTACAACCGCGAAGAGTTCGAGCAGATCGTCCGCTCCGGCCTCGACGCCTCGCCAGTCGGCCAGATCCTGATCGACGAGAGCCTGCTCGGCTGGAAGGAGTACGAGATGGAGGTGGTCCGCGATCGTGCGGACAACTGCATCATCGTTTGCTCGATCGAGAACATCGATCCGATGGGTGTGCACACGGGCGACAGCATCACCGTCGCGCCCGCGCTCACGCTTACCGACAAAGAATACCAGATCATGCGCGACGCCTCGCTGGCGGTGCTGCGCGAGATCGGCGTCGAGACCGGCGGCTCGAACGTGCAGTTTGCCGTCAACCCCGACGACGGCCGCCTTGTGGTCATCGAGATGAACCCGCGCGTGTCACGCTCGTCTGCGCTCGCCTCCAAGGCGACGGGGTTCCCGATTGCAAAGGTCGCGGCCCGTCTCGCGGTCGGCTACACGCTCGACGAGTTGGAGAACGACATCACGGGCGGCGCGACGCCCGCGTCGTTCGAGCCGACCATCGACTATGTCGTCACGAAGATTCCGCGCTTCGCGTTCGAGAAGTTTGCGGGCGCCGACCCGACGCTCACCACCGCCATGCGCTCGGTCGGCGAGGCGATGGCCATCGGCCGCACCTTCGCCGAAAGCCTGCAGAAGGCGCTCCGCTCCATGGAGACGGGTCTCACCGGCCTCGACGACATCGAGCTCGAAGGCCTCGGTGCGGGCGACGACAAGAACGTGATCCGCGCAGCCCTCGGCCGCCCGACACCGGATCGCCTGCTCAAAGTCGCGCAGGCGCTGCGTCTCGGCGTCGATGCCGAGCAGGTGCACGCGTCGTGCAAGATCGACCCGTGGTTCATCGCGCGCATTCAGGAGATCGTCGACGTCGAAGCGCGCGTGAAGGCGCATGGGCTTCCGACGTCGGCCGAGCATATCCGCTTCCTCAAGGCGATGGGCTTCTCGGACGCCCGCCTCGCAACGCTTTCCGGAAAGACCGAAGCCGACGTGCGCGCTGCGCGCCACGCGGCGGGCGTGCGCCCGGTCTTCAAGCGCATCGACACCTGCGCGGCGGAGTTCGCCTCTCCCACCGCCTATATGTACTCGACCTATGAGCGGGGTCTAACGGATCAGCCGGTCTGCGAAGCCGCGCCCTCCGACCGCGAAAAGATCGTCATCCTCGGTGGTGGCCCGAACCGTATCGGCCAGGGCATCGAGTTCGACTACTGCTGCTGCCATGCCTGCTTTTCGCTGACGGCGGCCGGGTACGAGACCATCATGGTCAACTGCAACCCCGAAACCGTCTCGACCGACTACGACACGTCGGACCGGCTCTACTTCGAGCCGCTGACGGCCGAAGACGTGATCGAGATCATCCGGCGCGAGCAGGAGAACGGCACGCTCAAGGGCGTGATCGTGCAGTTCGGCGGCCAGACTCCGCTCAAGCTCGCGGAGGCACTGGAGGAGGCAGGCGTGCCGATCCTCGGCACTTCGCCGGACGCCATCGACCTCGCGGAGGACCGCGACCGCTTCAAGGCGCTGATCGAAAAGCTCGGTCTCACGCAGCCGGAAAGCGGTATCGCGCGCACGCCGGGCGAAGCGGCGGGCATCGCGGAAGCTGTGACGTTCCCCGTCGTCATCCGCCCCTCTTACGTGCTGGGCGGCCGCGCGATGGAGATCGTCCACGACCGCGCGGAAGTGGAGCGCTACATCACGCGCCTGTCGGCGACGCTCGACCGTCCGTCGGAGCTTGTCGTGTCGGACAAGCGCCCGCTGCTCATTGACCGCTATCTCGCCGACGCTATCGAAGTGGACGTGGACTGTCTCTCCGACGGAAAGGATACGTTCATCGCCGGTATCATGGAGCACATCGAGGAAGCCGGTATCCATTCGGGCGACTCGGCGTGCTCGCTGCCGCCGCATTCTCTTTCGCCCGCCGTCATCGCAGAGCTTGAGCGCCAGGCGCGCGAGATGGCGCTGGCGCTCGGCGTCGTCGGCCTCATGAACGTCCAGTTCGCGATCAAGGACGAGGCCGTTTACGTGCTTGAGGTCAATCCGCGCGCGTCGCGCACGGTGCCGTTCGTCGCCAAGGTGATCGGTCTTCCGATCGCTGCCATCGCCGCCGAGGTGATGGCGGGCCGTCCGCTCGCCGATTTCGGCCTCAAGCCCGCGCGCGTCGAGCATGTTGCGGTCAAGGAAGCCGTGTTCCCCTTCGCCCGCTTCCAGGGCGTGGACCCGATCCTCGGGCCGGAGATGCGCTCCACGGGCGAGGTGATGGGCATCGACCGCGACTTCTCGATTGCGTTCGCCAAGAGCCAGCTCGGCGCGGGCCAGAAGCTGCCGCTTTCCGGCACGGTCTTCGTCTCGGTCAAGGACAGCGACAAGGATCGCATCCTGGCTCCGCTCCGCGAGCTAGTGGAGCTTGGCTTCAAGGTTGTCGCCACCCGTGGCACCAAACGGCACCTCGAAGCCAACGGCGTACAATGTGAAGTTGTAAACAAGGTGCTGGAGGGGCGTCCCCACATCGTGGACGCGATCAAGAACGGGGAAATTTCCCTGGTCTTTAATACAACTGAAGGCGCCAAGGCGGTGTCCGACAGCAAGGACATCCGGCGCACGGCCTTGCTTCACCACACGCCGTATTATACAACTTTGGCAGGCGCCGTCGCCGTGACGCGCGCGATCAAGGCCTTGAAGGCCGATATCCTCAAAGTGGCTCCTCTGCAGGCCTACGTGGGCCCCGCCTCTTGAGGCGTTTTGGCTCTGTCGGGCGTTAGCCTGCGTAAAGTCGCACTACCGAGTACCGAAATCGTTGGGATCATGTGGGTTCTGGTCAAGCGGCCAGACCGAATGGGAGAATTTAGCGATGTCGATGGAACGGGTTCCGATGACGATCGAGGGCTTCAAGTCGCTCGAAACGGAGCTTCATCGTCTGAAAGCCGAGGAGCGCCCGCGGATCATCCAGGCCATCGCTGAGGCTCGCGCACACGGCGATCTCTCGGAGAACGCCGAGTATCACGCCGCGAAGGAAGCCCAGGGCTTTAACGAAGCGCGCGTGGCCGAACTCGAAGACAAGATCAATCGCGCCGAGGTCGTCGACACGTCGAAGCTCTCGGGCACGTCCATCAAGTTCGGCGCGACCGTCCATCTTGAGGACGAGGACACCGGCGAGAAGGTGAAGTACAAGATCGTGGGCGATCTCGAAGCCGACGTGAAGGCCGGCAAGATCTCGATTTCGAGCCCCATTGCGCGCGCGCTGATCGGCAAGGGCCAGGGCGATACCGCCGAAGTCACGACGCCCAAAGGCGCGCGCTCCTACGAAGTCCTCAAGATCGAGTGGAAGTGAGGGCGGCCGTGCCCCGCGACACTGACGCTGGGGTGCGCTCTTCGCTCGCGGGGAAATCACCGAGTTCGCATCTCGACCGGCGGCGCCTGCTCACGGCGCTCGCCGCTCTCCCTGTCGGCGGGTTTCTCGCGTCGGTGGGATCCGCGGCTTTTGCAGCGACGAAACCCGTATCGCTCGTGCCAAGCCTGTCGCGTCCGATTGCGGCAGCAGGGCAGACCGGCGTTCTCGTCTTCGAACTCGAAAACGGCGACATCGGCGTTTCCGACCGGGCGCGTGCCGAGCGGGGTTTTCTGCCCGCTTCGACATTCAAGATCCCGAACACGCTGATCGCGCTCGAAACCGGCGTTGCCGACAGCCTCGATGCGCCGGTGTTTCGGTGGGACGGCAAGGAGCGTGGTTTTTCGGGTCAGCCCGTTGCGGCCTGGAACCGCGACCAGCCTTTGCGCGATGCTTTCCGCAACTCTGCCGTTTGGGTCTATCAGGACGTCGCGCGGCGTATCGGCCGGGAGCGCATGCAGCAGTTTGTCGATAAAATGGGGTACGGAAACTGCGATCTCTCCGGCGCGGCGATCGACGCCTTCTGGCTCACCGGCAAGCTTCGGATCAGCGCGCTTGAGCAGATCCGTTTTCTCGATGAGCTGCGTGCAAAACGCCTGGCCGTTTCCGAGCGCGCACAAACGCTCGTCCATGAGGTCATGGAGGTCGAGCGAACGTCGGACTATGTCCTTCGCGGGAAGACGGGATGGGCCGACGAGATCGCGCTCGGCTGGTTCGTTGGCTGGATCGAGAGCGGCAAGGGATCGCGTTTGTTTGTATTGAACATCGACATGGCGAATGCCGCATCGGCGCAATCGCGCGTCGAGATCGTGAAGTCCGCAGCACGAGACCTGCACCTTATTTGAAAGGGCATGCAATGCCCCGGCGTTTGAGTGCGAGCTGAGCGATGAGTGAGAAAAAAAGCCTCGGCGCGGCGGCCACTGCCCCGAAATCCGCCTTCGCCTACCGGGCGTTCGTGCTCTACTGGCTGGCGCGCTTCTGCAACAGCTTTGCCATCCAGATCGTGTCCGTCGCCGTCGGCTGGCAGATCTACGACGAGACGCGCAACGCCTTTCTGCTCGGCATGGTTGGCCTCGTGCAGTTCGCGCCCGCGTTGCTGTTCGTGCTCGCGACGGGCGCCGTTGCGGATCGCTACGACCGCCGCGCCGTCATGGGCCTTTGCATCGCGCTCGAAGCGATCTGTGCGGCCTCTCTCGGCGTGTTCTGGGTCTTGCACACGGCGGAGGTGGACTCGGGCCACCCCATCTGGCCGGTGTTCGCCGTCCTGACGCTGTTCGGCCTCGCGCGCGCGTTCCTGACGCCGTCGTTGCAGTCGCTCGCCGCCAATCTCGTGCCGCGCGAAGTCTTCGCCAATGCGGTGGCGTGGAATTCCTCGGCCATGCAGGCTTCTTTCACGATCGGCCCCGCCATCGGCGGCCTGCTCTATGGACTCTCCTTTCAGGTGCCTTACATCGTCGCCTTTTCGATGTTTTGCGTGGCGATTGTCTTGACGGCCCTCATTCCGAGAACGACGCAGCGCGCGAGCGGAGAGAAACGCTCCGTCGAAACCATGCTGGCGGGCGTGCGCTACATCCGCTCCAATCCCGTCGTGCTCGGCGCGATCACGCTCGACCTTTTCGCGGTGCTGCTTGGCGGGGTCATGGCGCTGCTGCCGATCTTCGCGCGCGACATCCTCGATGCGGGACCGATGGGTCTCGGTTTCCTGCGTTCGGCGGCGGGCGTCGGTGCGCTCGTCACCGCCATCTATCTCGTGCGCAACCCGATCCGCAATCACGCAGGCCGCATCATGTTCGCGGGCGTTGCGGTCTATGGCCTCTCGATCGTGATTTTCGGGTTGTCGACGACGCTCTGGCTCTCGGTCCCGATGCTGTTCATGATGGGCGCGGCCGACATGCTGAGCGTCAACGTCCGTGCGACGCTGATCCAACTCGCGACGCCCGACGACGTGCGTGGGCGTGTCAGTGCCGTCAACAGCGTGTTCATCGGCGCATCGAACGAGGTGGGAGAGTTCCGTGCCGGCACGATGGCCGCGCTCATCGGTGCGGTACCTGCCGTCGTGATCGGCGGCGCGGGCGCGATCGGCATCGCAGCCTTGTGGGCGCGCCTGTTCCCCGATCTTTACAACAAGCAGAAGGTGACGTGATCGCCGCAGCCGTTGTGCACCATCACGCCACGGCCGGAACGCGAAACCATCCCCAGCTTCCCTTGCGCGCCGCCTTGAGGCGATAGAGCGCCTGGTCCGCGCAATTCAGCAGCTCCTTCAAGTCCCGCCCATCCTGAGGGAACAGGCTGACGCCGACCGTGCATCCCACTGTCGCGCGCTCGTTTCCGATCTGGATGGGACGTGAAACGGCCGATTTGATGCGTTGGCACACATGTGGAACGCGGGCCATGTCCGCGAGCGTTGGCAGGTAGACGACGAACTCGTCGCCCCCGAGACGGCACGTCAAGTCGTCATGGCGCACACTTGCGCGGAGGCGCCGGCCGACCTCGACGAGAACTTCGTCCCCGGCCTCGTGTCCGAGGCCATCGTTGACCGCCTTGAAGCCGTCCAGATCGATCAGCAACAACGCGGCCATCGCAGTGCCGGCCTCTCGTGTGGGGAGATCCTGCGCCCAGCGAAGCTCCAGCGCGCGCCTGTTGGGCAGGCCGGTCAAGGAATCGAGAAATGCAATCGAGCGCAACGCGTGCTCTGCGGTTTTGTGATGTGAAACGTCCTCGAACGTCGCGATGGCGATTCCGAGGTCATGCAGCAGAACGCCGCGATGCTGCACCGTCTTGACGCTTCCGTCGCCGCACAGGATCTGAAGCTCGACGGTGTCGACATCGTCGATCGCGCCCTGGCCACCCATCCAGAGCCGCTCCCAGAGCGCACGCGATTTGATACGGTCTTCCGCGCGGAGGTAGACTTGATCGATCCACTGGAAGACGGTGTCGAAGGCGTCGTCGGTGTAGCCGAACGTTCTCTTGAAGCTTCGGTTGACGAAGCGGATCTTTTCGTCGGCGATACTGGCCCACGACAGGGGCGTGGGGATCGCATCGAGAAAGACGCGCAGATCCTCGTCCGAGAACGTTGCCTGCCCCGCCTGGTTCGTAAACCGTGTGACCATTGAGAAACGACTCCGCACGCAAACCTGCGAGCGAAGAAACCGCTTCGAACGCCGGGCGTACCGACCGCGGATGGCAGGGGAGGAAAGGAGGCGATCTGCTCGCAGGATCGCGTCCAAGCGCGAGAGCCTCGGCGAAAAACGTTAGAAATTCCTTAGCGTTCACCACAAATAGCGGGCGTTAGCCCGCATCGTCCGGCACGGTGAGCGGCACGCCGGGCGCGAGCTTCGCGCGGCGGATGGCGAGGTTCGTCTTGACGCTGGCCACGTTCGGGGCCGCTGTCAGCTCCTTCAGGACGAAGTCCTGGAAGGTCGAGAGATCGGGCGTCACGCACTTCAGGATGTAGTCGCTTTCGCCCGACAGCATGTGAGCCTCCCGTACGACGGGCCAGGACAGCACCAGGTCTTCGAAGGCGCGCAGGTCCGGCTCGGCCTGGTTGTGCAACCCGACGAGGGCGAACGCCGTCAGCTCGAAGCCGAGCACCCGTTCGTCCACCAGCGCCGTATAGCCCTGGATGACGCCCGCGGCTTCGAGCGCACGCACCCGCCGGAGGCATGGCGGCGCGGACAGCCCCACCTTCTTGGCCAATGCGACGTTGGTAAGCGCGCCATCGGCCATCAGCTCGCGCAGAATGCGGCGGTCGGTTGCGTCCAGGCGGAAGGCCATAACATGTCCTCGATGGCGTCGGTGTCTCCCGGCGTAGGGCAGGACGGCAACAAATGCAAAGATTTCCTGTGCATAAAGAGCGGTCTATTGCTCGAAATACCGCTGCCGGAAGCAGTAGACAGCTCCCTCGCCGCGAGACAATGTGAGCCCCATGCAGAACGCGATACGGCCGACGGAGCGCGCACATGGAACCTGAGCGCGCCATGGCGGGTGCGAAAGCGTGGATCATTAGTGACGGGAAGGCGGGGCATGAAGCCCTGTGCCTCGGGGTCGCGGAAGCCCTCGGGCTCGACGTCGAGATGAAGCGCATCCGGCCGTCCGGCATTTGGACGGCGATGGCGCCATGGGGGCCGGTCTCGCCTGCCGAACGGTTCGGCCGTGCAGGCTCGCTGTTTGCGCCGCCGTGGCCGCCGATCGCGTTCGCGGCGGGCCGCACGACCACGCCCTATATCCGCGCCTTGAAGCGGCGAGCGGGCCTCAAGACGTACACGGTCGTGATGCTCGATCCTAAGACAAGCCCCGCGACGGCCGATCTCTTCTGGGTGCCGCAGCATGACAAACGGCGCGGGGCGAATGTCGTCACGACCTTGACGGCCCCGCACAGGTTTTCCGCGCGCCGCCTTGCGGACATCCGTGCCGAGCCCGACGCCGCCATCGGCGCACTTCGCTCCCCCCGCGTTGCCGTCCTCGTCGGCGGGCCGAACGAGCGCTACCTCTACCCGGAGCCGGTGATTGGGAGGTTTCAGGATGTTGTCCGGTCGCTTGCGATGCTTGGCGCCGGTCTGATGATCACCACGTCGCGGCGCACGCCGAATGCGCTTGTGACCGCGCTCGAAGCGCTGCAACGCGAGACCGGCGCGCTGCTGTGGACGGGGGAGGGGCCAAATCCCTATCCCGCGTTTCTAGCGGGCGCCGACGCATTCCTCGTCACGGCCGACAGCGTCAACATGGCGGGCGAGGCGGCGGCGACCGGCCGTCCTATCTATGTCTTCGAGCCCGAAGGCGGCGCCGAGAAATTCAAGGTGTTCCACGCCGCCCTGCACGATCTCGGGGTGACGCGGCCCGCGCCGGAGCGCTTCGAAACGCTTGAGACGTGGAGCTATCCCGCGCTCGACGCGGCACAATCCATTGCCGCCGAAATCGAGCACCGCTGGCAGCGCCGCTAAGGTCCGTCGACCAGCTTGACGTAGCTGCGACGGGCGGGAAACTCTCGGAGACGAGAACTATCGGCAGCGGATGCCGAGGCAAGGGGATGTGTTGGGGGACGCCGTGGCGGACGTGATCAAGGCGGGCGGCACGGTGGCCTCGCCCGAGCGGCTCTCGCCTTTTGGATGGACTTGGCGGCTTGCCGAGATGGCGTTGCTGTTCGGGCTCGCGCCGCTCGTGATGATGTGGCTCGTCCACGGCGAGCGCATTCCGCTGCTGTCGGACTACATTCCGGCGGGCACCAAGATCCCGATCTTCGTCGCGCTTCTCCCTGTGCTGTTCATCGCCGCGTTCCTGCTTCTAATCGATCCGACGTTCCGCCTGCGCGACGAGTTGCGGCGCGGCATCCGGTGGCGCAACGCGCTCTCGATTGTGCTGATCTTTCTCGTCATGGGCGGGGCGGCGACATGGTGGGTGAAAAGCTATCACCCGGCGTGGTTCCTCGAATTTCCGGCCAATCGCCCCGACACGTACATGCGCATCATGATCGGCTATCCCGTCTTCTCGGTGGCGGCACAGGAGCTGCTTTACCGCTCGTTCTTCTTCCACCGCTACGGGCCGATGTTCGGCTCGCAGGTCTGGCTCATCGTGATCGTGAACGGGCTTCTGTTCGGATACGCGCACATCGTCATGGGCTCTCCGTTCGCCATTGCCGCGACGGCGCTCGGCGGCTTGATCCTGGCCGCGCGTTATGCGGTCACGCGCTCGTTCTGGGCCGTCTTCATCGAGCACACGCTGTGGGGTTGGCTGATCTTCACCATCGGCCTCGGCCGCTACTTTTTTACAGGTGTGTCCAACTTGTGACCATTGGATCGATCGATTTCGTTATCAGGAAGTTCGCCATACTGACGAATCGCATTTAACTATCGGGCAATTCCGTTGAAATTAGCCGTCGGACGATCTGCCGCTTGTGCGATGTTTCTGCTCGGCTCGGCGTCTCCGGTCGCTGCCCAGGAGAAATGGGCGCCATGGCTGGAGCTTGGCGGTTTCTACGGTTCGAGCGACACAAGCCGAGGCGAAGCGGTGCTCTGGGTGCCGTTGGCGCAGGGGGCCACCTCGCTGCTGTTCGGCGAAATGCGCGGCAAGCTGTTCGAGGACGACATGCGCGAAGGAAACTTCGCGCTCGGCTATCGGCAAATGAGTTCCGGCGGCTGGAACCTCGGTTTCTGGGGCGGCTACGACATCCGCGAAAGCCAGTTCGGCAACACCTTCCGACAGCTCACGGGCGGCATCGAGGCCCTCTCCGACCGCTGGGATTTCCGCGCCAACGCCTATCTGCCGCTGAACGACAGCGAGAACCTGTTCCGCGCGTCGTCTTTCGTCACGACGGCCCCGGTATTGGAATTCACCGGGTCGACCATCGGACTTGTCACAAACACAACCACCACGACGATCAGCCAGGACGAGCTTGCGCTGTGGGGCATCGATGCCGAGATCGGCGCCAAGCTGTACGCGACGCCACTCGATCTTCCGGGACCGCGCCACGAGTTGCGGGTCTATGCCGGCGCCTACCACTTCGACCATCCGGACTTGCCCGATTCGCTTACCGGGCCGCGACTGCGCGCGGAATGGCGTGTGGACGAGATCCTCGGCGAGTGGGACGGCTCCCGCCTGACGTTTGAAGGAGAATACTCTCACGACGACCTGCGCGACGATCGCTTCGAGATTGGCGCGAGGCTTCGCCTGCCGTTCGGAGCGGAAGGCCGCTCCGCGTACGCCTCGCGCGCGCTCACAGCTCAGGAACGCCGCATGTCGGAAGGCCTGGAGCGCGATACCGACATCGTCACCGATACCCGGACGACGAGCACGACGACGGACTCGACAGCCACGGAAGCCGTCGAAGACGCCGAGACCGGCGTTCGCTTCGACCGCGTCGCAACTGTCGACGCGACGGGAGACCTGACCACGACATCGTCAACAGCCGGCGCGAACTCGCTTATCATTGCCAACGGCGACGCGGGCGCGCTCGTCGGTGAACACACCATAGAGGGGGCGCAAACCCTGATGGGCGCAGGCTCGACCATCGAGGTGCGCGGCACGACGTCAGGCACGGTGATGGCATTCACCGCAGAAGGCTCCCGCCCGACCTTCCAACCGTCCGCCGGTGCGGGAGGCGATCAGGTGGTGCTCAATACGGCCAGCGACACGCATGTTACCGGGATCAATATCGCCGGCGCCACCTCGTCGGCTTACCCAATGATTTATGGAATTGTGCTGGCTGACGGCAGCGACAACGTCCTCATCGACGATGTCGATATTCGCACTCTGACCGCCTCCGGCATTTTTATCGGAGAGGATTCGTCAGATGTTACTGTGAGAAACTCTTCATTCTTTGACCTTGGCCGGATTGTGGGGAACACGTATGGCGGCATACTGATCAGAGACCGTGCCCGAGATATAACTCTCACCAATCTTGAAATGAGCGGCGTCTTCACCGGAATATTTTTCGGCCGCAACAGCGAGGCGACGCTCTCCGACTCGACCATACATGGCGCCAATGGCTCGGGCTTGGCGCTAGTCATCCGCGGCGACGCAACGGTGTCGTTTACGGGACTAACCGTAAGCGGGGCGTTCGATCAGACGATATCTTTTTTCGGCGGCAATATCCTTGTCATCGATGCAGGGACGGGCGGGACAACCGTCGCGGGCACGGGCAACACCATCGCACCCGGCACCACCCACACGAATGCGTTTTGTGACAGTGGAAGCTGGAACGGCTCATTCGAGTTTGATGGCACGACCTACACCGACGCGGATTGCTGAGGCAGCGGGGCGAACGGGCCGCATACGGTTTGGACCCGTCACGAGTGACTCCGAGCCCGAGAATTGAACGGTTGCGTGGGCCGCCACGCGGCACCCGCCGATAAGGCTCCCAAGGCGCGGTGACCCCGCCGCCAGCGCGCGATTGAGATTGCCCGCCCGATGGGCTAAAACCCGCTCCAATTCCCAAACCCGTTCGCAGAAGAGGCGCCCAAATGGCTGCAGCCCACCAGTACGTCTACCACATGCACAAGCTCTCCAAGACCTACCCGGGGGGCAAGCAGGTCCTGAAGGACATCTCGCTGTCGTTCCTGCCGGGCGCGAAGATCGGCGTCGTGGGCCTCAACGGCGCGGGTAAGTCGACGCTCCTGAAGATCATGGCCGGCACGGTCGACGATTTCCTGGGCGAAGCCAAAGCCGCCGACGGCGTCAAGGTCGGCTACCTGCCGCAGGAGCCGGAGCTCGATGCCGACAAGGACGTGCTCGGCAACGCCATGGAAGGCGTGGCGGAGAAGAAGGCCATTCTCGATCGCTACAACGAGATCGCCGCCAACTACTCCGAGGAAACCGCCGACGAGATGACGGCGCTCCAGGACCAGATCGATGCGCTGGATCTATGGGACCTCGACACGCAGGTCGAACAGGCGCTCGACGCGTTGCGCTGTCCGCCGGGCGACGCGGACGTGACGAAGCTCTCGGGCGGCGAGAAGCGGCGCGTGGCGCTGACCAAGCTTCTGCTCTCGAAGCCCGACATCCTGCTGCTCGACGAGCCCACGAACCACCTCGACGCCGAAAGCGTCGCGTGGCTCGAACGCTACCTGAAGGAGTACACGGGCTGCGTGATCCTGGTCACGCACGACCGCTACTTCCTCGACAACCTCACCGATTGGACGCTGGAGCTGGACCGCGGCCAGGGCGTGCCGTGGAAGGGCAACTATTCGAGCTGGCTGGAGCAGAAGGCCAAGCGCGCCGAGAGCGAAAAATCCGCCGAGGAAAGCCGCCAGAAGCAGATGGCGCGCGAGCTGGAATGGATCCGCTCGTCGCCCAAGGCACGTCAGGCGAAGTCGAAGGCCCGTATTTCGGCCTACGACAAGCTCGTCGAACAGGCCGGCCACGAAGAGGTGGGCAAGGCGTCGTTCTCCATCGCCCAGGGTCCGCGCCTCGGCGATATGGTCATCGAGGCCGAGGGCCTCACGAAGGCGTTCGGCGACCGTCTCCTGATCGACGATCTCTCGTTCAAGCTGCCGCCGGGCGGCATTGTCGGCGTGATCGGCCCGAACGGTGCCGGTAAGACGACGCTCTTCAAGATGCTGACGGGCGCCGAGAAGCCGGACAACGGAACGATCAAGCTCGGGCCCACGGTGAAGCTCTCCTATGTGGACCAGAGCCGCAGCCACCTCGACGACAAGAAGACGGTCTGGGAGGAGATCTCGGGCGGTCTCGACATCATGAAGTTCGGCGACAAGCGCGAGATGAGCTCGCGCGCCTATTGCGGCTGGTTCAACTTCAAGGGCGCCGATCAGCAGAAGAAGGTCGGCCTGCTCTCGGGCGGCGAGCGCAACCGTGTGCATCTTGCCAAGATGCTGAAGGAGGGCGGCAACCTGCTGCTGCTCGACGAGCCGACGAACGATCTCGACACCGAGACGCTGGGTGCACTGGAAGCGGCCCTCGAAGATTTCCCCGGCTGCGCCGTGGTGATCTCGCATGACCGCTTCTTCCTGGACCGCCTCGCGACCCACATCCTGGCCTTCGAGGGCGACAGCCATGTCGAATGGTTCGAGGGCAACTTCGAAGCGTATGAGGAGGACAAGAAGCGCCGCCTCGGCGACGCTGCCGTGGAGCCGCATCGCATCAAGTTCAAGCGCTTCGAGCGGTAGGGTTGCGGGCGAGCGCCGCGGCTGCCGCGAGATCTTCGACGAAGGCGGCGTAGGCCTCGCGCTTCGCCGCCTCGTCGGGTACCCGGAGCAGATAGGACGGGTGCACGGTGACGAAACCGGCTCGACCGTTGAAGTCGAACGGACCGCGCGTCTTGATGATCGGCAGCGCCTTGCCGGTAAGCGCCTGCACGGCCGTTGCGCCGAGGGCGACGATAAGTTTCGGCGCGACGAGGTCGAGCTCCTTGTCGAGCCACCAGCGGTAGTGGCGGACCTCTCCCGCGGTCGGTGATTTGTGCAATCGGCGCTTCCCGCGCGGCTCGAACTTAAAGTGCTTGACCGCATTGGTGAGGTAGCAGGCGTCGCGGTCGATGCCCGCCTCCGCCATTGCGCGCGCCAAAATCTGTCCCGCCGGGCCGACGAACGGACGCCCCTGGACATCCTCCTGGTCTCCCGGCTGTTCGCCGACGAATGCCAGCGACGGCTTCAGCGGCCCCTCGCCAAGCACTGCGCGCGTGCCGCCTGTGACGAACGGCTCCGCAGCCGCAATCACGGCGTTGAGATCCGCGAGCGTCCGCACGTGGTCCTCGCGCATCCGCGCCACGGCTTTGGCCGGATCTTTCTTGCGGGAGGGGGCAGGGGCATTGCTCATGAGTGTCTCAACGCGCGAGCCGGCGGCGCGAAGCAGATCCGGGATCAAATTCGTCTCGGGCATGTTGGCCCAGTACTTTTTCGGCATCTCGCGCAGCATGGCCGAAGGGTTCGCCCGCGCCGGATTGAACGTGCTCGCGTAATAGGTGCTCCACCCGGCTTCGACCGCGCCCGTCGCGGGCAGCGCGCTCTTCTCCCCGGGCGGCCCGACGGTCAGCGTTTCGCGGTCCCAATGCAGCGAGCCGGTCGGAGTCAGGATCGACCAGGTCATGCGGCGAAAGCGATCGACGAAAAAATCCGCGGTTTCCTCCAGGATGTCATGCTCGGGCTCGAACCACGCGACGTAGCGTTCGTCCTCGTCATCGGTCACGCGGCGGAAGCGCAGGAACGCGTGCATCTTGTGAAGATCGCGGCGCACCGATTTTTCCATGAGCGCGAGGCGCGCGACCAGGGGATCGCTCGCAATGTCGAGCAGCGCGCCCTCGCCATGGAGAAGGCGCCAAACGCAAGCGTAGAGCAGCGCATACCGCTCCGGATCGCGATGACAAACGACGAGGCGGATGAGATCTGCGGCTGCGCGCGGCAGCGAGATCGGCGGCGCGTCGGCGCCAGCTTCGCCCCGATTGCCGTCGAACAGCGATGGCGTGCCATCCGTTTGCCAGACGACCGCGTCGGGCGGCCTCGCCTCCGCGATGAGACGGCGCACGGCCCGGCGGAATCCGTCCAAATCGGCGCCCTCTCCGAGCGTGACAGGCGTAACTCCCATCACAAGAGGCTTAGTTGCTTTGGCGGCGCAACGCGTGCACGGAGATCCGCGCGGTCGGTCAACGCACCGGGACGATGGTCGAGCGTGATCAGAAACGGTGCTGCCCGGCGAAACGAAACCGTCAAGCGCGCGACATCGGCCGCGCGAAGCGTCGTATGCCGCCGCGCGGCGACGATCTTGTCCACCGCCCGCGCGCCGAGCCCGGGCACGCGCAGCAGCATCTCCTTGGGTGCGGTATTCACATCGATTGGAAACGCGCCGCGGTTCTTCAGCGCCCAGGCGAGCTTGGGATCGATATCGAGATCGAGCATGTTGTCCGCACTCGTGGACGCGATCTCATCGACGGAAAATGCGTAGTGCCGGAGCAGCCAGTCCGCTTGATAGAGCCGATGCTCGCGCGCGAGCGGCGGCGGCTTCGGCGGCAGGAGCCCGCTTGCATGATCGATGGGGCTGAACGCAGAGTAGTAGACACGGTTTAGCTTGAAGCGCCGGTACAGGCCGTCGCTCGCCGTCAGAATGTCGGTGTCCGTTGCCGCATCTGCGCCGACGATGACCTGCGTGCTCTGGCCTGCCGGGGAGAAGCGCCGCCGTTCCGCGCGCGCTTCGGTGATGCGCGCGTGCATGTGCCCCATCGCCTCGCGGATCGTCGTGTCGCTCTTTTCCGGCGCGAGGCGGGAGAGGCCCGCCGCGGTCGGAAGTTCGAGATTGATGGACAGCCGGTCCGCCCACAGCCCCGCCTGCTCGATCAGCCAGGGGCTCGCTTCGGGGATGGTCTTGAGGTGGATGTAGCCGGCGAAGCCATGCTCGCGCCGCAGCGTCTTCGCCACGCGCATGAGCTGTTCCATCGTGTGGTCCGCCGAGCGGACGATGCCGGAGGAGAGGAACAGGCCTTCGATCATGTTGCGCTTGTAGAACCCGAGCGTGAGCGCCACGACCTCGTCCACCGTGAAGCGGGCGCGGGGCACGTTCGATGAGCGCCGGTTGATGCAATAGGCGCAGTCGAACAGGCAGTAGTTCGTGAGCAGGATCTTGAGCAGCGAGACGCAACGCCCGTCCGGCGTATAGGCGTGGCAGATCCCGGCGCCGGTGGTCGAGCCGAGCCCGTCCGCCGCGGCCTTGCGCTTCGGCGCCCCGGAGGAGGCGCAGGAAGCGTCGTACTTTGCGGCGTCGGCGAGAACGGCAAGCTTATCGAGAATCTCCATGGATACCTCCATGATGTTCGCTATATGTTCTTACGTAAAAACGTCAAGGGCAGAGCGTCAGAGCGGGCGTGCACGGAGCCAGGCGGCGACCCGCGGCCAGAGCAGGTTGAGCGCCAGCCCCAGCATCACGAGCGCCGCCGCGATGAGCTTCCACGCCTGCAGCGGCTCGCCGAGCCAGATGGCAGACGCGCCCATGCCGAACACCGGCACCATCAGCGCCATCGGCGCGACGTTGGCGACGGGATGGCGCGCCAGCAGCCAGCTCCACGCCGCATATCCGAACAATGTGTTGCCGACCGCCTGCCACGCAACGGCGGCCCACGTGACGGCATCCGCGCCGGCGAGGCCGTTGCGGATCGCGGGCCATCCTTCAAACGCGAAGGAGAGGGCGAACAGCGGCGGCACCGCGAACAGGCTCGCCCACACGACGTAGGCCAGCATGTCGGCAGAGGGTGTCGCGCGAACGACGATGTTGCTCGCAGCCCAAGAGGCCGCAGCCGCAAGAACGAGCGCGAGGCCGAGCGGCGTCGTTGTGCGGTCCGTGTGCATGAGGATCACACCGACGCCCACGAGCGTGACGAGAAGCGCGAGCACCTGCCGCCGATGCAATCGCTCGCCGTTGAAGACCGCTGCCATGGCGATGGTGAAAAACACCTGCGTCTGCACCACGAGCGAGGCGAGCCCCGGCGTGATGTGCCCGTTCATGGCGATGTAGAGGAGGCCGAATTGCCCGGCGCCGACGAGAACGCCGTAGGCCGCCAAGTTCCGCCACGGCACACCTTTAGGCCACTTCAGCAGCAGGGCGGCCGGGAGCAGCGCGCCGAGAAACCTGAGTGCAGCGAAGAGCAGCGGCGGCAGGTGGTCGAGCCCGATGTGGATGACGACGAAGTTCGTCCCCCACACCGCCGTGACTGCGAGCGCCAGGAAGGCGTGGGAGAGCGGCAAAGCGGAGGAGGAAGGGCTCAAGGCCGTGACGCTTTTCTAGAAAGGCAACGCGAAACGCGCCCGGATTAATAACGCTCGACGGTCAGGCCGCCTTGTCAGCCAGCGGCGTCGGCCGGTCTCGGAGGCCGGCTCCCGCCGAACCCGTGCATCCGAAATGCCCACTGAAGCGCGACGATGAACCCCTTCACCGGCTGCAGCAAGGCAAGAGAGAGGATCACGGTCAACGGCAGCCACAATGCGAGGTGCAGCGACGTCGGCCATCCGCCGAGGCGGAACTCGACCCAGAACACGAGCGCGATGACGATGTGTCCGACGATGGACATCACGATATAGGCCGGCATGTCGTCGGCGCGATGGTGATGGAGCGCTTCGCCGCAGGCCGGGCACGTCTCCGTGACCTTCAGAAAGCGGCGGAAGAGTTTCCCTTCGCCGCAGCTCGGACAGGTGCAGCGCACGCCGTTAAAGAGCGCTTTGGAGACGGTGGGCTCGTCCTCGACATTGGTCATTGCGATGCTCCTGCGATGGGCTTTTTGCACGCCGGCACGGAAAGGCATAAAACGCATTGTATGGATGATCAATGCGCTATATGACCCATTTGTATGGATTGGACGCATACAATTTCCGGCCGACAGGGGCCGATGTTTCAGCGCATCGTCAACGCACTGGCGGAAGCCATCGAGGACGGGCGTCTGCGGGCAGGGCAGACGTTGCCGACGCACCGCGCGCTCGCAAGTGCGCTGGGTATCGATCTTACGACCGTGACGCGCGCCTATGCCGAAGCGCGGCGCCAAGGCCTGACGGACGCAACCGTCGGGCGGGGACGTTCGTCAAGGGACAGCCGGCAGGCGGCCTCAGGGCGAGCGCCATGCCGGGCATCGATCTCTCGATGAACCTGCCGCCGCAGCCGGCGGATGCCGATCTCGACGGACGCCTGGCGCGGGCGCTTGCGGAGGTGCGCGCCGAGAGCGGCCTTGCGCCCTATCTCACGTATCAGCAGCCGGGCGGCACCGGTGCGGAGCGGAAGGCCGCAGCCGAATGGCTCGGCGGCATGGTGGCGGATCTCGCAGGGGGACTGACAGCGGATCGTCTGATCCTCGCGCCGGGCACGCAGCCCGCTCTGTTCGCGCTCCTTCTCGCGCATGCCGCGCCGGGAGACGCGATCCTCACGGAAAAGCTGACCTATCCGGGGTTCAAGGCGGCGGCGGCGGCGCTGGGCGTGGCGCTGATTGGCGTCGAGATGGACGGGGAGGGGATGATCCCGGGGGCGCTCGACCGCGCGGCCCGCGGCGGGACCGCAAAGATCGTCTATCTGACGCCGACGATGCAAAATCCCACGACGGCAACGATGAGTGCCGACCGGCGCAAACGCATCGCAGCCGTCGTGCGCAAGCGTGGCCTCGTGCTGATCGAGGACGATCCCTACACTTTCCTCGCGCCTGGCCTTCCGCCGATTTCATCTTTCGTACCGGAGCGAAGCTATTTCGCGGCAAGCCTGTCGAAGGCGATTGCACCGGGCCTGCGCACGTCGATCGTCGTGGCGCCAGATGCGGCGGCCGCTGCGCGCTGCGCGGCGCTTCTGCGCGCGGTGGTGCAAATGTCGTCGCCCTTGATGGCCGCAATCGCAACCCAATGGATGCGCGACGGCACGGCCGCCGATCTCATCAAGGCGACGCGCAAGGAAACGGCGGCCCGTCAGACGCTCGCGCGCGACGCGCTTCAAGGACAAGACGCGATTGCGCATCCGGCCGGATTGCATGTCTGGCTCGGCTTGCCGAACCGCTGGCCCGCGCCGCGCTTCGTCGCGCATTTGGGCGGGCGCGGCCTTGCCGTCGTCACTGCGGATGCCTTCGCGACCGATGCCGCGCCACCCAACGCCATTCGCCTCGCGCTGGGCGCGGCGCGCAATCAGGCGCAGTTGGCGCGCGCGCTCGCGATCCTGGCCGAAGCGCTCGGCGAAGGTGCGACCGGCGACGTTATCGTTTGAGTTCGGCACGCGTGCGGGCTGCCGCAGCTATCACCGCTCCCACCGTGTAGATCGCAAGGCCAAGCGCGGTCGCCGCCGAAAAACCGACGCGGCCTTCCAGAGTTTGCAAAAACAGTGCGGCCACTGGGATCAGCGCGGTCGCCGCGCCGAGCGTCAACGATGACCTGAGCGAGACCGCCTTCTGAACCGCATAAATCGGAAACGCGAGGACCGCGAGACCGAGCGCAACGGCAGCAGCGAAATCTGCTGCAGGAACGGCGCCCTTGTCGTCGAACCCCAGCAGATAGCCGCACGTTGCGAAGAGGAGATAGAGTGGAAAGCGCAACGCGAACACAGCCGCCGGACTAAGCCCGCGGTCGCTCAGTCGATAGCTTGCAAGAACCATCCCGGCCATCGCGACACCGGAAAAAAGCGAAAGCAGCACGCCGCACACGGCGACGAAAAATCCTCCTCGCACAAATCCTGAGAGCCCCCCGATTGTGGATGCTGCGAGTGCGACGAGGCCAATCGCCAAAATGAAGAGCCCGCAGCGTTCCCACGCCGACAGAGGCAAACGTGGGCCGTCGCCGTCCGCTCTACGGGCAACGACGATCGAGAGCGGAATGATCCCGGAGAACAGCGTGAACGCCACCGCGGGCTCGATGAGCTGAACGGCGCCGAGATAGAAAAGCCATCCAACGGCCGACGAGACGTTGAGTGCCGCTAAGAGCGCCGGGTTGACACAAGCGATCTGCAACTCGTGGCGCGCGCGAACCACAACGATGACGAGGCAGAGAAGCGCCGACGTCCCGAAGACGTAAATTCCGACCAGCAGAGAGTCCATCCGCTGGAGGACTGTACCAAACACCACCGCCTGGGCCGCGTCGAGCACCACGAACACAGCGCACCAGATGAGGCCGAGACTGCGGTTGGACATGGCGAGATCGCCTGGAATGAAAAAGCCGACGGCATGGCTAACCGACCATCGCCGCCGACGTATTTACGGCCTTCCGAGACGACCGGATTGCGAAGACCGATCAGGCCGCCGAAATCCCAAGCGACGCATAAGCCGCTTCGGCGCTGTCGTACACGCGCGTTTCGAGACCGCGGCGGCGCAGCGCGTCCTGCAGTTTCGTGCGCGTGATGGCGCTCGTGGCGTAGCGCGCCATGCGCTCGTAGTGGTGCTTGTTCACGTAGGCGACCATGTCGGCGTACTGGTCGTAGAGGTCTTCCGCGATGCGGCAGCCGTCCTGGTTGACCACGGCGTTGACCTTGCGCCCGGCTGCCGTGCAGGCTTCCGAGATCGCGCGCTGGAGATCCGCAACATCGGCCTTCTTGCGCGCAGCCCACGCCGAGAGGTTGATCGAGAGCAGGTTCCGGCTCGCGTCGTAGCTGATGCGGTCTTTAAGGCCCTCGTTCAGGAGGTCGGCAAGCAAGCCCATCGGACCTTCCGCGAAC
This sequence comes from Hyphomicrobium nitrativorans NL23, assembly GCF_000503895.1. Lineage (NCBI taxonomy): Bacteria > Pseudomonadati > Pseudomonadota > Alphaproteobacteria > Hyphomicrobiales > Hyphomicrobiaceae > Hyphomicrobium > Hyphomicrobium nitrativorans. The sequence goes on from NC_022997.1 coordinate 2,223,181, forward strand.
AGCGCCGGGTTCATGGCGATGGGGCTGTGGATGTGCGGCTTGAAGGCCATGTGCGCGAGAATGTCCCGCTCGATGTCGATGCCGGGCGCCACCTCGATCAGTTCGAGGCCGTGATCGGTGAGCTGGAACACGCAGCGCTCGGTGACGTAGATTACGGGCTGGCTCTTGTCGGCGGCGTACTGTCCCGAGAACGTAACCTGCTCGACCTGTTTGACGAACTTCCGCGCGCGGCCTTCCTGCACGATCTTGAGGTTGCCGTCCTCGATGGCGATCTTGAGACCGCCTGCCGTGAACGTTCCGGCAAACACGACCGCGCGCGCGTTCTGCGAGATGTCGATGAAGCCGCCGCAGCCGTTGAGACGGCCGCCGAACTTCGATGTGTTGACGTTGCCGAGGCTGTCGCACTCCGCCATGCCGAGGCAGGTGAGGTCGAGGCCGCCGCCGTGGTAGAAGTCGAACATCTGGTTCTGGTCGATGATCGAATGCGCGTTGGCCGATGAGCCGAAGCTCGACCCGCCCGCCAGCACGCCGCCGATGGCGCCCGCTTCCGTCGTCATGACGAGGTAGGGCGTCACCTTCTCTTCGTTGGCGACGTTCGCCACGCCGTCCGGCGCGCCGACGCCGAGATTGATCACGCCGTTGAGCGGCAGCTCGAACGAGGCGCGGCGCGCGATGATCTTGCGCTCGTCGAGCGCCATCGTCGGCAGGTTATCGACCGTCACGCGCACTTCGCCCGCAAGCGCCGGATCGTAGACGACGCCGTAGTTCATTCGATGCATCTCGGGTGGATCGGCTACGACGACGCAATCGACGAGAATGCCCGGAACCTTCACGTCCTTCGGCTTGATCGAGCCGTCGGCGACGAGACGCTCCACCTGCGCGATGACGACGCCGCCGTTGTTGTGCGCGGCCATCGCCTGCGCCAGCACGTCGAGCGTCAGGCACTCTTTCTCCATGCTGAGGTTGCCGAGCGGATCGGCGCTGGTGGCGCGGATGAGCGCGACGTTGATCGGCGTCGCCTTGTAGAACAGCCACTCCTGGCCTTCGACTTCGAGCAGCTTGACGAGGTCTTCGCGCGTGACCGTGTTCACCTTGCCGCCGCCGAAGCGCGGATCGACGTAGGTGTGCAGCCCCACCTTCGTGAACAGGCCCGGACTGCCGGAGGCGCAACTGCGGTAGAGCTTCGAGATCACGCCCTGGGGCAGGTTGTAGCCCTGGATCTTGTTGTTCTGCGCGGCCTCGGCAACCTTCGGCATGCGGCCGAAGTTGGCGGCGATGACGCGCTTCAAAAGGCCTTCGTGATGCAGGCGGCCCGTGCCGAGCCCTTTGCTGTCGCCCGCGCCCGCGCACATGATGAGGGTCAGATCACGCGGGGCCCTGGTCTCGACGAAACGCTTCTCCAGCGCGGCGTGCAACATCTCCGGGATGCAGCTCTGGACGAAGCCCGTCGTCGCGATGACGTCGTCGTCCTTGATCCGCGCGATGGCCTCGTCGGCCGTCATGACCTTGCTGTTCTGCATGAGCGTTTCTTCCCCGGGAGCGGCCGCCTTGCTTACGTCTTCCGCCGGATCGCCGATCGGAGGACGTGCCGAGGCCATGCGTGTTTATAGGGCGCCGGTATACGAGAGCGCCTAGCCTCTCCGCAATGCCACGAACCCGCCGCGGATCGTCCTACTCCAAGGGGTTGGATCGACCTACCCACCCGTCTTTAACCACGGGAGAACCGCTCGGACATCGGCAGAGCCACACCTTCGCCGGATTTGAGCGGACATTTGCGTCCGCGCGGGAGCTAAGGGGAGTTGGGGAGCGTATAATGAAAATCTTCAAGCCGCGTGGCACCACGCACGACGCCACTGAAATCGCGACCGACACGGCCCGCCATGTCTCGAACGGTGGTCTCGGAGCGACGATCTTGTCGGGCGTCGCGGTGCTGTTCTCCGGGTACAGCTTATGGGAAAGCTCGCTCAAGACGGCCGACGTGCAGGTTTTTGTGCCCCGCGTCATTTCCTATGCTGCACCGTATCAAAATACGAACTTCGAGATGATCTCGATCCCCGTGACGCTGTCGAACGAGGGCGCGCGGACGGGCACGGTGCTGGATCTCGACCTCGCGGTCACCGACCCGCGGACGAAGCAGACGAAGCATTTCTATGCGGCCGAACTCGGCGTCTGGTCGATGGAGCGCACGCGGACACGGAGCTATGACAGCTTCGCGCCGCTGCCGCTCGTGGGCCGCACGAGCCGCACCGAACAGGTGCTGTTCTACACGCGCGGCGACGGCGAAAAGCCCGAGCAGATCATCCGCGAGACTGGCCCCTACACCTTTACGCTCACCGTGAGGCAGGCGGAGGACCGCGGCGTGCTCGGCATCGAGGACGCGAAGGATGCGGTCTCGGTGACGTTCGAGCGTACGCTGCCCTTCTACGATGCACGCGCCTTCAATGAAGGCACCATCTCCATGCACGCCGCGGACTGGACGACATCGACAAACGTCAAAAGCGACTGACGCGCTTCTGGCTGTCCGCGAGATCGTGCATCTTGTTTGTTCCGCGTTGCCAGCGCCCGTTAGGGCTCGCCCGCAATTGACTTGGGTGTTGAGCCGACTTTAGTTAACGTCGTCTATCCTAGCGGCGAACGAGGTCGATCGGCCCCCATGAAACGTCTGACGAGACGGTTGCTGACGATCGGTATGCTTGTGCTTGCGGCGGTGCCGCCGCTTGCCGCGAGCGCCATGGCCCAGCAGGGCGGGTTCTCCACCAAGGCCCGCAACGCGATCCTGATGGATTACGATTCGGGCTCGATCATCTACCAGAAGGCCGCCGACCAGCTTGTCCCGCCTGCGAGCATGAGCAAGCTGATGACGCTCGCCGTGCTGTTCCGGGAGCTCAAGGAGGGCGATGTCACGCTCGAAACCGAGTTCACCACCAGCGAGCATGCCTGGCGGACGGGCGGCGCGCCGTCGCGCACGGCCGCGATGTTCATTCCCATCAACACCAAGACGCCGGTCAGAGAGCTGATCCAGGGCATCGCCGTTCAGTCCGGCAACGATGCCGCGATCACGGTCGCGGAAGGGATTGGCGGCTCCGTCGAAGGCTTCCTCAAGCTGATGGCGGAGGAAGCGTCCCGCATCGGGCTCAAGAAATCGACCTTCCGCAACCCGACCGGCCTCACCGATCCCGAGCACCTGATGACCGCGCGCGAACTGGCGATGCTCGCGCGCCACCTGATCCGCGAGTATCCCGAGCACTACAAGGCCTTCAGTCAGCGCCAGTTCGATTATCGCCGCCACAAATTTTACAACCGCAACCCGCTGCTGTCCGAGGAAGGGCTCGGCGTCGACGGTCTCAAGACCGGCCACACCAGCGCCGCGGGCTATGGCTTGGTCGTGTCGTCGGTGACGGAAGGACGCCGCCTGATCGGCGTCATCATGGGTCTCGAAAGCGAGCGCGACCGGCGCAGCGAAGCGCGCCGCATGTTGGAGTGGGGTGCCAAAAGCGTCTCGCGCGCCAAGCTGTTCGAGGCGGGCGAGGCCGTGGGCTATGCGCGCGTCTGGGGCGGCGAGAATTTCTATGTGCCGCTCACAGGGCAGGGGAACCTCGAAGTCATTCTGCCGAAGTTTCCGCTCGATCAGCGCATCCGCGGCGAGATCGTCTACGAGGGGCCGTTGAAGCCGCCGATCCGCAAGGGCGAGCAGGTCGCGATGTTCCGCGTCACCAGCACGGTGCCGGGCAATCCCGAGCCCGTCGCTGTCAGCGAGACGCCGCTCTATGCCGAGAGCGATGTCGACGAGGGCGGCTTCATGTGGCGCGGGGTCGATGCCATCCTGCACCTCGCGCTGCGCCTCGTTCCGCTTTAGCCGCAAGGTGCCGCCTAAGCGCCGGAAACCGCCACGACGCCGGCGATGACGAGGATCACGACGAACACGATGAGCATTGTCGAGACGCCCGCCAGATAGGGATAGGCCTTGAGCCGCCCCGCTGTCGTGTTGAGTTCGCTCAAGATGACGTGGCCGCCCATGCCGCGGCGGAACCAGCCCACGACCTCGCCCTTCTGCCCGATGTGGCGCGCAACGCGGCGCCATCCGGCCCACATATCGCCGAGCGGCCCGAGCAAGGATCGAAAATCCACCGTCATGCGTCCCGTCGGGTCGGCGAAAATCGTATCCTCGCCGACGATCGAACCGGCGTCCGCGCGACCGATCACCTCCCCGTCGAGATGCACCGGCCTGCCGACGATGGGGGAAGCGGCCACATCTCCCATGAGCGAGACCACGTCGGTGTGCTGCGCTGCGTGAAACGGGTAGACGACAGGGATCATGGCGGCCCAGGCGAGCGCAGCGGCAGGAAACGCAAGCACCGCGAACAACGGCGATGAACTCGCGAGCCCGGCGAGCCCCACGCCGATGAAAACGAGCGTCGGCAGCGAGACGATCCCAAGCTCCCGCAGGAATTTGCTCCAGAGTGCCGCCGGGTTCACGTTCGCGCGTTTCGCGGCCGCGGCGACGTCGATGTCCGCAAACGCCTGCCGCTTCTCCTTCGCGATCACGGAGAGCGCCTTGATGCGCTTGCCCGTCAGCGGATGCGTGGACGAAAGCTCAACGATCCGCGCCCAGGGATTGTAGATGTCGAACAGCATGGCCTCCGCCGTCGCCTCCGGCCGCGCTCGGGACGCCTCGACGACGAGCCCGAGATGGCGCGCGCCTTTGAAGTCGACCGAGCCCATGTGGCGCGTGGAGGCGAGAAGCTCCCGGCCTTGCTCGGTGTCGTCAGCCGTCGCGATGCCGTAGGCGATCTTGACCAGCGCATTCGCGAGATGACGGGCTTCCACGCGCTCGGCGGCGAAGCTGTCGGCGAGATATTCCCGCGTGCGCGAGAGGTAGAGCAGGATGTAGGTGCCGAGCACGTACATTACGTAGGCGGCGATCGCGACGATGAAGAGCTTGTCGCGGCCCTTGCTGTCGCCGCCGCCCGACCGCGCCCGCCGGAAGCTCGCGTAGAGCACGTAGAGCATCTGCACGAGCATCCCCGCCGCCGTCATCACGAGGAAGTCGCGGTTGACGATGTGGCCCAGTTCGTGCGCCACGACCGCCCGCGTTTCCTCCTCGTTCAGGAACTCGAAAATGCCGTCTGTCAGCACGATCCGCGCATTGGATCGGAACAGGCCGTAGGTGAAGGCCGTCGGGTTGCGGTCCGGAATGATGCCGATGGAGGGCGCCGAGAAGCGGTAATCCCGCGCCACGTCGTGCACGATGGCGTGGACGTGCGGATAGCGGGCCTTGAGCGTGGCATCGTCGATGAACTGGACCTTGTTGACCCAGCGCAGCATCAGGTCCGTGAGCCACGGGCTGATGAGGAAGGTCACGCCGTTGATGAGCACGACGAGCACGAGCGCGGGGCCCACATTCATCGCACCTGTCGCGACGAGCGCTGCGATGACGACGCCCGCCACCATGGCGACGAGCAGCGAGAGGGTGAGGAGGGACGCGAAATAGAGCTTGGCCATGCCGCGACGATAGTCGAGGCCCGTCGCGGGAGCCAGCGCAACGGCGGAGCGGAAGCGCATCCGCCCTAACGATCCCCAAAAAGAAAATCGCCGCCGGACAATCAGCCGGCGGCGACATCGAATTCAAGGTGTTGTGCGGATCCCCGGAGGACCCAAGCGTTTAGCGGTTGCTGGAGTAGCCACCGCTGCCACCGGCAGCGCTCGCACCTGCGCCAGCGCTGTTGCCGCCAAAGCCGCTACCGGCCGGACGCGCACCACCCGGGCCGCCACGGCCCGGACCCTTGGCGCCGCGTGCGGCGGCGGGCTTGCCGGGCAGCAGGCCTTCGCGCTGCAGCTTCTTGCGGGCGAGCTTGCGGGCGCGGCGAACGGCCTCGGCCTTCTCGCGCGCCTTCTTCTCGGACGGCTTCTCGAAGTAGTTCCGGAGCTTCATCTCACGGAAAATACCCTCGCGCTGCATCTTCTTCTTGAGCGCCTTGAGGGCCTGGTCGACGTTGTTGTCGCGAACGAGTACCTGCAAGCGGTGACCTCTAAAGTTCTGAATTGGCTGAAAATAACACCGCTCAAAGCCCCGGCGAACCAACCCGCCGGCGCGTCGAGCGCTTAAGATTTGGCTGGCTTCTATCAAACGTTACCGCGCTTGTCCACGGGGACGGCGCCATTTTGGGGCCCAAAATGCGGCTTTAGGCCCCAAACCCAATCGGGATGGAGTCCCAACGCGAGGGCTTATGCGCTCCGCGGCCTGATGCGGTTCACGTGACCCATTTTGCGGCCTGGGCGGGCTTCCGGCTTGCCGTAGAGGTGGAGCGCGGTGCCGGGCTCGGCTGCGAGAGCCGCCCAGCGGTCGACGTCCGCCCCGATCAGGTTGGTCATCGTCACGTCCGAATGCCGCTCCGTCGCGCCGAGCGGCCAGCCCGCCACGGCGCGGATATGATTCTCGAACTGGCTGACGAGGCAGGCGTCCTGCGTCCAGTGCCCGGAGTTGTGCACGCGCGGCGCGATCTCGTTGATGACGAGCGGCTCGGGTGCGTCCGCTCCGAGATAGAACATCTCGACGCCCAGCACGCCGACGTAGCCGAGCGCGTCCGCAATTGCGGCGGCAAGCTCGGTTGCGCGCTTGGCGTGGGCGGGCGGGATCGGCGAGGGCACCGTAGAGGTGTCGAGGATGCCCTCCTTATGAGTGTTGAGCGGCACGTCGTAGAACCGCGTCTCGCCGTTGACGCCGCGCACGACCAGCACCGACACCTCGAACGCGAACGGCACCAGCCCTTCGAGGATCGACGGCACGCCTTTCAGCGCTTCGAATGCGCCCGGCAACTCGGCGGCGCTTGCGATGCGCATCTGCCCCTTGCCGTCGTAGCCGAGCCGGCGCGTCTTGAGGATGCCGGCCCCGCCGATCCCGGCGGCGGCCGCGTCGAACGAGGCCGCGTTGTCGACGGCGGCGAACGGGGCCACGGGAATGCCGAGATCGCGAATGAAGGTCTTTTCCGCCAGCCGGTCCTGCGCAACTTCGAGCGCCTTGGGTCCCGGACGAACGGGTGCGACGGCTTCGGCCGCGGCGGCGGCTTCAAGCGGCACGTTCTCGAACTCGTAGGTGACGACGTCCACGGCTTCGGCAAAGGCGCGGATCTTCGCCGTATCCTCATAAGGGGCGATGGTGGAGGCGGCCGCGAAGTCGCACGCCGGGCCCCGGACGTCGGAATAGATGTGGCACTTGAGGCCCAGGCGGCCCGCCGCGAGCGACATCATGCGGCCGAGCTGTCCGCCGCCGAGAATGCCGATGGTGGAGCCGGGAGGAAGTGCGCTCATTCGGACTTCGGAACCTCGGCCACGGATGCGGTTTGATCGGCGCGCCAGTCCGCGACGCGGGCCGCGAGCGCCGCGTCCGAAAGCGCCAGGATTTGGGCGGCGAGCAGGCCCGCGTTCGTTGCGCCCGCTTCGCCGATCGCGAGCGTGCCGACGGGAACGCCGCCCGGCATCTGCACGATGGAATAGAGGCTGTCGATGCCGGACAGCGTGCTGGTCTTGATCGGCACGCCGAGGACGGGAAGGGCGGTCATGGAGGCCGTCATGCCGGGGAGATGCGCCGCGCCACCCGCGCCCGCGATGATCACCTTGATGCCCCGTTCCGCCGCGGACCGTGCGTAGTCCACCAGCCGGTCGGGCGTGCGATGCGCCGAGACGATCTTGGTTTCGTAGGGGACGGCAAGCGCATCCAGGATGGCCGCAGCCGCCTTCATGGTGGGCCAGTCCGACTGGCTGCCCATGATGATCCCCACGTCCGCGCGGCGTTCGGTCATGCCTTTGGTTCCGGTGCCTGGGCAGCCTCGCGAGGCGGGCCCAACGGGAAAACGGGGCATTTAGAGGAAGAGGGCCACCTCTGGCAAGGCAGATCCGGCACCGTTGCAAACGGGACCCACTGTTCATTTTCCTTAAGGGAAGGGGGGATGCCGCCCCGTTCCCGGCCCAAAGTCGCGCGAGAAAAGTGGGAGCAGTGCGCGGCGTCTTTCTTCGGCGCACGCCGAATCACCTAGTGTTTCCGCGCCTTAGCGCTCCGAAACGGGCCGGGGGCGACGCAGATATGCGAGCTGACATGGGAGACGCGTGATGGGCCGCCTCGCTCTTACGGCGCTGGCTTTGATGCTGGGTCTCGGCTTGGCCGATGCGCCGACGGCCGAGCCGCGCCGGTCCGCCGGGAGCCTGGAGACGGGAGCGATCGAGCCCGGCGCGCCGGTCTCGTCCGTGATCCCCGAGGTGACGACGGTTCCGGCGGGATACGTCACGTATGAGGTCCAGTCCGAGCGCGCGGCCGAAGAGACCGCCGGTCGGCCTGAGGAGATTGAGCCGGTAAGAGAGAAAGCGGCCCTGACGCCCGACGCCGAACCGGAACCGTCAACCGAGGCGAACGTCGAGATCGAGGCCGGGGCGGCAGACGCTGATCCTGCGACCGTCAAAGCCGATCACGGGACCGAACGCGACGAGACCGCCGCGAACGAGGAAACCGAACCCGCCGAAGAGACGACCGCCGCCGATGCGCCCGCAACGCCTGTGGCGGAAACGGACGCGACCGAAGCGGTGATCGCTGACGAATCCGGCGCGCACGTCCCTGCCGAGCAGGTCACCGAGAAAACGGAAAAGCCTCCCATCGATCCGGCAACGCCCGTCGCGGAGGCCATCCGTGCGCGTCTCGCCGAACTGCCGGAAGAGGGAGAAGAGCAGGAGGTCAAGGAGCGCGAGGCGCTTCTCGATTTTTATGCGACGCGCGGCTACGCACCGCTGTGGGTGAGCGCCGATGGGCTTAACGCCGACGCGACGTCCGTCATCGACGCGTTCGGCACGGCCAACGAATGGGGCCTCAATCCGGAGGACTTCCCGCGTCCTGCATTGTCGGATGCGCAAAGCCGGGATTTCTCTCCTGCCGACCAGGCCGCGGCCGAGGTCGATCTCATGCAGATCGTGCTCAAGTACGCGCGCCACGCGCGCGGCGGGCGCATCATGCAGCCGTCCGAGCAGCTCAATTCGAACCTCGACCGGCGCGCCCAGCTCATCGAGCCGGCCGACGTGCTGGCGAGCGTCGCAGATGCTTCCGATAAGGGCGCGGCGTTGCTCGACACGCATCCCAAGCATCCACAGTTCCATCTGCTGCGCGAGAAGTACGTCGCAGCCCTCGGCAAGAATAAGCACGCCACGCCCAATGCCGCCGCCAAGCGGCTCCGCGCCAACATGGAGATGTGGCGGTGGAAGTGGCCGGACATCGGCGAGTTCCACATCATCGCCAACGTCCCCTCCTACACGATCGACGTCGTCAAGGACGGCAAGACGATCCACACCGAGCGCATCGTCGTGGGCGAACTCGGCAAGCAGACCTCGATCTTCTCGCGCCGCCTGCAGGACGTGACGTTCCGGCCCATGTGGCGCGTGCCCGAAAGCATCAAGGTGCGCGAGCTGTGGCCGAGCCTGCTGCGCGGGGGCGGCATGATGCGCCAGTACGGTCTTGAAGTCGAAACCAAGAGCGGTCGCCGCCTCGACTGGCGCACCATGGACTGGGCCAACACCGACATCCGCGATTACGAGGTCGTGCAGCCGCCGGGCGCGAAAAGCGCCATGGGCTACGTGAAGTTCTCCTTCCCGAGCCAGCACACGATTTTCATGCACGACACGCCGGACAAATGGATGTTCGGCCAGCGCCAGCGCACGTTGTCTGCGGGCTGCCTGAGGTTGCGCAATCCGCTGCGCATGGCGGAACTCGTGCTGGAACACGACAAGGGCTGGGGCGCGGCGAAGGTGGATGAGCTGGCGAAGCGCGGGCCCCTCAACAACGAGGTGCTGATCGACGGGCGCATCCCGATGCACATCGTCTACCAGACGGCATGGGTGGACGAGGACGGCACGCTCAAGACCTACAGCGACATCTACGGCCACGAAAAGCGCGTGACGCTCGCTCTCGACGGCAAGTGGGACGAGATCAACAAGGGGCGCAATCATCTGGCTCCGCATGTGCCCGACCGGCGGCAGATCTCGCGCGCGCAAAGCGGCGCGCAACAGCGGGCGACGCCGCGCTCCGGCACGGCCAACAGCACGTTCATGAGCCAGTTCGGGATCGGGTTTTAGACCGGGCGCGCGGCATCTCCACCTCGCTCTCCGCTTTCGTCACCAACTGCCGCGCAGCATCGAGCGTGTCGGCTTCTGCCGCAGGCTTGTCCCAGCGGATGCGGTGAATACGCGGGAAACGCATGGCGAGGCCCGACTTGTGCCGCGCGGAGGGAAAGATCGCGTCGAACGCGATTTCGAGCACGAGCTTCGGCTCCACCGCCCGCACGGGGCCGAACTGCTCCACGGTGTGATTGCGCACGAAGCGGTCGATTTCGATCAGTTCCGCGTCCGTCATGCCTGAGTAGGCTTTGCCGACCGGCACCAGCTCATGGCCGGGCAGAATGTCACCGCGCGCCCCGCCGGACGGAGCGTCCGCGATCTCGCGCCAGACGCCGAACGTGTAGTCGGAATAATAGGACGAGCGCTTTCCCGAGCCGCGCTGGGCATACATCAAGACGCAGTCGAGCGTCAGCGCCGCGCGCTTCCATTTGAACCAATGTCCGCGCGGCCGCCCCGACAGATAGGGGCTGTCCCAACGCTTGAGCATCAGCCCTTCGATGCCGCTGCTGCGCGTTTCGGCCCAGAGCGCGCCCAGCTCTTCGCGGGTGTCGAAAGAAACGAGTTCGCTGACGTCGCTGAGGGGTGGGCGATACCTGGACACCCAGCCTTCGAGCCGAGCCCGGCGCTCGCGGAAAGATAGCGCGCGCATGTCTTCGCCGTTCTCGATCAGGAGGTCGTAGAGACGGATGTGGGCCGGATGCTCGCGCATGAGCCGGCCGGTTACGGCCTTACGGTTGAGGCGTTGCTGCAAGTCGTTGAACGGCGCGACGATCCCGTTGCGTACGACGAGAAGCTCGCCGTCCGCCAGCACGTCGAGCCCTTCGTAGGCGGCCACGATCTCTGGGAATGCGCGCGAGATGTCATCGCCCGCGCGCGAGAACATGCGCACGCTTGCGCCATGGGCGGCGATCTGCACGCGGATGCCGTCCCATTTCCACTCCGCGGCGAAATCTTCGGCGGAAAAGCCCGACCAATCGGTCTCTTCGATGGCGTGGGACAGCATGAGCGGGCGGAAGATGGGTTTGCCTGCTGCATCGGGGCGTGGACCTTCGCCTGAAAGCCATCGAAAAAGATCGGTGTAGGGTGGGGCAAGCGCGTGCCAGACTTCCTCGATCTCCGCGAGAGGCTCATCGCCCATCTCGGCGAGCGCCGCTTTCGCGAGGCGCGCGGACACGCCGACACGCGGTGCCCCGCCGATCAATTTCAAAAGCGCCCATCGTCCGCGTGCATCGAGACGGTCGAGCAGGTGGCCGAGCGTGCCGGCAATATCGGCGGGCGCGGCAGATGCCAAAAGCTCAACCGTCTCCGCAAGCCCCGGCGTGACGGGCGGGGCGTCGGGATCGGGCCACATGAGCGCGACCGTCTCGGCCGTATCGCCCACATAGTCGCGTGAGAGCGCGTAAAGCACGGGGTCGATGCGCCCGTCCATCAGGAGAGCGAGGCTGCGCCGGAGCGGGAGGCGTGGAAACAGCCCGTCGGTCAAAGCCGCAAGCGCAAACCCGCGATCCGGGTCCGGGGCTGTGCGAAAATATTCGGTGAGAAGCGCCAGCTTCGCGTTGCGCGAGGGCGTGGTCGAGAGCGTGTCGAGGAGAAGCGCGAACGCTTGCATGACGCTATTCTCCCTCGTCCTCGAAGCCGACGAGCGAAAGCGCACGCGCCTTGCGTCCGCGGCGTGCGAGTTCGTAGACGAGTGCGTCGTCGCGCCCGTGCGTGACCCAGACGTCGTCCGCGCCGGTCTTCGTCACGGTCGCGATCAGCTCGGGCCAGTCCGCGTGATCCGAGATGACGAGCGGCAGTTCGACGCCTGCCTGCCGGATGCGCCCCCGGATCCGCATCCACCCGGAGGCGAACGCGGTGACCGGATCCGCAAAGCGGCGCGACCAGCGGTCGCCGAGCGCGGACGGGGGACAGAGCACGAGCGCGCCGGTGAATTCGGGGGGTTTTCGCATCGAGCGGCACGGGGCGGACGTCGCCGAGAGCGACGCCGAGCCGCTCGTAGAGCGCCGTCATCTCGACGAGCGCGCCATGAAGATAGATCGGGGCATCGTACCCGGCATCGCGCGCGAGGCGCATGACGCGCTGCGCCTTTCCGAGCCCGTATGCGCCAACGAGATGCGTGCGCTCGGGATTGCGCGCGAGCGAGGCGAGGAGGCGGCCGATCTCGCGCTCCGCGGGCTCGTGTCGGAACACAGGCAGCGCAAACGTCGCTTCCGTCACGAACACGTCGCAGGAAACGCGTTCGAACGGGGGGCACGTGGGATCGGACGCGCGTTTGTAATCGCCGGAGACGACGGCCCGCTGTCCTTGCCATTCGAGCACAACCTGCGCGGAGCCGAGCACGTGCCCGGCGGGGACCAGACGAACAGTGACGCCGCCGAGGTTGCGCGCCTCGCCGTATGCCGCCGCTTCGAAGCGCCCCGCGCCGTCCATGCCGAGCCTGAGCTTCATTACCTCGACGGTTTCGGGCGTCGCCAGCACGGCGTCATGCCCGGCGCGCGCATGATCGCTGTGTCCGTGCGTGATGATGGCGCGGGGAACGGGGCGGGCTGGATCGACGTAGACGTCGGCGGGTGCGCAATAGAGCCCGCGGTCCGTTGGGTAGAGCCACTGATCGACGCCGGAAGAACGCATGAACGAAAACACCCGCTGATCTACCCGGCCTGACGCCGGCTGCCAACAAACGCAGGGCAGCCGCCGGCGGTTGCCCTGCCCTTGTCATCCCGGAAAGGCGGAACACAAGCGAAGCCTTGTCCGGAACCCAGCGCAAGGCTCGTCGAAGAGGCGATATTTTGCGATAGGAGCTTTTGCTGGCTCCCGGCGCGGCGCTCGGGCTTCCGCCCTCGCTTGGCCGGGATGACAAAGGGGGCGGAAGCCCACCGGCGCTTAGGCGCGTGCCCCTGGATCGTTACGCGGGGAACCGGGATCAGGCGATGATATCCGGCAGAAGCTGATCCTCGATCTTGGTGATCTGGTCCTTGAGGGCGAGCTTCTTTTTCTTCAACCGGCGAATCGTGAGTTGATCGATGGCGCCATCGGCTTCGAGCGTCGAAATCTCGTCGTCGAGAGCCCGGTGCTCACTCCGGAGCTGCACGAGTTCGTCTCGAAGCTCCCTGTCGTTTTGCCGCTGCATGTCGCTCACTGCTCGAAGGTCAGCCGGCAGCGTTGCCGGGGACCCCGCGTACCCTGCTCGACAAAAGGCAATATCGGGCCAAACGTTATGTTCCGCAAGCAAGTCGGGCGTTGAGCGCGCGAATGGCTTTGCATAAAGCGGCGCGAGCACACTCTTGGCGGTAAAGAATTCGTTCAACGTGTTCCTTTCGGACGCACCCCTTCCAATGGACAATCCGTGGCATATCTGTAACAATGCTACGGTCTTCAACTCTGAAAAGGAGGTCAGGATGGCGCTTTCGGCTCATCTTCAGGAACTCTCAGAGAAGCACCGGCTCCTTGAGCGCCGGATCGAAGAGGAGACGGCACGACCCGGTTCGGACGACGTGACGATCCGCCGGCTTAAGCAAGAAAAACTGAAGCTGAAGGACGAGATCGTCCGGCTCGAAACACGCCACTGACGTAGACTGCGGGGTTTCCCCCACCACCCTTCCTTTTCGCATCGATCCGAAATCGGAAGCCGAGCCGGCAAACTTCGAGCCGGTCAGTCTTCCGGCCGGATCCGACGAGGGAGGGTGCATGCGGGGATTTTTGCGTCGCGCGTTGTCGGCGAAGATCTGTCCGTGCCGTTAGCGAAGCAGCCCCGCGTCCCCGTTTTTGAGATGCCGACATTCAGCGGGTGCGAGGGCATGCGTATGCACTCGACGCTGTGCTGATTCGTGATCTGACGCTAAAAAGTTGAGAGCGGCGGCGTTGCGCGGGCGCGTAGATGCGCTCGCTCGCCGCGCTCTCTGCCATGCGTCGTTGTTAGGCGTCTTTCGCCAGTTCGCGCAGCTTGAACTTCTGCACTTTGCCGGTGGACGTCTTGGGCACCTCGGTGAACACGATGTGGCGCGGCGCCTTGTAGTGCGCGAGCCGCTCGCGGCACCACGCGATCATTTCGTCCGCCGTCGCGGTTGCTCCCGGCTTGAGCTCGACGAATGCGCACGGCGTCTCGCCCCACTTGTCGTCGGGCTTGGCCACCACTGCGCAGAGCGCCACGGCCGGGTGCTTGTAGAGAACGTCCTCGACCTCGATCGACGAGATGTTCTCGCCGCCGGAGATGATGACATCCTTCGAGCGGTCCTTGAGCTGGATATAGCCGTCCGGATGCAGCACGCCGAGGTCACCGGAATGGAACCATCCGCCCGCGAAAGCCTCCGCCGTCGCCTCCGGGTTTTTCAAGTAGCCCTTCATGACGATGTTGCCGCGGAGCATGACCTCGCCCAGCGTTTCGCCGTCGGCTGGCACCTCTGTCATCGTCGTAGGGTCCATGACGGTGAGCCCTTCGAGCGCCGGATAGCGAACGCCCTGCCGGGCCCGCCGCGCGTCTTTCTCGGCCTTCGGCAGATCGTCCCACGCGCTATGCCATTCGTTGAGCGTGGCGGGCCCGTAGGTTTCCGTCAGCCCGTAGAGATGCGTCAGCGCGAAGCCTGCTTCGTTCATGCGCGCCATCACTGATTCTGGCGGCGGGGCGGCCGCGTGGTTGAATGCCACGCGATGCTTGATCTCGCGCTTCTCATCGTCGCTGGCGTTGAGCAGCGTCGCCATCACGATCGGCGCGCCGGAAAGGTTGGTGACTTTGTGATCCACGATGGCGTCGTACATCGCCTTGGCGCGCACCCAGCGCAGGCACACGTGCGTGCCAGCCACCAGCGACAGCGTCCACGGGAAGCACCAGCCGTTGCAGTGGAACATCGGCAGGGTCCAGAGGTACACCGGATGGCGGACCATGCCTGTCGCGATGGTGTTCGCGTAGCACATCAACGCCGCGCCGCGATGATGATAGACGACGCCCTTCGGATTCCCCGTCGTGCCGGACGTGTAGTTGAGGCTGATCGCCTCCCACTCGTCGTCGGGCTTGCGCCAATCGAACTCGGGATCGCCCCCGGCGACGAACGCCTCATAGTCGAGACCGGAGAGCGCTTCGCCAGCCTGAGGAAATTCGAGGTCGTTGTAATCGATCACAAGCGGCTTGACGGACGCGAGCGCAAGCGCCTCCTTGATCGACGCCGAAAACTCGCGGTCGGTGATCAGGACCTTGCTTTCCGCGTGGTCGAGCTGGAAGGCGAGAATGGGCGGGTCGAGCCGCGTGTTGAGGCAATGCAGCACGGCGCCCGTCATCGGCACGCCATAGTGCGCTTCGAGCATGGCGGGTGTGTTCGAGAGCATCACCGAGACCGTGTCGCCCGGAGAGATACCCCGCTTCGCGAGCGCCGACGCAAGCCTCCGGCTCCGAGCGTAGAACGTCGCGTAGTTTGTCCGCTGGCTCCCGTGAACGATCGCGGTGTGCTGCGGGTAGACGGTCGCCGCCCGTTCCAGGAGGCCGATTGGGGAGAGGGGCTGATAGTTCGCCGGATTTTTGTCGAGGCCGGTCGCGTAGGGATTGTCGCTCATCAGGGCCGTTCGGTTCTCTGCCGTGGAAGAAGGGTTCGGCCCAACGCTACCGAACGCAGCCACGGGCGGCAACGCCGATCCGTCGGCAGCCTGCCTCGTGGGGCCGCACCGCTTTGCCCCTCGCTTGAGCAGACGCGCGACGAAAAAAGCAGCTCCGGCCCCGCCGGGTGGGCACTCAAGGCCCCCAAAAAAAGAACTTCGGCGCGGAATGGGTCCCCCCGTGTTCCGCGCCGGTCTGACGTTCGTTCTTGCCCTGATGACTTCTGAGAGGCCGTCTTCGCGACCCTTCTGCGACAATGCCACATGATGTTGGATATCTTGTTAAAGAATCTCGTTAACAGCCCGTATCTTCATGCTCCTTTTGCAAACGGAAATGCCGTTGATGGCCCGCCGCGAGCCTTGAACCTCCGCGAGGGATCGGGCAGGAAGAGACAGGCTGCGTCGGGCGGCCATGCTTTGGACGAAAGAGGATTGTGCGCATGAGCGGTGAGCGGGAAGAAGCTCCCAAGCAGCTGTTGCATCTGGTATTCGGCGGCGAACTCGAAAATCTCGATGGCTTCGAGTTCCGCGACCTCGATGCGCTGGATATCGTGGGAATTTTCCCCAATTACGCGGAAGCCTACACAGCCTGGAAGGCTGCGGCTCAGAAGACAGTGGATAATGCCGCGATGCGCTATTTTATCGTCCATATGCATCGTTTGTTGGAGCCTCAGCAAAACGGTGCCGAATCCCATTCGGGAGGCAAAGCCGTGGCTTAAGCCCGGCTTGGATCTGGAGCCCCACAACGTATGTCGAAGACGAAAGAAGCCTCCCCCGAGACGCCGTCCGGGCCTCGGAAGAACGCGCGCTTCGCTTTCGACGCGCATTCGCGTCTGTTGCTGTCCCGCTTCATCAACGACTGGCTCCGCCCGCGCTGGCGCGAGCTTTTCGTCATCCTCCTGCTGACGACCGCGCTTTCGCTGGCGACCGGCGCCTACCCCGTCGTCATCAAGTTTTCGTTCGACAATCTCCTGGAGGGCGACGTCACCTGGCTTCCGTGGGTGCTGGGCGCGATCATCGTCGTCACCGCGGCCCGGGGCATCTTCCTCTACACGCAGACGGTGGCGACCAATCGCGTCATGCTTGAGGTCGGCGTGGATATGCAGAACGTGACGTTCCGCCATATGATCAACGCCGACTATGCCCGCCTGACCCGCGACACGCCGGGGCGGCTGATGTCGAAGCTGACGAACGACATCCAGTTCATTCAGCAGGCCGCCCACGCCTCGATCAACTCCGTGCTGAGGGACATGATGTCGGTCGTCGTGCTCGTGGGCGCGATGTTTTATCTCGACTGGATGATCTCGCTCGTCGTGCTCGGCGTGTATCCCTTCGCGGCGGTGCCGATCTCGACCATCGCGCGCCGGGTCCGCCGCAATGCGAGCCGCACCCAGGCCGAGCTTGGAGGCATGACCTCGCTGCTCGCCGAGACACTCGGCGCGACGCGTCTGATCAAGACCTTTCGTCTGGAAGACTACGCGGCCGAGCGCGTGGGCCGCAGCTTCGAGGAAGTCTATCGCCTGAAGCTTAAGGTCGTCTCCGCCAAGGCGCGCCTCGAATCCATTCTCGAAGGGCTGGCCGGCGTCGCGGTCGCCGGCGTGATCTGGGTCGCCTATTGGCGGATTTCGAGCGGTGCCGCCACGGTCGGCGATTTCATGGGCCTCACTGCGGCGCTGCTGATGGCCGCCCAGCCTTTAAAGGCAGTTGGCGGCCTCATGACGCGCGTGCAGGAAGGGCTCGCCGCGCTCGACAGCATTTACGGCGTGCTCGACGAGCAGCCGAAGACGAAGGACTTGCCGGGCGCAAAGCCGCTCGTGCTCGACAAGGGCGCCGTCGCCTTCGACCGCATCTCGTTCCACTACGGCCAGGAGGAACTCCAGGCCGTCACGGACTTCGATCTCCAGGTGAAGGGCGGCCAGACCGTCGCGCTCGTCGGCCGCTCGGGAGCGGGCAAATCGACCATCGTCAATCTCGTGCCGCGCCTGTTCGACGTGACGGCGGGCGCCATTCGCATCGACGGCCAGGACATTCGCGAAGTGACGCTCGCGTCGTTGCGCGGCGCTATCGCGCTCGTGAGCCAGGACGTGACCCTGTTCGACGACACGATCCGCGCCAACATCGCGCTCGGCAGGCTCGACGCGTCGGACGAGGACATTGTGGCCGCCGCCAAGGCCGCGGCCGCGCACGAGTTCATTCTGAGCCAGCCGCAGGGCTACGACACGGTGATCGGCGACCGGGGCGTTCGGCTGTCCGGCGGTCAGCGGCAGCGCCTCGCGCTTGCGTCCGCCATCCTCAAGAACGCGCCGATCCTGCTTCTCGACGAGGCGACGAGCGCGCTCGATACCCAGTCCGAACGCCTCGTGCAGGAGGCGCTGGCCGCATTCACGCGGGAGCGGACGACGATCGTCATCGCGCATCGCCTTTCGACGGTGCAGAATGCGGATCTGATCTGCGTGATGGATGCGGGCACGATTGTCGAGATGGGCACGCACGCGGATCTGATCGCCAAGGGGGGCGCGTATGCCCGGCTCGTGCGTGCGCAGCTCCTGACCGATGAGGCCGATCCTGAAAGCTCGCCGGCCGGATTGCCGCTCAACTGATTGGGGACATCCGTGTCGCTGGCGCAGCTATTCGCGCCGGAACACCGTGTCGACAAGCCGGTTCGCCCAACGCTTGGAGTGATGCTCCGCCGTCAGTTGCTCGGGATCGTAGACCGTCTCGACCCAAGTGTAGAAATCGACGGGCGTCTTCTCAGCATACGCGACATAGGCATCGAAGAAATCGTCAAGAACGCCCGTGTCGGCCTGGCGGATGTGCCCGTACTTCAAAGATAGTTGGTGACGCGCTTCCGCAATCGGCACGCCCTGGCGCGTGTGCATGTAGAGCGCGCTCATGAGCCCCGCGCGGTCGGCGCCCGATTTGCAATGGATAAGGATCGGATATTCGAGAGCCGCAAAGAGATCGCGGGCGCCGAGCACTTCCTCCCGGCTTGGCGCCGCGCGCGAGCGAATGCGGTAATCGACGAGTTTCAGGCCGGCCTTTCGGCACGCGGCGGCTTCGTAGAGGTAGCTCGACGACTGCGGCTGCGCCCGGAGATTGACGACGGTCTTCACGCCGCGGCGCGCAAAATCGCGCACCTGATGCGGCAGCGGTTGCGCCGCACGCCAGGCTTCGTCCGAAAGGCGATGACGGTTCGGAAAAGCGAGCCGGACCACGAGATGATCCAGCACCAGCATGTCGAGATAGCGCGCATAGGGTTCGGCTCGCTCGCGCCACGAGACCGGAAACACGGACACCAGCGCATCGAACCCCGCCCACGCCTTGCGCCGCAGCGCGCGCTTTATCCGTCTCGTGTATTCTGGCATTCCGTCATGCATATCCCGATATGCGGCCGTTGTCGGCCGCCGCAGCCGTGGGGCGGCCGTCTGACCAGCGGCTGGGTATCACCAGAGAGCCCGGCCTGTCGAATATCTTGTCGATCCGCAAATTTCACGTTCCGGAAGGATACATCCGCTTACGGCCCCGGCACGATTTTGCACAGGGTTCGTTCGAGCGTCCAATCCATGTGCATGTCGCCCCGCCGCAGGTGTGCAATCGGGCCGAAGCGGTTGCGTTTAGGAGACAATCCCTATAGGAAATTGGCCGGCAGCACGTCGTCGGAAGCGCTTGCGGCCACGGTGTGCACGAGAGCAGGGGGAGGCGAGGAAAGCCGATCGATGGCACAATCGCCACACCAAGAGCCGTTGTTCGGCAGGCTCCTCGGCACGCTCGCGGCACGCTACACGCGCCTCGTATTGGCCACGTCCACGGTCACTTACGATCCCCCCGACGCCCGCGTGCGCGCGGAGGCTTTGCATCCCTACATTCTCGCCATGTGGCACGGGCAGTTTTTTCTCATGCCCACGCTGCACATCGGCGCCTTTCCGGTCTCGGCCATGGTCGCTCGGCACAAGGATGCCTCGGCCGTGCGCGTCCTGCTTCGCTCCTTCGATATCAATGTGGTGAGAGGCGCAGGTGCCGGTCATCGCCGCCGCGACAGGGGCGGTGCCTCTGCGCTCCGCACCTCGATGCGCCTTCTCGAAGAAGGCAGCACGCTCGCAATGACGGCTGACGTGCCGCCCGGCCCCGCGCGCCGCGCAGGCGCGGGCATCGTCACGCTCGCGAAATTTTCCGGGCGCCCCATCGTGCCGTTCGCAGTGGCGACGTCGCGTTTTTTCGCGCTCGATACCTGGAGCCGGATGACGATCAATCTGCCGTTCTCCAAGATGGTCTATGTCATCGGGGAACCGATCTGGGTGCCGGCGGACGCCACCGACGAACAGTTGGAAGAACGCCGGCGCACGGTCGAGGACGCGATGAACGACGTGACTGCGCGCGCCTATCGGACGGTTGGCGGAAACATCGCGCGCGCGACACCGCGAGGCCCCGCACCACGCCCGACGGAGCCCGCGGCCGTGGGGCTTCTGCTCAAGATGTATCAGGGTGGAACGAGCCTCGTAAGGTTCGCGGCACCCCTTCTTCTTTCGATCCGGAGCCGCCAGGGCAAGGAAGATCCCACGCGCCGCGGCGAGCGCTATGGGGGAGCGAGCCTGCCGCGCCCGGCGGGCCCGCTCGTCTGGTTCCATGCTGCGAGCGTCGGCGAGACCAACGCGGTGCTCCCCGTGATCGAGCGACTGCTGACGGAGCGGCCGGACCTCAACGTCCTTCTCACCACCGGCACGCTGACGTCGGCCGCCCTTGCCAAACGGCGCCTTCCGCCCCGCGCCTGTCATCAGTTCGTGGTGCTCGACGTTCCCAAGTACGTGCGGGCGTTTCTCGATCACTGGAAACCCGATCTCGCCGTGTTCGCGGAAAGCGAAATCTGGCCGAACCTCATCGTCGAGGCATCGCGGGCCGGTGTGCCCCTCGCGCTCGTGAACGCGCGCATGTCGGCGCGCAGCGCCAAGCGTTGGGCGCGCTTCGGCAGCGTCGCGCGGCCGCTGTTCTCGCGCTTCGACATGATCCTGGCGCAGAGCGAGCCGGTGGGCCGTCTCATCACCACCCTCGGTGCGCGTCACGTCGAGGTGCTCGGTAATCTCAAGATCGACGCGCCGCCACCCCTGGTCGATGCGGCGGCGTTGGAAAACCTCACGCGGGCGCTCGGCGGCCGTCCCGTGTTCGTGGCCGCAAGCACCCACGATCCCGAAGAGGGGAGTGTGGCCAAGGCGCACGAGATCGTCGCCAAGCGCATTCCGAACGTCTGCACGATCATCGCCCCCCGCCATCCGGACCGCGGCAAGGTGATCGCGGATATGCTCGCCGCGCGCGGCCTCAAGGTCAGGCGCCGCTCGCTGGGAGAGCTTCCGGACGCTGTGACGGATATCTACGTAGCCGACACCATCGGCGAACTCGGCACGCTCTATGCGCTGACCAAGGTTGCCTTCGTCGGAGGTTCGCTGATTGCCCGAGGCGGGCAGAACCCGATCGAAGCCATCGGGCACGGCGCTGCCGTTCTGACCGGCCCGCACTGGACGAACTTCCGCGAGTTCTACACCGCGCTGATCCGCCACAAGGGTGTGCGCGAGGTGGCCTCGCCCGAAGAGCTTGCGCAAGCGGTGGACGTGCTTCTCACGGACGACCGTGCCCTCGACGACATGAGGAAGGGCGCGTCGTCCGCCATCGCGTCGCTCGCGGGCGCGCTCGACCGGACGGTCGCGGCGCTTCTCGGCCTTTTGCCCGCCGAGACGGGCGTGCGCCGTGCGTCTTGACGAGCCTTCGTGGTGGTACGCCACCGAGGGCTCGCAGGTTGCGTCGCGCCTGTTGTCTCCGTTGGGCAGTCTGTACGGCTGGGCGGTCGAGCGGCGGTTTCGCACCGCCGCGCCATATCGCGCGAAGCTTCCCGTGATCTGCATTGGCAACTTTACGGTCGGCGGGACGGGCAAGACGCCCCTCTCGCGTTTTGTCCTTGAAACGTTTGCGGCTCGCGGGGTGGTATCCGCCTGCCTGACGCGCGGTTACGGCGGATCGCTCTCAGGCCCCGTCTGGGTGGATCGCGCGCGCCACGCGGCACGCGAGGCGGGGGACGAACCGCTTCTCATCGCCAAGGATGCACGCGTGATGATCTCGCGCGACCGCGCCGCGGGGCTTGCCGCCATCGAGCGCGATGGCGGCGTCGATGCCGTCGTGATGGACGACGGGCTGCAAAACCCGTCCGTGGAGAAGGATCTCACCATTGCGCTCGTCGATGCGCGGCGCGGCTTTGGCAACGGCCATGTGTTTCCGGCCGGCCCACTTCGGGCGCGGCTCGAATTCCAGCTCGGGCGCGTCGATTGCATCGTCGTGATCGGCGAGGATCCGCCGGAGGGGCCGTCCCCCGTCTTCGAGCATCTGAAGAAGCGGTTTCCCGGACCCGTGCTGCGTGGTGCGGTGATGCCGCGCGGCGAGACGGAGTGGATTGCCGGTGCACGTATCCTTGCCTATGCGGGCATCGCGAACCCGGGTCGGTTCTTTCGTCTCTTGGAGAGCTTTGGTCCTGTCGCCTTGCAATCCCGCGCCTTCCCCGATCACCACGCGTTCACGGAGAAGGATGCGGCAAGCCTGCTCGCGGAAGCCGAGGCAACGGGCGCGCAGCTTGCGACGACGGAAAAGGATCTCGCGCGGCTGGCCGGCACGACGCGCACCCTGGACAAACTCAGAGAGCGCTCGCGGACACTGCCTATCGAGGTGACGTTCGATGAGCGCGATCTGGTGCGCCTGCATTCGCTGATCGATGGCGCCCTGAAGGTAGGCGCGCGCGGCTAACGTTCTGGATGGGGCGTCAGCCCTCACTCGCGGCGGCCGGACGCGACTTTCCGATAGACTGAAGATAGCGGTCGAAGGAGATGTCGGCCGACGCATAGGCCTCCTGCAACTCGACGTTCCAGTAACGCAGATCGGTGAGGTCGATTTGCTGGCCGGTCACGGCACAGCGGACGAACTCGCCCGGCGAAATCACCTGGAATTCGCCGTCGAGATAGCGCACCTGCGCTTCGCCGCGCATGCCGAACAGCTTGTCGAAGCGGTTCATCAAAGCTCTGCTCCGGAACGCCCGAGAGGGCGGGGCTGGAAAAAACGACCCGGATTTCGGGAAAAGCGGATCGAGGATCCCGTTGAAATCGCCAATCGGAGGCGCGGCGTCAAGGCATGGATTGGCGATATCGTTAGAACAGGGAGCCTTGTCCGCCGCGTGGAGCCTTGTTCGGCGGGGTTGCTGCCGCGGCCGAAGTCGTTGAAGGGGCCTCGGATTGGCCCGTCTGGCCGCTTCCGCCACCGCTACCGCCTTCACGTGCGTCCGCGTTGATTCGTCCGTCCGCGAACTCGATTTCGAGCGCCTGGCCGGGGCTGACGGCCCGCGCCGCGCGGACCATCGCTCCGTCCGCGTCGCGCACCAGCGCGAACCCACGTGCGAGCACGCTCTGATAGCCGAGCGAGCCAAGCAGCTTGGTCTGCCCTTCGAGCGCGTTGCGGTGTTGCGCGAGGCGGCCGTCGAGGGCGCGGCGGGCGCGCTGCGTCAAGGCCTCCAGCCGCTCCTGGCACCGCTCCACACGGTGGCGGATCGGAGCCGGCTGCAAGCGTCCCGACGCGCGTTCCAGCCGCGCGCGCCGCACCGAGGCTGTCCGCCCGAGGCATTCGCGCGCACGCCGGCCGAGGCTGTCCAGGCGGTCGGCGGCGCGATGCAGCCGGTTGGAGAGCAGGCCCGGGTTAAGGCGCGCGGCAATGCGCACGTGCCGCGTATGATGGGCCTGCGTGTTGGCGGAAAGCGCGCGTCCCAGCCGCGCGCCCGTCGTGTCGAGGCGCTGGCGCGGCAGCGCGGCAAGATCCTCGACACGCGGCAATCCGCGCGCAGCCGACCTTAGGTCCCGCCGCAGCGTATCCAGCACGCGCCGCACGGCGACCGTGAGCCGAAGCCCGAGCTTGCCGGATTGTTCGAGGAGATCGGCGTACTTCGGGACCGCCCACTCGGCCGCCTTCGTGGGCGTCGGCGCGCGCGCGTCGGCGGCGAGATCGATCAGCGTCCAGTCGGTCTCGTGTCCTACCGCCGATATGACGGGAATGGCGCTCGCCGCCACCGCACGCACGACCGCTTCGTCGTTGAAGCTCCACAGGTCTTCGAGGCTGCCGCCGCCGCGCGCCACGATCAGCACGTCGGGGCGCGGCACGGGGCCGTCGGGGCGAAGCGCGTTGAACCCCGCGACGGCGCGCGCAACTTCCGCAGCACTGCCTTCGCCCTGCACGCGCACCGGCCACACGATCACGCGTGTCGGAAAGCGCTCGGTGAAGCCGTGCAGCATGTCGCGGATCACGGCGCCCGTCGGGCTCGTGACGATGCCGACCACGCGCGGCAGGAAGGGGAGGGGGCGCTTGCGCTCGTCTGCAAACAAACCTTCGTCCGTGAGGCGGCGCTTGCGCTCTTCGAGCTGCGCCATCAGCGCGCCGAGCCCGGCGGGCTCGATCTGCTCGATCACGATCTGATACTTGGACGAGCCCGGGAAGGAGGAGATCTTGCCCGTGGCGATCACCTCCATGCCCTCCTCGGGCTTGAAGCGCAGCCGCCCCCAGACGCCACGCCACACGACGGCGTCGATGCGCGCCTTCTCGTCCTTGAGCGCGAAGTAGCAGTGCCCTGAGGCGTGTGGGCCCCGATAGCCCGAGATCTCGCCCCGAAGCCGCACGTGGCCGAACCCGTCCTCTAGCGCGCGCTTGATCGCGTTCGATAACTCCGAGACCGAGAATTCCGCCACGTTGCCGGATTGTGCGGGGGGAGGGGAGGGGGCACGCGCCACGAATCGGTCCTTGCTTGTCTGCCGAACGATCCATGGTACACGATGGGAGACATCCCATCCAAGACGGCCAGGGCCCTCATAAACATGAACGTTCTACTGATCGGAGGCGGCGGGCGGGAGCACGCGCTCGCCTGGGCGCTCTCAGCCAGTCCGCTGCTGACGAAGCTCTACGCCGCGCCCGGCAATGCGGGCATCGCCGAGGTCGCCGAATGCGTCACGCTCGATGTCGCCGATCATGCGGCCGTGCTGCGTTTTATCGAAGACCATGACATTTGGTTCGTGGTCGTCGGTCCGGAGGCTCCTCTCGTTGCGGGGCTGGGCGACACCTTGCGGCAAGCGGGTATCAAGCATTTCGCTCCCTCCAAGGCGGCCGCCCAACTTGAAGGATCGAAGGGCTTCACGAAGGATCTCTGCCGCGAAGCGGGCATTCCCACCGGCGCGTACGGCCGCTTTAGTGACGCCGCCTCCGCGAAAGCCTATCTCGCGACGCAGCCGGTGCCGATTGTCGTCAAGGCCGATGGCCTCGCAGCGGGCAAAGGCGTCGTCGTCGCGACGACCCGGGAAGAAGCGGAAGCGGCCATCGACGCTTGCTTCGAAGGCGCGTTCGGCGCGGCAGGCGCGGAAGTCGTCATCGAGGAATTTCTCGATGGCGAAGAGGCGAGCTTCTTCGCGCTCTGCGACGGTACGACCGCGCTCGCGCTCGCAACCGCCCAGGACCACAAGCGCGTGGGCGACGGCGACACCGGCCCCAACACGGGCGGCATGGGTGCCTATTCGCCTGCGCCGATCATGACGCCCGATATGGTCGCACGTACCATGGACGAAATCGTCCGCCCGACGGTCGCAGCCATGGCTGCGCGCGGTACGCCCTTCAAAGGCGTGCTTTTCGCGGGCCTGATGATCACCGCCGATGGCCCGCAACTGATCGAGTACAACGTGCGCTTTGGCGATCCCGAAACGCAGGTATTGATGCTGCGCCTCAAGTCGGACCTGCTGGCGGGCATGCTGGCCACTGCCGACGGTGTGCTCGACGCGTTCGACCTGCGCTGGCGCGACGACGCCGCGCTGACGGTCGTGCTCGCAGCGAACGGCTATCCCGGGCCGCCCCAGAAGGGCACGGAGATCAAGGGGCTCGACGCCGCGCGCGCGGTGGAAGGTGTCGAGATCTTTCATGCCGGGACCAAGCGCGACGGCGAGCGCATCCTCGCCGACGGGGGCCGCGTGCTCAACGTGACGGCGCTCGGCGCGACAGTCGCGGAAGCCCAGGCCCGCGCGTATGAGGCGATTGCGAAGATCGATTGGCCGGGCGGCTTCTGCCGCCGCGACATCGGCTGGCGCGCGGTTGCGCGCGAAAAGGAGAGCGAAACGTGATGGGCAAACTCTGGCTTCTGCTGGCGCCGCTGATGCTGATCGGAGCAGCGCACGCCGAGCCCGCCAAGCTCGTGACGGACGATGTCGTCAAAAAGGAAATGACGACCATCCGGGATTTGACCGTCAATGCGTACACGCTCGTCACGCACCGCCGGATGCCGCCGGCGGACGCACGCGCCTACCACGGGAAGATCAAAGCCTCCGTCGAGAGGATCAAGGCGGACACGCAGATGACCGGCGAAGCGCGCGAGGAGATCGTGAAGCTTGCCGGCTACATCGAGCGCGGAGCGGGCGCCGTCGCCGGATCGGACCCGATGGAAGCGATGGACGGGATGCTGATCGTGGACGATTCGCTCACGATCTACGCCCAGCGCTTCGAGCATCCCGATTGGAAGCCGCTGCGCTAACGCACAAGCTCGTCGTCCACACGGGCCGCAAGCCGACGAACGGTGCGAACGAACGCGCCGGTATCTCCGGTCGCACGGCTGATGACGAGGCCGCCCTGGATTCCGGCGACGCACTCTTCCGCCAGATCCTGCGCCCGCGCCCTGTTCACGCCTGCCCGTACGAGGGCCTGCTTTAGGGCCTTGATCCAGCGCTGGAAGTACGTCCGGATGGCGTCGGAGAACGTGTCGCGCGTCTCGTCCATTGCAAACACGCCCACGAGACAGACGCGGTGTCCGGAATGGAAGTAGTCGAGCACCGCGCGCCACATCCGAGCGATGGCCTCCCGAGAGTTGTCCCGTCCGAGCGAGGCGAAGACGTTCGCTTCGAACCACGCGTCGATATGCGCGAGAACCTCGGCCGCCATCTGTTCCTTTCCCTCGGGAAAGAAGTGATAGAGGCTCCCTTTCGATAGGCCCGTCCGCTCGGTCATGCGGCTGAACGAAGCCCCCTCATAACCGAGTTCGCGGAACACCTCGGCAATGAGGGGAATGGTGTCCTGCCTCTCGAAGACAGTGCGCATCCAACACTTCCTAAAGACCGAGCGCCGACAAGCAGGGGTGATCGTCGGGCCGCCGGCCGAGCGGCCAATGATATTTTCGGTCGCTTTCCTTGATGGGCGTGTCGTTGATCGACGCGAAGCGCCGTTGCATCAGCCCGTCCGGCGCAAACTCCCAGTTCTCGTTGCCGTAGGAACGAAACCAGTGACCGCTGTCGTCATGCCACTCGTAGGCGTAGCGCACGGCGATCCGGTTGTCGCGGAAGGCCCACAGTTCCTTGATCAGCCGGTAATCCAGCTCCTTGGCCCACTTGCGCGTGAGGAATTCGACGATCTGCGCACGGCCGGTGGGAAACTCCGCGCGGTTCCGCCAGCGGCTGTCCGGCGTGTAAGCGAGGGAAACCCTCTCCGGATCCCGGCTGTTCCAGCCGTCCTCCGCAAGGCGTACTTTCGCAATCGCCGTCTCTTCGGTGAAAGGTGGAACGAGCACAGACATCATCAAGCCTCCTGAGAACTGATTGGATTAGTCTAAACCGATCAGTTTAGATAAGCAAATGCCGTGTCACGCATGGGAGCCTGCAACATCGGAGGGCTTTGAGACTGATCGCGCATAAGTGGAAACGGATGGGATTTGGCGAACTAAGCGCGCACCGTTGCCGCCCAGTCGAGCCACAGCCGCACGCGCGCTTCCGGGTGCGGTGCGGTCATGAAATCGGTAATGACAGCGATGCTGTCGGCCCCTGCGGCCAGAACCGACCCGGCGCGCTCGGGCGTGATGCCGCCGATGGCCACCAGCGGCAGCGTGCCGACGCGCGCCTTCCATTCGCCGATGCGCGCGAGGCCCTGCGGCGCCCACTTCATCGCCTTGAGCTTGGTCTCGTAGATCGGACCTAGCGCGACGTAAGCCGGATCGGCGGAAAGAGCGGTTTCGAGCTCGGCTTCGTCGTGCGTGGAGATACCGACCGCGATGCCCGCCCTGCGCAGCGCCGCGAGATCGGCGGTTGCGAGATCCTCTTGTCCGAGGTGCACATCCGTCGCGCCAAGGTCGATAGCGGCTGCCCAATAATCGTTGACGATCAGGCGACACCCTGCGGCCTTCGCCATCAAAATCGATGCGGCGATCTCCTGGCGGATTTCGCGCTCCGTCCCGTCTTTCACGCGCAGTTGCACCGTCCGTATGCCGAGGGGCACCAGCCGTTCGAGCCAGAGTGTGCTGGGCACGATCGGATAGAAAACGTCGGGGGCGCCGGGAGACATCATGCGCGCCCTCACAACGGCTTTGATCCCGGTCCGTCAGGGCCGAGATCGAAGAAGGGCGTACCGGCGACAGGTGTCGAGGGCTGCGCGCGGTCGCTCGGTTGAATGAGGCCGGCTTCGTAGGCCGAGCGCCCTGCATCGATGGCGGCGGCGAACGCTGCCGCCATGCGCACGGGATCCTGCGCGCGCGCGACGGCCGTGTTGAGCAGCACCGCATCGCAGCCCATTTCGAGTGCCTGCGCCGCGTGCGACGGCGCGCCGATGCCTGCGTCGATCACAATCGGAACGTCGGGGTAGTAGGCGCGCAACGTTTTGATCGCCTGCGGGTTGGCAAGTCCGCGGCCCGTCCCGATAGGCGACCCCCAGGGCATGAGCACACGGCAGCCAGCCGCGATCAGACGGTCGGCGACGGAGAGATCCTCGGTCATGTACGGAAACACCTTGAAGCCCCGCTTCACGAGCTCTTCCGCGGCTTCCGCGAGCCCGAACACGTCGGGCTGCAAGGTGTCGTCGTTGGCGATCACCTCAAGCTTGATCCAGTCGGTATCGAGCAGTTCGCGCGCCATCTCCGCCGTCGTCACCGCCTCGCGCGCCGTGCGGCAGCCGGCCGTGTTGGGAAGCAGGCGGACGGAAAGCGCGCGAATGAGATCGAGAAAACGCTGGCCCGTGCGTCCGCGGGCCTGTTCGCGCCGGAGCGAGACGGTGACGATGCCCGCGCCGGAAGCGCGTACGGCTTCGCTCATGATGTGGGGCGAGGGGTAGAGCGCCGTGCCAAGCAGGATGCGCGACGCGATCGTCTCGCCGTAAAAGGTGAGGGGCTGCGGCGCGGGCGCCTGCGAGGAAGGCCGGAGCGGCTCGGTCTGGTTCATGAGGTGTCGGCCTAACTAACCGCCTTGACGGACGGACAGGATTTCCACGTTGTCCCCGTCGCGGAGGCGTGCAGCCGCGCGGGCCCGTTCGGCCACAAAATCGCCGTTGACCGCGGTCGCCACACGGCCCTCGGCGAAGCCCTGCTCGACGACGAGGCCTGCGAGCGTTGCCGCAGTTGTCCGGGTCGCACGGCCGTTGACCGTGATCTCGCGAAGGCGTTCCGTCGCGCTGGTGTGGGTGTCGGCCATCGGGAATCCAGGATCGTTCATAAAGCTCACGTAGGGGCTATCCCCTGCGAGTGCCAGAAGGCACCTTGCCGCCGGGCCGCCAAACCTGTCAATTGAGCGCCCAACCGGTGGAACGCATCCGCCACAATGGGCCGTCGTTTGACCATGATGGAGCCCATACTTAAGGCATAGTCCCATCTCTCGGGCCGCCCGGCCCATCTCTCAGGATCCACTCTCGATGGTCAAAGCCCTGATCACCAGCCGCCGCTTCGCGCCGTTGTTTTGGTGCCAGTTTCTCTCGGCTTTGAACGACAACTTTGTCAAGAACGCCCTGGTCATCCTGATTCTTTTCACGGTTGGCTCGGAGGAGGGCGGCCCTCTCGTCGCGCTCGCAGGGGCCGTACTTGTCGCTCCGTTCTTCATCCTGTCGGGCATCGCAGGCGAACTCGCCGACCGCCACGACAAAGCGGTGGTGGCAGAAAAACTGAAACGCGCCGAAATCCCGGTGGCCGTCGTCGCGGCCGCTGGCTTCCTGATGCAATCGATTCCCCTCCTGTTCGTCGCACTCGGCCTCTACGGCGTGATCGCGGCGCTGTTCGGGCCCATCAAGTACGGTATCCTGCCCGCGCTGCTCCAGCCACGCGAGCTTCCCGCGGGCAACGCGTTCGTCGAAAGCGCGACCTTCACCGCGATCCTGATCGGCACCATCGGTGGCGGCCTGGCCGCCAGCAATGCGGGGGGCGTCTGGCTGCTTGCCGGGCTCGTCGTCGGCCTGGCGGCGTTGTGCTGGTTCGCGGCGAGCCTCATCCCGAAGATGGGCGCGGCCGCACCGGGCCTCGCCATCGACTTCAATCCCGTGACGTCGACCGCCGCGCTCATCCGGCAGCTTCGCGCCGAGCGGCGGCTGTGGGTCGGCGCGCTCATCGTGTCATGGTTCTGGCTGGTCGGCATGGTGGCGCTCGCGCTGCTGCCGGTGCTGTTAAAGGATACGATGGGCGGCAACGAGAACGTCGTCATTCTCGCGCTCGTCGTTTTCACGCTCGGCATCGCGGTGGGCTCGGCGCTCGCTGCGCGCGCCAGCAAGACACGGCCGAACCTTGCGCTTGTCCCCATCGGCGCATTGCTCATGGGCCTGTTCCTGCTCGATCTTGCGCTCACCACGTCCGGCATCGCGCCGAGGGCCGAAGTCCTGACGGTTGCGGCGTTGCTCAAGACGGTGAGCGGCTGGCGCGTGCTCGTCGATCTTTTCGGGCTTGCGGTGGCCGGCGGCCTCTTCATCGTGCCATCCTTCGCCGCCGTTCAGCTTTGGGCGCCGCAGGCCGAAAAAGCGCGTGTGATCGCGGCCTGTAACGTGATCGCGGCCGTCTTCATGACAGCCGGAAGCCTCGGCGCCGCCGTCGCGCAGTGGAACGGCGCGGGCCTCGTCCTGTTGCTCACGGTGCTGGGCTTCGCGAACTTCCTCGCCATGGCGTTCATTCTGAGAGCCTGGGGCAAGGAGGGTGCGCAGGACGTCGGTGCGTTCCTGTTCAAGACCTTCATGGGGCTTGAGGTGAAGGGCTACGAGAACCTGCCGCCAGAAGGCACGCGCGCCATTATCGCGCCCAACCACGTGAGTCTGCTCGACGCGCCGCTCATGCACGCGATCCTGCCCTCGCACGCCGCCTTCGCCATCGACACGGGCTGGTCGGAAAAGGGCTGGCTCAGGCCGCTGCTCAAGTTCGTCAAGACGCACGCCATCGATCCCGCCCGCCCGCTCGGCACGCGCCACCTGATCCACGCGGTCAAGGACGGCGAGACGATCGTGATCTTCCCCGAAGGCCGCCTCACCGTGACGGGCGGCCTGATGAAGGTCTACGACGGCACGGCGATGATCGCCGACAAGGCGGATGCCGTGATCGTGCCGGTGCGCATCGACGGGCCCGAGCGCAGCCACTTCGGCTATTTGAACCGCTTCCAGGCGCGCAAGACGATGTTCCCCAAGACCACCGTCACGATCCTGCCGCCCGTGAGGCTGCCCGTGCCGGAAGGCCTCAAGGGGAAGGCGCGACGCCAGGCAGCCGGGATGGCGCTGCAGGATCTGATGGTCGATGCCGCGGTCAAGACCGCGAACCTCGATCAGACGCTCTTCTCCGCCCTCGTCGAAGCCAAGGCGATGCGCGACACGGGCAAGCTCGCCATCGAGGACCCGCTCGGGACCAAACTCTCTTATGGAAAGCTGATCCTCGGCGCGCAGGTGCTGGGTGCAAAGCTCGCCGGTCTCGCGCCCGCCGGTGCGTCGGTTGGCGTCATGCTGCCGAACTCGGCCGGCGTCGCCGTAACGTTCTTCGCGCTGCAGACCATCGGCCGCGTGCCCGCGATGCTGAACTTCACTGCCGGTCCGCAGAACGTCGCGGCCGCCTGCACGGCCGTCAAAGCCGAAGTCGTGCTCACGAGCCGGGTGTTCGTGGAGAAGGCGCACCTGGAGCCGGTGATCGAACGGCTAAAGGAGGAGGGGCGGCGCATCGTCTATCTCGAAGACGTGCGCGCCACCATCGGTCTTGGAGACAAGCTGCGCGGTATCTTCCGCGGCAAGCGCCCGCAGGTGGAGCGCGACGCGAACGACCCCGCCGTGATCCTGTTCACCTCAGGCTCGGAAGGTCTGCCGAAGGGCGTCGTGCTTAGCCACCGAAACATGCTGGCCAACGCCATGCAGAGCCTCACGCGCGTCGTCGTCAACGGCGAGGACAAGGTCTTCAACGTGCTCCCGGTGTTCCACTCGTTCGGGCTCACGGCGGGTCTCGTCATGCCGCTGGTCGCAGGCGTGCCGGTCTATCTCTATCCGACGCCGCTGCACTATCGCATCGTGCCGGAGCTCGTGTACGGCTCGAACGCCACCATCCTGTTCGGCACCGATACCTTCCTCAACGGTTACGCCCGCACCGCGCACCCTTACGACTTCGCGCGCGTCCGCCTGATCCTCGCCGGCGCCGAAGCCGTGAAGGAGCGCACGCGCCACATCTACATGGAGAAGTTCGGCGTCCGCATCCTCGAAGGCTACGGCGTGACGGAGACCGCGCCCGTGCTCGCGATCAACACGCCGCTCGCCAACAAGTCGGGCTCCGTCGGGCGCCTGTCGCCGTTAATGGAAGCGCGCCTCGAACCCGTGCCCGGCATCGAAGAAGGTGGCCGCCTTTACGTGCGCGGCCCGAACGTGATGCTGGGCTACATGCGCGCCGAGAATCCCGGCGTGCTTGAGCCGCCCGACGACGGCTGGCACGACACCGGCGACATCGTCGCCATCGACGCGCAGGGCTTCCTCACCATCAAGGGACGCGCCAAGCGCTTCGCCAAGATCGCGGGCGAGATGGTTTCGCTGGCGGCGGTGGAGGCCTTGGCCGCCGAGCTGTGGCCAGCGGCGACCAGCGTCGTCGTCGCGCTTCCCGACGCGCGCAAGGGCGAACGCCTCGTGCTGATGACGACCGAAGGCGCGGCGACGCGCGACGGGTTCGGCCGGTTTGCGCGCGGTAAGGGCGCCAGCGAGTTGATGGTGCCGGCGGACGTGCTCGCCGTTTCCAGCGTTCCGTTGCTCGGCAGCGGCAAGCCGGATTACGTCGCAGCGCTTGCTCTCGCGAAAGAGAAGATGAGCGGCCCGAGAAAGCCGGAGGCGCTCGTGCCGGAGCCCGCACTCGCGGTGCCGGGCACGTCCCGCCCCGCATAAAAGAAAAACGGGGTGGCGAAAGCCCACCCCGTTTCTCCATCCGACCCTAAACGATTATGACGGCTTAAACCTGCGGCACCCCGGATGAACGCCCGCCGCCGGAAGGCTTGGCCGCACCGCGCTGAGGAGCCGCGCCGCTGCCGTTTCCGCCGCCTCCGCTGAAGGCTTCCCGGGTGATCTCCGTGAGGCCCGCGAGCGAGCCAATCACGGATGACGCTTCGAGCGGCATCAGCACGACTTTCTGGTTCGGCGCCTTCGCAAGAGCTTCGAGAGCCTTCACGTAATTGTTGGCGACGAAGTAATTGATCGCCTGAACGCTTCCCGATGCGATGGCATCCGACACCATCTGCGTCGCCTTCGCTTCGGCTTCCGCCTCGCGCTCGCGCGCTTCCGCATCCTTGAACGCCGCTTCGCGCCGGCCTTCGGCTTCCAGCACCACGGCCTGCTTCTCGCCTTCGGCCTTGAGGATCGCGGCTGCCCGCAGGCCTTCGCTCTCCAGGATCTGCGCGCGCTTCTCGCGCTCGGCCTTCATC
This sequence comes from Hyphomicrobium nitrativorans NL23, assembly GCF_000503895.1. NCBI lineage: Bacteria > Pseudomonadati > Pseudomonadota > Alphaproteobacteria > Hyphomicrobiales > Hyphomicrobiaceae > Hyphomicrobium > Hyphomicrobium nitrativorans. Next base: position 2,256,615 of record NC_022997.1, read on the forward strand.
TGCCGCGCCATGGCGTCGATGAGATCGCGCGGCGGCGCGATGTCCTTGATCTCGATGCGCGTGACCTTCACGCCCCAGCTCTCGGTGGCCTGATCCACCACGTCGAGCAGTTTGGCGTTGATGACGTCGCGGTTCGAAAGCAGCTCGTCGAGATCCATCGAGCCCATGACGGTGCGGATGTTCGTCATGGTGAGGTTCACGATCGCGTTTTCGAGGTGATCGACCTCGTAGGCGGATCTGGCAGCATTCAGCACTTGGAAGAACGCGACGCCATCGACGCGCACCATCGCGTTGTCGCGCGTGATCACGTCCTGGCTCGGAATTTCGAGCACCTGTTCCTTGACGTTCACGTGATGGCCGATGCGTTCGACGACGGGGACGAGGAAATGCAGCCCCGGCGTGAGCGTCCGGGTGTAGCGGCCGAAACTTTCGACGGTGTAGTTGTAACCCTGAGGAATGATCTTGACCGTGGACCACAGCACCGCCGCCGCCAGCACGATCAGAAGGATACCGAAAACCTCGAAGCCGTTGAACATATGGATCCTCTCCCGGAGGGCGGATGAGACGTTAACGAAAGCATCTGAGCATAGGCCCGTTCCGGGCTGCCGTCAGCGCCGACGTCGGTTGATCCTTACTCTGTCGGTTATCTTTGTGGCAGCCCTCAGACCCAGCCTGAAATCTCGCGGCGCACGACGGCCTCTATAACGTCCACCCCATCGTCGCTATCGTTGAGCGCCGGGAGGTAGGCGAACTTCTCGCCTCCGCCGCCCTCGAAGATGTGCCGGTTCTCGCCGTCCAGCTCTTCGAGCGTCTCCAGGCAGTCGGCCGAGAAGCCAGGCGCCACAAGCGCGAGCCGCTTGATGCCCTCCGCGGCGAGCCGCTCGACGGTCTTGTCGGTATAGGGTTCGAGCCAGGGGTCGTTGCCGAACCGCGATTGGAAGGTCGTGAGCCAGCGGTCTTCGGGCCAGCCCAGCGCCTCGCGCAGAAGCCGCGACGTCTTCTGGCACTGGCAATGATAGGGGTCGCCCTGCTCGAAGTATTTGACCGGCATGCCGTGGAACGTCGCGACGATGCGCTCGGGCTCGAAGTCGAGCTTGGCGAGGCTCGCCTTCATCGAGCGGGCGAGGCGGTCGATGTACGTCGGATCGTCGTGATAGGCGGGGGCGACGCGCACAGCGGGCTGCCACCGCATCTTCATGAGCGCGCGAAAGGCCTGGTCGCAGGCGGTGGCCGACGTCGCGGCGGCATACTGGGGATAGAGCGGCACGAGCAGGATGCGCTCGCAACCCGCAGCGAACAGCGCGTCGAGCCGGCTTTCCGTGGAAGGGTTGGCATAGCGCATCGCCCAATCGACGATGACGTGCGGCGCGTCCGAAAGGCGTTTCGAGAGCTTTTCCGCTTGCGATCGCGTGATGGTCTTGAGCGGGCCTTCGTCCTTCTCGTCGTTCCAGATGGTGGCGTAGTCTTTCCCCTTCCGCCCGGGCCGGACCGTGAGGATGATGAGGTTGAGGATCGGCCACCACTTCCAGCGCGGCTCCTCGATCACGCGCCGGTCCGACAGGAACTCCTTGAGGTAGCGGCGCATGGCCCAATAGCCGGTGCCGTCCGGCGTGCCGAGGTTCAGGAGCAGCACGCCCACCCGACCGTGGCTGACGTCCGGATGATCCTTCGGCCAGTGGCTGCGATCCGGCTCGAAGCCGTTGTCAGCTTTCGTCAACATTTCGAGGTTTGCTCCCGCGTCCGTCTTCCCGCATGGACGTTCTACGCACATCCGCCACGGTCAGATGCGCGTTTCGAGCGGCGTAGGCAAGTCCGGCAGACCCCGAAGGTGGGGTCAGGAGCGGGAAAAAGCTTGCTTTTTCGAGGATGTAGATCGGGGATGGCCGCTCTTTTCCGCCTCCGCATCGATCGCAGCCTTTGCCGCAGCCGCATCCCATAGGGTCGCGATCCAGTGACCGTGGGCTTTGGGCGATGCAGCGAACAGCATGTCCCCGCGAGGTTCCGCGAGGCGTCTCAGCATATGCTGACGCGCCGCAATCACGGTCAGTACGGTCTCGATCTCGGCGTCGGAGAGCGTCCCCGCATCGAGCGCAGCAAGGCGGGTTTTAAGGAGCGCGAGGTCGTGGTCGTCGCCGAGAATCTGGGACAGTTCCCGCGCCGCCGCCACGCGCGCCTCGAACATGTCGGGCCAAAGCCGGGTGAGAAGCGCCATGTGCCGCCAATGGGCCTGCACCGCCTTGCGAAACGTGTGGAAGTCCTCGTCGTCGCCGGTCGCGTACGCCGTGACCAGGCTTTTCCGCCCGCGCCGGTAGACGCGCAAAAGCCCCGCGACCAGCGTGGACGTGCTTTTGGGACTGAGCTTGAGATCGCGAAAGCTTTTGAGCGCGGCCGTCAGGTCGGCCCGAACGTCGGAGAGCGTGGCCGGGTCGACGGCGCCGCCGGCCGCCCCCCCATCCTCCGCAGCGCGGGCATCGAGGAAAGCCCCCCTTGCGCGGCGGAGCGCTGCGCGTGCCTCGTCGTCTGCGGTCGTTGCTTCGAGCTGCACCAGCGTTTCGATCACCACATGATCGTCGCGCACAGAGGACAGCCGGCCTGCAATTTCCCGAAAGCGGGCGTTCTCCGTCTGGAACACCTCTTCTCCGAGCCCTTCGCGTCCGAGCCGCAACAGCGCGCGAAGACGCTTCAGGCATTTGCGCGCTTCATGCACCTCCGTCGCGACATCGACACCGGCCGCGAGTTGGCCAAGCGCGCGCTCGATCTGTTCGGTGCCGATCCTGCGGAAATCCTTTGTGATCGGCTCGTGGAGCCTGAAACGGAAGGCCATGGGAGAGTATGCTCGCTGACGGCGTGTGGAATTAACGGGAAGGAGTGTAGCCAGTCCGCATGACGGTTCGGCGACACTGGAAGGATTTGGAAAACAGTGCGTTTTTGCCGAATGCTTATTGCGGCATCGCTGACCGGCAGCCCCGCTGGGAACTGCAACTCGTGTGCACACGCTAAAATGCTGTCTCAGGCGCTTCGGACGGGTAAGATACCACGCGGGGCAAAGGGCGCATGCCCCTTCGTTGTGACGCAAGCGTGCAAATATGACGGTGTCTGCTGGGAGGCGCCGACGCTTGCTGCTCGGGCGTTCCGAGCTGCCGTCCGTCGTACTTTTAACCTTGGGCGGTATCCTCCAACCGCCCCCGCAAGGCCCGCCCGTCCGGCCGGGCGACTCGGCTCTACAATTCGTCCGATTCCGGGGGTATCCTAATCCGAGTCTCCCAATAGCAAGGCGCTCGAACAACCATGGTCGCTGAACTCGAAAGAGAGCCGGCTGCAAGCCGTTGGGCGACCCGGGCCGCGCTGTTCGCCTTCGGCCTTCTCGTGACGGCCGCGTTCCTGCATCGTGTCGTCGGCATGGCCACGCCCGTGGCCTTCAACCTCGTGATGGTGGCGCTGGGGATCGCCGTCTTCTCGATCCTCGCCGCGATGGTTGCCGCCTTGATCATCTGGCACACCGGCCGCCCCGGCACCGCGCGGGTTCTTTTCGCCGTGACGTTGAGCCTCGCGTTGATCGCCCTGCCGCTTGTCGGCATCGCGTGGGTGCGCGAGCACCCGCTCGTGAGCGACATCACCACCGACTTCGGCAACCCGCCGAGGTTCTCCGCCGTGCTGCGCCTGCGCGGGCCCGGCAGCAATTCGCCTGTTTACGACCGCGCCCGTTTCGAGGACGAACAGCAGCGCGCCTATTCGGATATTCGCCCGATCCGCATCGATCGATCGAGCGAGGACGTGTACGCGGCCGCAGTCGATGCCGTGAAGCGTCTTAAGATGACGCCCGAGCGCGAGGAGCCGCCCAATCTCGAAGCCGGCACGCCTGGAATGATCGAGGCCGTCGATCGCTCGCTGATCATGGGACTTTACGACGACATCGCAATCCGCGTGGCGGGCAACGCGGAAACGGCTCGCGTGGATATTCGCTCGGCGCAGCGCTTCGCCACCGGCGACATGGGCCGCAACGCCGAGCGCGTCCGCGAGTTGATCAAGGAGATCCACGCCCGCATCGACGCGTCCGTGCCGACGGCGCGGGAAACGAAAGAGGAAGCGCCCGCCGCTGCTAAGCGGGAGCGAGGGAGCCGCTCAGCGTCTGACCGTCGCCGCAGGTGACCAGCCCGCGTGCGATCAGGTGTTCCACATGCGCCTGCACCGAGAGTGCGGCGGCGCGTACGAGTTTGCCGTCGATCGTCGGATAGACGACGGGCACGATGGCCTCCACGCTCTCGCGCCCGCCGCGGATCGCATCGAGCACCTGTTCCTCGCGCCAACGCCGATGCAGCAGATAGGCGCGCACCGTCCGTTGCGGTTCTTCCAGCCGGTCGCCATGGCCCGGCAGATAGACGGTCTCGCGGCGTGCAAGCAGAAGTTGGAGCGAGGCCACATAGTCCGCCATATGCCCTTCGGGCGGCGCGACGAGAGTCGTGTTCCAGGCCATCACGTGATCCCCGGAAAAGAGAATGTTGCGCCCGACGAGCGCGAAGCAGAGATGGTCCGGCGCGTGGCCGGGCGTGTGGATCGCCTCAAACGCCCACTCCGGGCCTTCGACAACGTCGTGATGATCGACCCGCACGTCGGGCGCGAAAACGTAATCGATGAACTCGGAGCCCTGAGGCTGGATCGCAGGACCGTGCGCTGCGATGTCCGTGCGGCCATAGCCGTAGATCGGCGCGCCCGTGGCGTCGCGGAGGGCGGCCGCACCGTCCACATGATCGCGATGCGCGTGCGTGACGAGGATCTGCCGGATCGGGCGGCCAGCCGCGGCTTTCAGGATCGCGGCGCGGTGGGCGTCGTCGGCGGGACCGGGATCGATGACGGCAAGCTCGGTCATTCCGACGAGATACGTGTTCGTCCCCTTGAACGTCAGCGGGCTCGGATTGTTCGCGACGAGACGCACCACGCCAGGGCTCACCGGCGCAGGCAGGCCGTAGTCGAAGCTCATGCTCGTCTTGAAAGTGAGATCGTGCGCCATCGGCCCTCGAAACTGCCGTAAGCCGTCAAACTTAAGGCGTTTCTGGCGCGGATAGAAGCGGCATGGGGTCGCTTGCCGCGGAGCGTTCCGGTTTAGCGGAGACCTCGCACAGTTTCTTAACCAGCCGCGCGAAGGCGAAACAGCACCGCAAGAGCGAGAACGGCGACGAGCCCGAGCGCCGCCTCCGCCGCAATCGGTCCATAGCCCGCCAGCACACTCACGCCGATGGCATTGGCCGCCGCATGGGCGCCGATGGCTGCAGCAAGCCACGCAAGATTGCGCCGCGTGATGGCCTGGAGAACCACCACCGCCAACGCCACGTGGAGAGCGAGCGCGAAAACGCGTTCGACGGCGCCGAGAAACGGCACGGCCCAGGGCAGGGTGTCGGGTCCCGCCGGCAGCGCTGCAAGCTGCCAAGCCATGAGGCAGCCCAGCAGAATGGATTCGATGCCGCCGTGCCCGACGCCGAACGTCACCGCCGCGTTCCATGAGCGCGCATCCGGAATGGCATGGCGATAAGCGAGATAGCGCGCGCCTTCCTCGAACAGTCCGGCCGTGACCGCGAGAATGGCGATGTTGAAAACGGCGAGGTAGGCCGGTGGCGGCAGCGGCAATGCGCCGGACTGAAGGAGCGCCGTCAGTCCTTGCAGCAGTGGCAGCCGGACGGCTTGTGCGAGGAGAAATGTTCCAGCGCCCCAGGCCAGAAACCGTACCGGCGTGCCGAGGCGTCGAACAACGACCCATGCCAACGTGACGGGGAGCAGGATCATGATCCCGCTGGCGAGAAGGGCAGAGGAAGGCATGTCGGCTCAGGCGGTGGCGAAAGGCTTCGGTTGGGAGACTAATCGGCCTCCCAACCGAATCCAAGCAGCGTGCCTCCCGCGGGTCATCAGCGGTTGAGCTGATAGGTGTGCGCGAGCCAGCGATAGCCGGAGCCATCCAGACGCTCGACGTATCCGACCGAAGGGAACGGCATGTGATAGCCGACGACGGGCACCCGCTCGGTCGCCAGCATATCGAACACGCGCTTCCTCGTCGCCGCCGCCTGTTCCCTGTCGATGTCGAACACGCAGTGCCAGTCGGGACGGGCGAGAGACGCCACCTGATGATGCGCGCAGTCTGCCCAGATGTAGAGCTGCTTCCCGTCGCTCTCGATCATGAAGTTGAGATGGCCCGGGGTATGCCCGTAGGCCTCCACCGCATGGATGCCGGACACCACCTCGTCGCCCGGCTTGACGAACGTGAAGCGCTCGGCAATCGGCGCGGTGTTGGCGCGATAGACGGCAGCGAGCCCTTCGAGGTCGCCCGAGTGCTTGCCTTCGGGCGCCCAGAAATCGTGCTCGACCGCGCCGATCACATAGCGCGCGTTCGGGAACAGCGGCTTGCCGCCCTCGATCAGGCCGCCGATATGATCCGAATGGCCGTGGGTAATGACAACCACGTCGATCTCTTCCGGCTTGAAGCCTGCGGGTGCGAGGCCCGCCGCGAGCCAACCGCCGTTGGGGCGCGCGACGAAACCGTTCTCGCCGTTGCCGGTGTCGAACAGCACCACTTCGCGTCCGGTGTTGACGATGGTCGGCGAAAAACCGGCTTGATAGGCGTCCGTCGGCAGAAGGTTGTCGCGCATGAGACTGGCGACCTCCTCTTCCGACGCATTCCCTCCGATGAGAGGATAAGGCCCGTCGATGAAAATCTCGGTATCCGCAATCGTCGTCAGCTCGAACGCTCCGACTTTGTAGCGCCAGTGCCGCGGCTGCCAAACACCGAGCTTCGGCGCGGCGGCCTCGGCCGTTCCGCTCAATCCGCGGGCGGCCAGCGGCGCGGCGGCAAGGGCCGCGGCGGCGGTCAGCAGGGTGCGGCGGCTGGGGCGGACATCGAAGGTGGACATTGAGATCGTTCCTTTGAACTGCTAAGGCGCGGAAAGCCTAGCCTACGGGAAAGGGGCCCACTTGTACGAACGTGCTGCCACGTCTGAGACGGATCTAAAGCCCATCTGGCACCTGGATGCCGGACGCGCGCTGTTCGTCGGCCCGCTGACCTATAACGCGCCGCATGCTCACAGCGTGCCGGTTTTTCTCGCGGGGCTCTATGCGCCGTTTGCCGTGAAGATCGACGGGGAATCGTGGACTCAGTGCCGGACGGCCGTCATTCCCGCGGGCGTCACCTATGCCCTGCGCCTCGAAGGTCAGCCGCTTGCCGTCTTCTACCTGGAGCCGAGCGAGGCGGGGAGCGATGCACTCGTGCCGCTCGTTGCCAATGGCCGCGACGTTGCGGGCGCCTTCATCGGCACGGATGGCGAGCTATCGGAATTGCGCGCGATCTACGAGACGCCCGACAGCCCGCGCTGGGCGGGTGACGCACTCGACAGCCTGCTCGCGTTCTCGACACCGCGTGCGCGCCGCACGCTCGACCCGCGCATCGCAAGTACGGTGAAGCTCATTTCGGAAAGCCTTGAAGACACGGTGTCTGCCGCCGACGCTGCCGGTCACGCAGGGCTCTCGTCGTCGCGCTTCCAGCATCTCTTCGCGCGCGAGGTCGGCGTGCCGTTCCGCCGTTTCCGGAGCTGGCAAAGGCTTCGCCACGCCATCGGCGAGGTCGTGGCCGGATCGAGCTTCACGAGCGCTGCCCACGCCGCAGGCTTTTCCGATCAGGCTCACTTTGCCAACACGTTCCGGCGCACGTTCGGAGCGGCAGCCTCTCCGAGCCTCCGAAAGCTTCGCTCGGCCTGAGTGGCAGCTCACGCGCGCCGGTCGACGCCGGCCGCTTCGAGCGTCGCCGCCACGCGCAGGCAATGGTCCTCGCGCCACGGGGCCGCGATCACCTGGATACCATAGTGAAGAGCGCCCGGCTCGCACACGGGCACCGCCGCAACCGGCAGCCCGACGAACGAGATCGGCTGCGTGTAGATTCCCATGTTGGCACGCAGCGGCACCTCGCGCCCTCCGAGGACGATCGTCTTCTGCCCGAGCAGCGGCGCATGTGTGGGCGCGGCAGGAGCCAGGATGACGTCCACCTGCGCAAACACGCCCCGCATGGTCTCTTCGAACATGCGCCGGAAGCGTTGCGCCGCAATGGCCCAACTTGCGGGCAGCATCGCGCCCGCGAGGAAACGGTCGCGCGTCTCGGGATCGAAATCGGCCGCGTGGCGCCGCAGCCGTTCGAGATGCAGCGTGCTGCCTTCGGCGTTGGTGATGAGGAACGCGGCAGCACGCGCTTCTGCAACGCGCGGAATGTCCACCTCCTGCTGCGCGCCCACCGTATCGGCCGCGCGCTCAAGAGCGTCGAGCGCGCCTGCGTCCGCATCGATGCGGAAATAGCCTGTCGCGACGCCGATCCGAAGTCCGTCGAGGCCTTTCGCGATCTCGGCCGCGACCGGCTCGACAGGACGGGCAGCGCAGACCGGATCGGACGGATCGTAGCCCTGCAGCGCGTCGTACACGAATGCGACGTCGTCCACCGAGCGCGCGAAGGGGCCAAGATGATCGAGGCTGTCGCAGAACGGAAACGTGCCCGTGCGCGGCAACCGTCCGTAGGTCGGCTTCAAGCCGTAGAGACCGCAGAACGCGGCCGGCACGCGGATCGATCCGTTGGTGTCCGAGCCGAGCGAAACCGGCACAAAACCGGCCGCCACCGCAGCGGCCGAACCGCCCGACGACCCGCCTGTCATGCGCGCCGTATCGAGCGGATTGCGCGACGGCCCGTAATGCGCGTTCTCGCCGGTGAAGTCGTAGGCATATTCGCCCATGTTGAGCGCGCCGGTGAGAACGGCGCCCGCCGTCGCCATGCGCGAGACGAGGAGTGCATCCGCCGTCTTGGGCGGGTCGGCGGCGTTGATCTTCGAGCCTGCGCGTGTGGAAAGCCCAGCTACGTCGTAGAGGTTCTTCACGGCGTACGGCACACCCGCAAGAGGTCCGAGCGTGGCACCCTTCGCGCGTGCTCTATCGATGGCGCGCGCTTCGCCGAGCGCACGCTCGGCCGTCACGTCGGTGAAGGCGCCGATCTCTGCATCGCGCTCTGCAATGCGGTCGAGGGCTGCGCGCGCGATCTCTTCGGCGGATACGTCGCCGCGCTGGACGGCAAGGGCAATGTCGCGCGCGCCCGTGGGCAGGTTTTGCGTGCTCATTGCGATGTATGCGGCGTGAGTGCGCGCGGCGTGAACACCGGCGCGGCTTCGGACGCGGTAGCTGCGCCCGTCGCCTCGATGCGCGCGGCCATCGCTCGCGCCACATCGACGAACATCGCGACGTTGGCCTTCCACTCGGGCGCGATGGCGAGGCCGAGCACGGCGGCGTTGGCGTCGATGAAGGCTTCCGTGTCGTCCGTCGCCATGATGGTCTTGTTCATCCCTGCCGCTTAATCCTACTGTGTCGAGCCTAGCGGCACGGCCTCGCCCGGCCAAGAGATCTTTCGGGAGATTGAGCGATGAGCTGGCAGCCCTGCGACGATCCGAAATTCGGCGACGCGGTTTCATCGGACGCCATCGAGCACATCATCGTCCCGCGCGTCCGCGACCTCGGCGGCTTCGAGGTGCGCCGCGCGCTGCCTTCGGCGGAACGGCAGATGGTGGGGCCCTTCATCTTCTTCGATCAGGCGGGCCCCGCGGAGCTTCTCGTCGGCAACGGCATCGACGTGCGTCCGCATCCGCACATCGGGCTCGCGACCGTCACGTATCTTTTCGACGGCGGCCTCATGCACCGAGATAGCCTCGGCACGGAACTCGAAATCAAACCGGGCGAGCTCAATCTCATGACGGCGGGGTCCGGCATCGTGCATTCCGAGCGTTCGAGCACGCAAGCGCGTGCCGTCGGCGCACGCCTGTTCGGAATTCAGGCCTGGGCGGCGCTGCCTGCGTCGCACGAAGAAGGTACGCCGGATTTCGCCCATTACGATGCGAGCGCGCTGCCCAGAATCTCCGCTGAAGGAAAGACCGTCCGCCTCATCATGGGATCGCTCTACGGACAAAGCTCGCCCGCGGTGTTTCCGCACGAATGCTTTTACGCCGAAGCCATGCTCGCGCCGGGTGCCGTTCTGCCGCTCGACGCCGATCACGACGAACGCGCCGTCTATATCGTCTCGGGCGAGATCGACGTCGCGGGGCAGACGTTCGGTCCGGGGCGTCTGCTCGTCTTCCGCCCGGGAGACCGCATCTCGATCCTGGCCACCACGAACGCGCGCCTTATGCTCGTCGGCGGAGAGCCCATGGACGGGCCGCGCCACGTGTGGTGGAACTTCGTCTCGTCATCAAAAGATAGAATAGACGCGGCAAAAGCAGATTGGAAAGCTGGCCGATTTGCGCCTGTTCCAAGCGATAACAGGGAGTTCATCCCGCTTCCCGAGTGACACGCGATGGGACAACCCACCGCGCCATAAAGTCTGCGCCAAACCGGCGCGTGGCGCCGTGTCCTGGGCGGAACACGGGAAACCGCTTTTCCACGCCCACGCGAAACGTTACCACTAAACGAGATTTGCCCCCCGAAACGCCGGAGAACCCAATGTCCCAGAACCCGTTCGAAATTCCTCAGCAAGTGCGCGATATGGCGGAGCAGAACGTCGAGCAGGCCCGTCAGGCGTACGGCCAGTTCATCGACGCCATGACGCAGGCCATGACGTTCTGGTCGAAGTCGCTGCCCGCTAACGACGTTTCTTCAGGGTTCCGCTCCGTCCAAGACCGCGCGACCAAGTTCGCCAAGCAGAACGCGGAAGCCGCCTTCGCGCTGGCGAGCGACCTTGCGAGCGCCAAGGACATCCAGGAAATCCTCGCCCATCAGAGCCGTTTCGCCCAGTCGCAGATGCAGGCCTACGCGCTGCAGGCTCAGGAGCTTGGCCGCCTGGTGACGGAAGCCATGCAGAGCCTGCAGAAGCCTCAGCGCTGAGCAGCGCCTGCGCATAGAGAGATTTACGAGGCCGATCAGAGGGCCGGCTGCCCGACGGCGGCCGGTCCTCGGCCTTTTTCCGGGGAGGGATGGCGACAAATTCGGCCGGCGCATGCGTTCGTCGAAAATCACGTACGGAGCGGCTTGCCCAGTCCCTGCCTCGCCGCTATAAAGCCGCCTCGCGCCTTGCTGCGGCAGCGCGGGTCTCATTTCACATTGGGACGAAACGAAGGTCGGGCGGAGCGTAGCGCAGCCTGGTAGCGCACTTGCTTCGGGAGCAAGGGGTCGGGAGTTCGAATCTCCCCGCTCCGACCATTCGTTTCACAGGGCTGTTTCGAGCTGCCCCGCCCTGGCGGCTGATGGGGCGTAGCCAAGTGGTAAGGCAGCGGATTTTGATTCCGCCATTCGGAGGTTCGAACCCTCCCGCCCCAGCCAAATCCTGCAAGAACCGGCAAGACCGAGGGGGAACATCGCTTGGCGGCGGCCGTTAGCGCTGCAAAGGAGATGCAGCATGCCCGACATGGTCCCCGGTCCCGGCACACGTGCAATGTTTCGGTTTGGAGCTTTCGCTGCGATCGTCGTGTTCGTGTTTTTGACCGCGTATTTTCTCTTCTACGGCCCGTTCGATGAGCCGCCACCGTCGAATCCGGCCGAAGGCGGCAATCCGGCCGTCATCGACCGCGCGGCCCCGCCGAAGGCGACCGACTCGCCCTGACGGAGCGCAACGATTTGCCTTTGGGGCCCGGCTGTTCGGCCTACGGATTATGTTCGGGGTAGGCGGGGTCGATCAGGCCGACGCTTTCCATTTCCGAGACAAGCACCAGGAAGCGGCTTCGGGTCAGCGGGCCGAGTTCCTGCCACGGCCGATAGACCGCCGGCCCGTAGTGGGCGCGCATCCCTTCGTAAATTCGCTCTGCGAGCTCTTTGCGCGGCGCTGCGTTCATCGAACTATCCGGTTTTCCGGACCCCAAGCCTGCACAAACCGTTTCTTGTGACATGCGACCTTCTAGCAAGCGCCGCCGATGGCGGCCTTGACCAGACGCAAAGCCTTGCCGGAAAGGTGGCGTAGACTTAGGGGGGTATGCGCGGACAGGGAGGGGCGGCTGCCCTCAAGCCCGCCCACGCCCCAAGGGGCGCGTGAGGCGCTCCGGGACAGGCTCTGCGAGAATCGCGTCGAACGCGTTGCCCGCGAGCGGGCGCGTGGAGAGGAACGCCCGGTATTTCCGGCGAGCATCGGCATTGGACCCGATCGCTTGACGCACGTGACAGGCAAGCGGTGGCTGCAACTCGCCGTCCGCGAGAGCCATAATCAATTCGTCTGGAAGGCCTGCGATCATCTCCGCTCCTGTCGTTCGGCGCGCGGCGATAGCTTCGCGCGACAGCGGCCGCCTCCGTCGACGGCCGGTTCCAAAGGCAACGGAAAGAATGACGCGCGTCCGTCGCTGGAGTTCCGTCAGGACGGGGCAGCGAAACGGTGTGTTGCAAGCGCTACTCGGCGAAACGCCGAGAAGGGGCAAGGCTGAAACGGAGCCTATAGCGCGGGCCTGAAGGCGGTTTATCCGCGTCCGCGGTAAGGCGGAACGCCCTGATCGGGGAGCCACACGCCTTCAGGCACACCCCCGGTCTGCCAGAAGACGTCGATCGGGATGCCGCCGCGCGGATACCAATACCCCCCGATCCGCAGATAATGGGGCTCCAGCAGCGCGACGAGGCGTTTGCCGATGGCGACGGTGCAGTCCTCGTGAAACGCGCCGTGATTGCGGAACGACGCCAGATAGAGCTTGAGCGACTTGCTCTCGACCAGCCAGGCATCCGGAACGTAGTCGATCACGAGATGGGCAAAGTCGGGCTGGCCGGTCACGGGGCAGAGTGACGTAAACTCGGGCGCGGCAAAGCGCGCCACGTAGGCAGTGTCCGCATGGGGGTTCGGAACGCGTTCGAGCAGCGCCTTGTCCGGGCTCTCCGGGATTTCGCTGGCCCCGCCGAGAAGGGTGATGCCGGTGGTTTCGCGGCCCATGCCAACGCGTCCTTTCGAGCTTATTCGGCGGCGTGGGGCAACGTCGGCGCGTCGCCCCGGTAAATGCAACCCTCGTTGCAGCTATCGCGCGAGACCTGGATCTCGGCAAGGCCCGGCACCCGGTTCTGCAAGCGGTTCCAAAGCCAGATCGAAATGCGTTCGAGCGTCGGGGCTTCGAGGCCTTCGATCTCGTTCAAAAGGCGATGGTCGAGCGCGTCGCGCGCCTCTTCGATGGCGGCCGTGAGGTCGTCGAAGTGGAACACGAGGCCGCTCTTTGCGTCCGGCTGGCCGTCGATGACGACGCGCGCGCGGAACGAATGGCCATGCACCCGCGAGTTCGGGTGGCCGATGGGGGCGGACGGCAGGTAGTGCGCCGCCTCGAACAGGAAGTCTTTGTAGATGCGCATGGGGCTCAAATAGGAGATTTCCGGGCAGGGCGCCATCCCCTGCGGCATGGAGGCCTTAACCGCTCGCTCGACCTACGGAATTCCTATCCGCTTGTGGGTCTGCACCGAAAGCCGCCAGATAGGGTGCGCCTTGACGTAGGCGACCGCCGCCGCCGTGTTCTCCGCCAGTCGGGGGCCGTCCATGGGGCTCAGGTAGCGCCGCGGGAAATCGAGCCCGAGCAGGCTCTCGGGCACAAGACCCTCTTGCGGATAGACGAGCTTCAACTCGTCGCCCGAGGTCTGGGCGAGGTCGTTACCGGCCTTGGGGCTCACGCAGATCCAGTCGATCCCAGCGGGCAAGGGGAGGGTGCCGTTGGTTTCGACGGCAATGACGAACCCCTGCCGATGCAACCCGTCGATCAGCGCGTCGTCGACCTGAAGCGCCGGTTCCCCCCCGGTGAGGACGACAAAACGCTCCGCGTCGCCTCCCTGCCACGCGGCGGCGACGGCTTCGACGAGGAGGTGCGCGTGCGCATACTTGCCGCCGCCTTCGCCGTCCGTGCCGACGAAATCCGTGTCGCAGAAATCGCAGGCGGCGGACAGGCGGTCCTTTTCGCGGCCCGACCAGAGATTGCAGCCCGCAAAGCGGCAGAACACGGCCGCCCGGCCCGCGTTCGCGCCTTCGCCCTGCAGCGTGTAGAAAATCTCTTTGACGGCGTACATGGGCCTTTCCCTAAGAGTTAGGCCCATGTTTCGCAAGGTGGCGGAATGGAACTGCGTTTATGGGCCCGTGCGGCGGCTCGTCTCGAACAGGAACCAGTGCCGCCTTTCGGTCTCGTCGATCCACACGTCGAGCAGGCTCGATGTGGCGTAGTCGTTGTGCTCGTCGGTGAGCCCATGGACGATGCGCATGCGGCTGACGAGATCCCTGTTGTCGTCCCTCAGCTCCGCGATCATGTCGAGCGGCTCGACATAGTCGGCGTCGTTGTCCTCCACGCGCTGCAGCCGGCTGATGTGGCCGACGGAGCGGAGCGTGGTGCCGCCAAGCTTTCGCGCCCGCTCCGCGATCGGGTCCGTCATGGCCAGGACCTGGGCCGACTGGTCGTCGAGCATCAGGTGGTAGTCGCGGAAGTGCGGTCCGGACATGTGCCAGTGAAAATTCTTGGTCTTGAGGTAGAGCGCGAACACATCGGCGAGCAATTCGTTGAGCGCGCCGGTGAGATCGCGCACCGCGTTGTCGCCGAGGTCGCTCGGGGTGGCGAGGGGAGCCTTGCGCTTCTCGGCGGCCTTCTTGAGGTCAGACTTGGATTCGGACTTGCCCATGGGGGGTCTCCTGAAGGTTCGGAGCTGACCCATCATAAGTAGGAGCGCTCACGGAGGGTTGCCAGGGAGCGCGTCGATTCACCCTAAGCGGCCTACGAAGGCGTTCGCCAAATCCTAACCTTGATCTTTAGTCGGACGCCGGTCCGCAACGCTCGTAGCTGCCGTTCAAGCGCGTCCCGTTCGCGATAAGCTCGCCGTCGTCGAGGGTGAACTGCTCCGCGACCGGCGACTGCTCGCTCTCTCCGAAGGTGCAATGGGCGGTGACCGAAAGCCTGTCGCCCGACAGTTTGAAGACCGGGTCCGGGCAGAAGCCTGAGCTGTACTTGAAGAGATCCGCGCCGATGGAGAAGTAGTCGCCCTCGGTTTCCTCATTTGAATACTGGCACGCTTGGCCGACCTTTTCCCACCGCCCGTGAAAGGCTTCGGTCGATGTTGCGAACGCCTCGGCAGGGACGAGGACGGCTGTCGCCAAACCGAAAGCGAAGGACAGTGGAATGCGCATGAGGGAAGATCCGTAGCGTGAATGTGCGGCGGCGCGTGGTGCCAGCACCATAGGATGCTCGTACGTTTCGACAACGGCGCCACCGGGGTTTCCTTAACGAGCGCGCGGCATCGACGGCTTGGATCAGAGCGGTTCGCTCGCGGTGTCGGTCGCGGCCGTCTCGCGTTTCCATGCGTTCCATCCCTTGGCGCGGAGCTCGCACGCGGGGCAGGTGCCGCATCCCGCGCCCCACGCGTGCCGCCGGCTCCGGTCGCCAAGATAACAGGTGTGCGTATCCTGAACGATGAGATCGACCAGCGCGTCGCCGCCGAGCGCGTGCGTGAGGGCCCACGTCCCGGCCTTGTCGATCCACATCAGAGGCGTTTCGATGCGAAGCTCGACGTCCATGCCGAGTGAAAGGGTTCTCGCAAGCGTCTGTATCGTGTCGTTGCGGCAATCGGGGTATCCGGAATAATCGGTCTCGCACATGCCGCCGACCAGGGTGCCGATCCCGCGCCGGTAGGCGAGTGCGGCCGCGTAGGTGAGGAACAGCAGGTTGCGCCCCGGCACGAACGTGGACGGCAGGCCCGCGTCCGTCATCGCGATCTCGGTTTCGCGCGTGAGCGAGGTTTCGCTGAGACGTCCGAGTTCGGGGAGAGCAAGGCTGTGATCCGCGCCGAGACGCGGGGCCCATGCCGGAAAGCGAGCCCGCAACCCATCGAGCACCGCGCCCCGCTGCGACAGTTCGACCGCGTGGCGTTGCCCATAGTCGAAGCCAATCGTCTCCACCCGCCCGAAGCGTGCGAGCGCCCAGGCGAGGCAGACGGTCGAATCCTGACCGCCTGAAAAGAGCACCAGCGCGCTGTCATCTGCCATGACCGGATGGCTCCTGTTGTCCAATATGGTTTTCGAACCTACCCGATGGGGTCTTTCCGCGCTCGGCGAACCCAGGTACAACCCGCACCGGCCCCCAACGGGGCGCGTGCGGCACCCCGGCGCGCGAACACGAAAAACAGCCCGACGGCTCATAAAAACCATTGTCCATCAGACTTCCAAGGAAAAGCCCATGACCGCCATCGTCGACATTCTCGGCCGCGAGATCCTGGACAGCCGGGGCAACCCGACCGTGGAGGTCGATGTCATGCTGGAGGATGGCTCGCTCGGCCGCGCGGCCGTTCCGTCCGGCGCGTCCACCGGCGCGCATGAAGCCAACGAGTTGCGCGACGGCGACAAGAGCCGCTATCTCGGCAAGGGCGTGCAGAAGGCCGTGGAAGCCGTGAACGGCGAACTCGCCGATGCGCTGACCGGTCTCGACGCCGAGGACCAGCGCGGCCTCGACGCGGCCATGATCCAGCTCGACGGCACGGAGAACAAGTCCCGCCTCGGCGCCAACGCCATCCTCGGCGTGTCGATGGCCGCCGCCAAGGCCGCCGCGGAAGCGTCCGGCCTCCCGCTCTATCGCTATGTGGGCGGCGCAGCGGCGCATGTGCTCCCCGTTCCGATGATGAACATCGTCAACGGCGGCATGCACGCCGACAACCCCATCGACATCCAGGAATTCATGATCATGCCGGTCTCCGCGGAGACGTGCGCGGATGCGATCCGGATCGGTGCGGAGATCTTCCACACGCTGAAGAAGGGCCTCAAGGACGCCGGCCATAACACCGGCATCGGTGACGAAGGCGGTTTCGCGCCGAACTTGAAGAGCGCAGACGAAGCGCTCGGGTTCATCATGAAGTCCATCGAGGCTGCGGGCTACAAGCCCGGCGACGAGGTGATGCTTGCGCTCGATTGCGCCTCGACCGAATTCTACAGGAACGGCAAGTACGAGCTCGAAGGCGAGGGCAAGAGCCTCGATAGCGCCGGCATGACGCGCTACCTCGAAGACCTCGTCACGCGCTTCCCGATCATCTCCATCGAGGACGGCATGGCCGAGGACGACTGGGAGGGCTGGAAGATGCTTACCGACGCCATCGGCAAGAATGTCCAGCTCGTGGGCGACGACCTTTTCGTCACCAACACGGCCCGCCTCTCGCGCGGCATCAAGACGAAAACGGCCAACTCGATCCTGGTCAAGGTCAACCAGATCGGCACGCTCACCGAGACGCTCGACGCCGTCTCGATGGCGCAGCGCGCAGGCTACACCGCCGTCATGTCGCACCGCTCGGGCGAGACGGAGGACGCGACGATTGCCGATCTCGCGGTCGCCACCAACTGCGGACAGATCAAGACGGGCTCGCTCTGCCGGTCGGATCGTCTCGCGAAGTACAACCAACTCATTCGCATCGAGGGCGAGCTTGGCGATGTCGCACTCTATGCCGGCCGCTCGATCCTGCGCGGCGATCGCGCCGTCTAGGCACGAGGGCCGAGGACAGCCTATGGGCTGCGGAGATATGCTCTCCGCAGCCCTTTGTTTTGCGGGCACGATGTCGATTTTTCCAATTCCTGACGGCGCTTTACCTGGCCTTAAGAGTGCCGCGCGATACTCACCTCGTTCCCGGATCTCATAGTGCGTAACGTCGAACACCCCCGTGCTGCGTCAGCCTTCATACGATCGGCGATCCAAGCTTCGGCAGGCATTGGTTTTGCTTCTCTGCCTTGGCTTAACTGCGTATTTCGCCCATCACACCTTCAAAGGCCGCCACGGTCTTGAGGCTCGAGAACGACTGCTTGAGCGCGAAAGCGCTCTTCAGTTCCAGCTTGAGAGCCTTGAGACCGTGCGGTCGAAGCTTGAGCGCGATGTGGCGCTCCTCCGCCCGGATCTTCCGGACCCCGATTTCGTCGAAGAGATCGCGCGCGAGGTCCTGGGCTTCGCTCATCCCAGGGACAGCATTGTCGCGGAAAGGACGCACGACGCGAGGTAGACCGTGCCGCGGCGTCCCGATGCGAACCCTTGCCGTCAGGTTGCCACAGGTCTCGGCCAGACGTGCCCCGGCATGCATCGCGCCGCGTTGCAAGGCCGCTGACGCACATCAGGCCTGGAGCGCCGCACGCAAAGCTGGCTTCAGCCGGACGTTGTCGTGTAAATTTCGTGGCGCTATGGCAACGTGATGCGTGGGCAGCACACATGTCCAAGCCCATTCCAGAACGGAGCAAGACACCAAGATGACGGGGGCGCCCCCTGGTTCGGCGAGCATCGACAGCATCGCCTTTACGCCGGAGGAGGAAATCCAGGCCTACCGGACGATGCTGCTCATCCGCCGTTTCGAAGAAAAGGCGGGCCAGCTTTATGCGCTGGAAGCGATCCACGGGCTCTGCCCGCTCTCCATTGGGCAGGAAGGCGCGATCGTCGGCCTCATGATGGCGGCGCGCGACACGGATCCCGTCATCACCAGCTACCGGACGCACGGCGTGCTTCTCGCCCGCGGCGTCGAGCCGCGCCGCATCATGGCGGAGTTGCTCGGACGGGAAGCGGGCGTGTCGCGCGGGAGGGGCGGCTCCGTTCGCATGTTCGCCCCCGAGCACGGCTTCTATGGCGGCCACGGCTTTTCCGGCCTCAACGTCCCGGTGGCCGCGGGGCTTGCGTTCGCTTCCCGCTATCGGGGCGACGAGGCGGTGACGGTGTGCTTCTATGGTGATGGCGCGGCTGCGCGCGGCCGCGTGTTCGAGGCTTACCGCTTCGCCGCCGACCGCAAGCTTCCGGTCGTCTTCGTCGTCGACAACAACACGGCCAATCCCGGTGCGGGGATCGTGCTCGGTCCCGTCCCATCCGCCATCGCCGAAAGCGGCACGCCGTTCGCGCTGCCGGGCGAGCAGGTCGACGGCATCGACGTCCGCCGCGCGCGGGCGGCAGGCCGCCGCGCCATCGCGCGGGCGCGCAACGGCGAGGGCCCGACGCTTCTCGAAATGCTGACCTATCGCTATCGCGGCCACGGTGGAATGCCGGCGCGGCGTGGCGGCGCGGAGGCCCGCATTGAGGATGCAGATCCCGTCAGCAAGGCGCGCGCACGCATTCTGGCCACGGGCGTCCTCGGAGAAAAAGACATCAAGGCGCTCGAAAAAGAGGTGAGGGAGGACGTCACGGCCGCGAAGATGGCAGCGCAGGCCGAGCCTGCACCATCGCCGGGCAACCTCCTTTCCGCAGCCGAGGCGTGAGGCATCCGATGCGTCAGCAGATCCTCATGCCGCCCATGACACCGACCATGACCGACGGCAGGATTGCGCGCTGGCACGTGGCCGAAGGCCAGCACGTCGCAGCAGGCGACGTGCTCGTCGAGATCGCAACCTCGACGGCGACGCTCGAAATCGAAGCGTCGAGCGAGGGGCGCATCGAGCGCATCCTCGTGCCCGCGGGAACGGAAGGGGTGAAGGTCAATACGCCGATCGCCATCGTTTTTGCTGGCGTGCCGCGCACATTGGAAGATGCCCCGTCTGCCGCGCTCGGTTTTGCGAGCCTCGGGCCTTTGCCTCACGACGAAGCCCGGCGATCTCCCGCACAAGGGCGCGATCATGCCCTCGCTCCCGCACGTGGGAGCACCTATCGCGAGGCGTTGAGAGACGCGCTCGCCGAGGAGATGCACGCGGACGGCCGCGTCTTTCTGATCGGCACGGACGTCGCCCAAAACCGCGGAGCCCCCAAAGTCGCGCAGGGGCTTCTCGATACCTTCGGCGAAAAGCGCGTGGTGAAGGTCGCAGCCCTCGAAGATGCACTGTTCGGCGTGGCGCTCGGCGCAGCCTTGTCGGGCTTGAAGCCGGTCGTGGAGATCGCCCATTGGGGCCGCGCGCTCGAAGTTCTGACCCCTTATCTCGCGACGGCCGCCGAGACTTTCTATCTCTCGGGGGGAACGCAATCCGTCCCCCTCGTGATCCGCGGCCCGAACGGCTACGTGCCGGGTATGGCCGGGCAGGATGCGCGCTGCGTCGCAGCCGATCTCGCGCGCATCCCCGGCCTCAAGGTTGCGCACCCGGCAAGCGCCTCGTCCGCCAAGGCGCTGCTCCGCGCGGCGATCCAGCATCGCGGCCCCGTGGCCGTGCTTGAGCACGAGTTGCTTTACCCGATGCAGGATGCCACGGCCGACGCTCCGTTCGATCCGACGCCCGGCCGGGCGCGCATCGTGCGGAGCGGACGCCACGTAACGATTGCCGCCGCAGGCCGCGCTGTGGTGACGGCCCTCGAAGCCGCAAGCGCATTGAGCCTCGACGGGATAGAGGCTGAGATCGTGGACCTGATGTGGGTGCGCCCTCTCGACCGCGATGCGGTCGCGGCGTCGGTTGCGCGCACGGGCCGATTGGTGACTCTCGAAGAGGGCGCGGGGGAGGGCGGCATCGGCGCCGAATTGATCGCCCACGTCGCGGCGCATCAATTCCGCGTCTTGCAAAGCCCGCCGCTTCGGATCGCCGGCGCATCCGTCCCGATGCCGTATGCCGCCGAGCTTCAGGCCGCAGCCGTGCCGACTGTGGCGGACGTTGCGCGCGCCATTCAGGGCCTCGTTCTCGCGGCTTGAGCCGGGATTCGGCCGGCATCTTACTTTCAGTTGTTCAATTCGCCCGCGGGTTCCGGGTCGCTGTGCCCACCACTGGACCCCGTTTGTGGCCGTCACGCCACGGCGGCGACATTTCCACAGATTCGCCTCTGTCAATTTCGTCCATACACCGACAAATTGGCCCCGCCTTCTTGTGACGGACGCGAACGAGACCGTAGACCAGGGCGATGGAGCGGCAAACGTCAGGCCGCCGATCATGGGGGACACCATGCGGAAATCCGGAGCGACATTGATTACGGCCGCAGTCGTCGGGCTTGGCCTCGCGGGCTGCTCGGACAGTGGCATCCTTTCGAACCCGCTGACCACACAGTCGATCAACACCGCCCAGGCGGTTCCCGCCGCAAACGCGGTCGATCCGTCCTGTCATGCGCTCGCCCAGCGCATCCAGGCACTGCGCCAGGACGGCCTGACGGAGCGGCTGGAGAAAGCGTCCGTCGGAAAGTCTTCGACGGTGTCCGTCAAGCGCGCCTCGCTCGGGCAGGCCGCGGAGCTCGACAAGGCCAACGCCGAATTCCAGGCTAAGTGCGCAGCGCCCGGCGTTCGGGTGCCGCAACTCGCCGTGCAGCAGGCCGCGCCGGCGGCACCTGCCGCGGCGGCCGCACCCGTCACAGCGGCGCCGAAGACGAACAACGCGGCACAGGTTGTGTCTGCTGCGACACCCCCGCCCGTGGCATCTCCGACACCCCCGGCACAGCGCCACATCGCGCCGCCGGTCATCCCGCAGTCGAGCCCGTAACGCCAGTCATCACGACTTGGCGTCCTGACCGGATCTTGCCGATGGGGCGAAGCGTATGCGCGCCCCTCGGCGTGGGAGTGCTGCACTCCGGCCACAGTTTCGCGCGAATGGCTTGAGAGAAGCGCAGAGGGCTTCTACACTTCTGCTGAAAATCATAATTTGCCAGCGATTACTCTTTTAGAGGGCTTCTGATCCATGACAGCGACGGTGCGTGGCGGCGCATTTCGGTTGGCTCTGCTGGGTGCCGTTGCGACGGCCGTTCTAGCCGCGGGCTGCGCTTCCGGCGGCAATCAGCAAGGGCCAGGGCGCAAAGCGCTTGCGGCTGGCGAAACCTGCGGCTCGATCAAGCAGCAGCTCAACCGCCTCGACGCCAAAGGCGTGCCGTCCGTCATCCAGTCGCAGGCGGCTGGCCGGAAAGTCTCCGCCTCACAAAAGGCCGATGCGGATCTCTACAATCGTCTTCTCAACGATTATCTCGGCGCCCAGTGCCACGCTTGAGAGAGCGTCACGCTTGAGACAACGCCACGGTTGAGGAGTTGTTTCTCGACGTGCGCGCGCGTTTGCCGGCCGTAAAGCGCCAGCCATATTTGGCGTGACTTGAGGGGAGACGCATGGAGCAATTGCAGCAATTCGCAGCCGATAACCCGCAGTGGGTCGTCATGGTCCTCAACGGCCTGGTGGCTGGCTGGCTCGCGGGGCTATTGCTCGGCGGCGGCGGATTGATCCGCAACCTGTTGGTTGGGCTCATCGGCGCCGTGGTCGGCGGAAGCCTGGCCAATGCCGGCCTGCTGACACTGCCGTACGACTTCGATTCCGTCATTCCCTACGGCAACCAGATTGCGATCTCGACCATCGGCGCGATGCTCGTCGTGATCGTCGCCCGCTTCCTCGGCGGGCGCTGATACGCCGGAACGCGAAAACACGCGACACCGCCCCTCACATCGCGACCATTGTCCGCTTTAATCGCGGCGTCTTGCCCTCTAAGTTGAGCCCAAGGCTCAGCCAGAGAATGCCGATGGTCACATTGATCGACATGCGGGGCGGACGCGGGCATCCATCACGGCGTCACCCCGAAAAAGCGCATCGCCCGGACAATCCGATGCCGCCCAAGCCGGCATGGATCCGCGTGCGCGCGCCGGGCTCGGACGCCTTCCTTGCGACGCGCGCCATCGTCCGCGAGCACGGCCTCGCGACCGTGTGCGAGGAGGCCGGTTGCCCCAACATCGGCGAATGCTGGCAGCAGCGCCATGCCACGATGATGATCATGGGCGAGATCTGCACGCGCGCTTGCGCCTTCTGCAACGTGGCGACCGGGGTGCCGCGCCCGCTCAACGCGGACGAGCCGGCGAAAGTGGCCGACGCGGTCGAAGCGCTCGGACTCCGCCATGTCGTCATCACGTCCGTCGACCGCGACGACCTCGCGGACGGCGGCGCGGCTCATTTCGCAGACGTCATCGGGGCGGTTCGCGCACGTGCGCCGGCCACCAGCATCGAGGTGCTCATCCCAGATTTTCTACGCAAGGACGGAGCCCTCGAAAAAGTCGTCGCGGCGCGTCCCGATGTTCTCAATCACAACTTGGAAACGGTGCCAGGCCTTTATGTGCGCATCCGTCCCGGCGCACGCTATTTCCATTCGCTTCGCCTCCTGCAGCGCGCGAAAGAGCTCGACGCAACGATCTTCACCAAATCGGGCCTCATGCTTGGTCTTGGCGAAACGCGCGACGAGGTGCTCCAGGTGATGGACGATTTGCGGTCGGCCGACGTCGATTTCCTCACGCTCGGGCAGTATCTCGCGCCGTCGCCGAAGCATGCGGAGGTCAAGCGTTACGTCCCGCCCGACGAGTTCGACGACCTCAGGCGGATCGCGCTTGCCAAGGGCTTCCATGTGGTCGCGTCGAGCCCGCTCACGCGCTCGTCGTATCATGCGGACGAGGATTTCCAACGTCTCAAGGCCGTGCGCCTCGCCGCCGCCGGAACCCCACCACGATAAGGATCAGTCATACGTGCCGCGCTTCAACACTGTCCGGCGTGTTGCCTTCACGCCCGAGCAAATGTTCGCCGTCGTCGCCGACGTCGAGCGCTATCCGGAATTTCTGCCGCTCGTCGAAGGGCTCACCGTCCTGGAACGTAAGGAAACGCAGGAGGGAAGCGCGCTCACCGCCACCATGACGGTGGGCTACAAGGCCATCACCGAGCGTTTCACGACGCGCGTGGAACTGCTTCCGAAGGCTGGCGAAGTTCGCGTGCGCCATCTCGACGGGCCCTTCAGCCATCTCGAAAACGACTGGCGGTTCGTTGCGGCGGATGGGGGCTCGGACGTGCATTTCACCATCGATTATGCGTTCAGCTCGACCATGCTGTCGCTGATTGTCGGCGCCGCATTCGAGAAGGCCGTAAAGAGCTATACGGAAGCCTTCGAAGCCCGCGCCCGCGCTCTTTACCGCGGCGGTGGGGCAGGTGGGGTTTAGGTCGTGAACTCATCGATATCCCATCCATTTATGAGTTCACGACCTAACTCTCGAAAAAAAGCCTGACTTCTCCCTTATCCTCGTTCACGTCTTGGGCTGTCGAGGGGAACGGGAATGAAATTCTTTCATAGCTGTGTGATGATGGCCGCTCTCGCCGCTCCGGCAATTGCGCACGGCGCGTCGCTGGAGCCGCCTGCGGATTTCGACGAAGCCGCATGGCAGGCGGAATGGGACGCACACGATACGGATCGCGATGGCCGTCTGAGCCGCGAGGAGGCGGTTGCCGGAAATCCGAACGTCGCTGAAATCTTCGATGAGATCGACGCGAATGGCGACGGCTACATCAGCCCGGAGGAAGACAAGGCGATGCTCTGGCGCGCGCAGCAGAAAGACGCGCTCAGGTGAGTGATCGCCTTGTCGCGATTGCGAGCCCTTTCGCGTGCGTGAGCTTGGCGGAATCGAGATCGGCGCTCGCGTTCTACGTGCGCAGCGATCGGCCGAGGAGCGCAAGCGCTTCCGCGACCGTCTTCTCGCGAATGGCCGAGCGGGTCCGGTCCTGCCCAAGGCGCAGCTCCAGCGTCTGCGTCGGCCGTCCGCGAAAGGCGTGGCCGAGATAAACCAACCCGACCGGCTTATCGGCCGAGCCGCCGCCCGGTCCGGCAATGCCGGTGACAGACAGCGTCACATCCGCGGCCGAGCACCGGAGCGCGCCGTTGGCCATCGCTTCGGCCGTCTCCGCGCTCACCGCGCCATACCGCAGCAGGGTTTCGAGATCCACGCCGAGCTGCCCGATTTTCGCGGCGTTGGTGTAGGTGACAAAGCCGCGCTCGAATACATCCGATGCGCCCGCCACCTCGGTGAATAGCGCGGCGATGAGCCCGCCCGTACAACTCTCAGCGGTGGCAAGCTTGAGCCCCTGCGCGCGCAGATCCGAGATCAGCCGCTCCGCTACCGGGACGAGATCGGGGAGAACCATGCGAGTTGCTCCGCGCAAAAGCCGAAATGCCTGAGGGCGAGCCTTGCGGCACGCCCCCGAACAAATAACCGAGAATTTTGGGCCCGTCAGTCGGCGATCAGCTTTTCCGCCGTGCGGAGCAGGTCGTCGAGCTTGGCGCGGGTATCGACACCCATCACGGCGACCGAGCGCGCCTGAGCGCCCTGCCAAACAGGATAGGCATCCTTGAGCGTGATCTGACCTTTGGCCGTCAGATGCAGACCGCGCCCACGCCGGCCGGCTGGCGGATCCATGATGATCAGGCCGAGCGCCAGCAGGCGCTTCAAGTTCCGGGAGAGCGTCGACTTTTCGATATCGAGTTCGTGGCCGATCTCGACCGCCGTGATGCCGTCGCGCGAGGCGAGCTGGGCAAGCAGCGTGTACTGGCTGGCCGTGATGCCGAGCGGGCGCATCGCATCGTCGTAGAGGCGCGTGATGATGCGCGAAAGCTGGCGCACGCGGGTTGCGAGACAGGTTGCCGACGTCGTCTCGGCAATCTCGGAAATGTTGGCCGTAGCGGCGTGGTCCGTCACCGGACGCTCGAGCGTGTGGGTCATCAGGTTCATGGACGTGGCCCCTGGTAAAGCTTAGTGCATCGCTTGTTGCATCGCTTTTGGCATACAACCACCTAGGCAATTTGATGCCGCGATTCTGGGAGGGGGGTCAACGCGAACCGGGTCAGCCGGTGAGGAAAATCCGCTGTGCGGTGCGTCATGTGCGACGAGCATAAGTCAGGCGGGCATCAGCACTGTGGCAGCCGCCATCGCCGCGAGTCCCTCACCGCGGCCCGTGAAGCCGAGCCGTTCCGTCGTAGTCGCCTTGACGCTGACGCGCGCCACGTCGAGCCCTAGAATCTCGGCTACGCGGCCGCGGATGGCGTCGCGATGGGGACCGATGCGTGGCGTTTCGCACAGGATCGTCAGGTCCACGTTGACGATGCGTCCGCCGCGTGTGGCTACGCGCTGGGCCGCATCGGCGAGGAAGATATGCGACGCCGCGCCTTTCCACCTCGGGTCGGACGGTGGGAAATGCTGGCCGATGTCTCCTTCGCCGATCGCGCCGAGCAGCGCGTCCGTCAGAGCATGCAGCGGCGCGTCGCCGTCCGAATGGGCCGAGAGCCCCTTGTCGTGCGCGATCCGCACGCCGCCGACCCAGACGTGATCTCCCTCGCAGAAGGCATGGACGTCGAAGCCGGTGCCTGTCCGCGTTTCGAGACGCGGTTCGTTGGATCGAAGCAGATTCTCGGCCATGGCCAGATCCTCCTGCGTGGTGATCTTGAAATTCCGCCGTGGGCTCGCGACGAGGGCCACGCCGAGCCCGGCCCATTCCGCCAGGGCTGCGTCGTCCGTGAAATCGTCACGCCCGTCGGCGGCCGCGCGGGCGTGCGCGGCGCGGATGAGGGCGAAGCGGAAGCCCTGCGGCGTCTGCGCCTGCCAGAGGCCATTGCGCGAGAGCGTATCGGAGACGGTGCCGTCGCCATGCGCACGCTTCAGGGTGTCGGCCACCGGCTGCGCGGCAAGTGCCCCCTCGTGATTGCGGAGCGCATCGAGCACACCCTGGATGGTGTCCGGGGACACCAAGGGCCGGGCGGCGTCGTGGATCAGCACGAGGTCCGGGGCGTCGGCCGAGAGCGCTTCAAGCCCGAGACGCACCGACTCTTGCCGTGTCGCACCGCCGATGACAGGCGCAAGCAGGCGGTCGGGCGCCAGCCGCACGCAATCGGCATAAAGCTCCGCATCGTCGGGATGAATGACGACGGCAATGCGCTGGATTTCCGGAACGGCGTGAAAGGCCGCGATGGCGTGCGTAAGCACCGGCCGGCCCGCAAGCGGCGCATATTGCTTGGGCGGGAGGCCTGAGCCGCTGGCCCGGGATCCCCGGCCGGCGGCAACGATCAAGGCGGCTGCTGTCACGAGAGGCATCCAGGCTGAACGGCGATGGCTTGGGACTTAGCCTCGACGCGGCAATTGGGCAATCGCCGGCCCGCGCTTCGCGCTTGCGCCGGAGGGGAGGCCGACATATTGTGCCTAAATCCAAGGCACACAATATTCGTGCCCAACTTATAGGCAAGACGAGACCTTTCGCCTGTGACACGCCTTCAAATCGGCTCACAAGCCATTGCCAACAATGTCTTTCTCGCTCCGATGACCGGGGTGAGCGACTTGCCGTTCCGCCGCTTGGCTCATGCGCACGGGGCGGGGCTCGTCGTCTCCGAAATGGTGGCGAGCGCCGAATTGGTCGCGAGCCGCAGCGACGTCCTGAAGCGCGCCGAGGGCGAGGGATTGACGCCTTTTGTCATACAACTCGTCGGTTGCGAGCCGCGCTGGATGGCAGAGGGCGCGCGGATCGCGGAAGCAAAGGGCGCCGACATCGTCGATATCAACATGGGCTGCCCCTCCCGTGAGGTGACAGGCAAAGCCTCGGGCTCGGCGCTGATGCGCGATCTCGACCACGCGCTCGCGCTGATCGAGGCGGTCGTTGGTGCCGTCACGGTGCCCGTCACGCTCAAGATGCGGCTCGGATGGGACGATCGCTCGCGCAACGCGCCGGAGCTCGCGCGGCGCGCCGAGGCGGCCGGCATCCAACTCCTCACGGTGCACGGGCGCACGCGCCAGCAGTTCTTCAAAGGCGAGGCCGATTGGACGGCCGTCCGCGCTGTCAAGGAGGCCGTTTCGATCCCGGTGATCGTGAACGGCGACATCGCGAGCGTTGCGGACGCCCGCACCGCGCTCTCAGCTTCCGGCGCTGACGGCGTCATGATCGGGCGCGGGGCCTATGGCGCGCCTTGGCTTCCGGGGCAGATCGCAGCGGCGCTCGCAGATGGCGCGCTCGAAACGACGGCGCTGCCGCTCGCTGAGCAGGCGCGCATCGCGCGCGGCCATGTCGAAGCGATGCTCACCCACTACGGCGAGTTCCTGGGCCTTCGCAACGCGCGCAAGCATATCGGCTGGTATCTGGAAACGAGCGGGCATCGCACCGAAACGCTCAAGACGTGGCGGAGGCGGTTGTGCACGGAGGACGACGCCGTGCGCGCGCTCGAATTTCTCGATGCGTTCTACAGCGACCGATCCGATGAGGATGTGCTGGAGAACGCGGCGTGATCAAGAAAGCAGCAGAGCGCAGCCAAGCAGCGCCCCTCCGCAAGCCCGCGCTCGATCACGAGTTGCTCCTGGGCTCGCTTCCCCACCCCATCCTCGTCGTCGGCGAGGAGAACCAGATCGTTTACGTGAATGCGGCGGCCGAAGCGTTCCTGTCGATGAGCACGGCGTTGCTGCTCCGGATGCGCTTGGACGACATCATGGCGTTCGGGTGTCCGCTGCTCTCGTTGGTCGATCAGGTGCGCGAAAGCGGATCGACCGTGAACGAATACGGCATTGAGCTTGGCAGTCCGAAGTTTCCGAGCCCGCGGCTTGTCGATGTGTTCTCCGGCCCCATCAGCGAGGCCGAGCCTCTCATTGTCGTGATGCTTCAGCAGCGCACCATGGCGCACATGATCGAGCGCCAGTTGACCCATAGAGCGGCGGCCCGCTCCGTATCGGGCATGGCCTCTGTCCTCGCGCACGAAATCAAGAATCCACTGTCGGGCATCAAGGGTGCCGCCCAGCTTCTTGAGCAGAGCCTGTCGGACGAGGATCGCGTGCTGTCGCAGCTCATATGCTCGGAGACGGAGCGTATCCGAAATCTCGTGGACCGCATGGAGGTGTTCGGCGACGAGCGCCCGCTGGCGAAGGAGCCGGTCAACATCCACGACGTTCTGAACCACGTGCGCCGGCTGGCCGAATCCGGCTTCGCGCGCGGCGTGCGCTTCATCGAGGATTACGATCCCTCGCTCCCGCCCGTGCCCGGCAATCGCGACAAGCTCGTGCAGGCGTTCCTCAACCTGATCAAGAACGCGACAGAAGCGCTCGGCGACGGCAACAGCGAGGGGCGCATCGTCATGCAGACGTCGTTTCGTCCGGGCGTCCGGCTCTCTGTGCCCGGCACCGACACGCGCATCAGTCTGCCGCTCATGATCCAGATCGAGGACAACGGGAGCGGCGTGCCCGACCACCTACGTCCGCATCTTTTCGATCCCTTCGTGACCACCAAGCACAACGGCACCGGGCTCGGCCTCGCCCTCGTCGCCAAGATCATCGGCGATCACGGCGGCATCATCGAGTGCGACAGCGAGGCCAACCGCACGATGTTTCGCGTCCTTCTTCCGATGCAGGACCGCGCCCACCACGACAGCCGTCCCCTTCATCATCGGCCCATTCCAGCGAACGACAGGAGAGCATGACGCCCATGGCTCGCGGCACAATTCTCATCGCCGACGACGACACCGCCATTCGCACGGTGCTCAATCAGGCGCTCGCGCGCGCCGGTTATGCGCCGCGTGCGACCGGAAACGCCGCCACGCTCTGGCGCTGGGTCAGCCAGGGCGAGGGAGATGTGGTGATCACCGATGTCGTGATGCCGGACGAAAACGCGTTCGACCTCATTCCGCGCATCAAGAAGGTGCGTCCCGATCTGCCGATCATCGTCATGAGCGCGCAGAACACGCTGATGACGGCGCTCACCGCGGCCGAGAAAGGCGCCTACGAGTATCTGCCGAAGCCCTTCGATCTCTCCGAAGTTGTCTCCGTCGTCGCGCGCGCGCTCGCAGGGCAGGGGCGGCGGCCGCGCGCGGCGGCGAGCGATATGGAGGCGGAAGAGCTGCCGCTGATCGGCCGCTCGCCCGCCATGCAGGAAATCTATCGGGCGCTGGCGCGCCTCACGCAGACCGACCTCACGGTGATGATCCAGGGCGAAAGCGGCACCGGCAAGGAATTGGTCGCGCGCGTGCTGCACGACTACGGCAAGCGCCGTCAGGGGCCGTTCGTCGCCATCAACATGGCCGCGATCCCGCGCGAACTGATCGAAAGCGAATTGTTCGGCCACGAGAAGGGCGCCTTCACGGGCGCGCAGGCGCGCGCCATCGGCCGCTTCGAGCAAGCCGAGGGCGGCACGCTCTTTCTCGACGAGATCGGCGACATGCCGCTGGAAGCCCAGACGCGTCTTTTGCGCGTGCTCCAGCAGGGAGAATACACCACCGTCGGCGGACGCACGCCGATCAAAACGAACGTGCGCATCGTGGCCGCCACCCACCGCGATCTCAGGAGCCAGATTCAGCAGGGCCTCTTCCGCGAGGATCTCTATTACCGTCTCAACGTCGTGCCGCTCCGCCTGCCGCCGCTGCGCGAGCGCGTGGAGGATATCGGCGATCTCGTGCGCCACTTCCTGCGCCAGGCCGCGCGGGAAGGCCTGGGCCAGAAGTCGATCGAGACGAGCGCCATCGAGCGCCTCAAGGCGCATCCCTGGCCGGGGAACGTGCGCGAGCTGGAAAACTTCGTCCGTCGTGTCGGCGCGCTCTATACGCAGGATACGCTGACCCAGCAGATCATCGATCAGGAACTGGTCGAGGCACTCCCTCAGCGCAGTACGACGGCAGAATCCGAACCCAAGGATTTCTCCGAACTCGTGGAGCGCCACCTCACGCAATACTTCGCGAGCTTCGGCAAGGAGCTGCCTCCTCCCGGGCTCTACGACCGGGTGATCCGTCAGGTGGAATATCCGCTGCTGTCGGCGGCCCTCGCGGCGACGCGCGGCAACCAGATCCGCGCCGCCGAGCTTCTGGGCCTCAACCGAAATACGCTCCGAAGCCGCATCAAGGCGCTCGACATCCGCGTCTTCCGCAGCCCCATGAGCTGAGCGGGCGAAGGGAGCGTTCTCCGCTCTGCAACACGACTTGTGCCGTTCGGTGTGGAAACGGCGTTACATTCGCGCAATTCCCACGTGGCAACACTGCACAGTGGATGGCTATGCCGCACCGTTGCGTCGCAAGAATGTCACAGTTAGGGTGTCTCAATTACCCCTGAACAGCGTGCGCCGATCCATGGCGCCCCTCGACGTTGCGAAGAAACCGCGCCGCTCACGAAATCCGTGCTCGGAGAGTGACATGCGTGCGGATACTCGGACGGCGGCGGTCGGATTTCTTGGGTCAAGGACAGAAGACACATGGCCGGAACTGGCTCACCTGAGAAAGCGGCGTGGACGGGCACCGCGGCATCGCCTCTCGACCTGACGGACCGCGCCTTCTGGACCGGCCTCGTCATCGTCATCCTCTCGATTATCGCGGCGCTGGCGACGTACCTGATCCTGACCGGCCTCACGCCCATCGCCCCGCGCGACGAGATCGTCGTCGGCGCGCTGTTGCTGAACCTCCTGCTCATCGCCGCGATGATCGTCGTCATCGCGTGGCAGGGCTACGGCATGTGGCGGGCGTGGCGCGCGAAGCTCGCGGGCGCGCGGCTGCATGTCCGCATCGTGCTGCTGTTCTCGATCATCGCGGCGCTTCCGGCGGTGGTGCTCGCGGCGGCGGCGACGACGACGTTCTCCCGCTCGCTCGATGGCTGGTTCTCCACCCGCACGCGGGCGATCGTCGACAACTCGATGGAAGTCGCGCAGGCTTATGTCGATGAGCACAGGCAACTTATCCGTACCGACCTCGTGAACATGGTGCGCGACATCGATGCCTCCGCCGACAACATCCCCGGCGATACGGAAGCGTTCCGTCAGCACGTGATGGCCCAGGCCGCGCTGCGCGACCTTCCGACCGCCTACGTGCTCGACGGCGAGGGCAATCCCGTCGTCAAAGCGCTCGAAAACGACGCCATGCCGCTCGCGCCGGTGCCCATTTTCTATTTGCGGCAGGCCGACACCGGCCAGGTTGCGATGTTTACGCCGACAGGCACCGCCCAGGTCGCCGCCATCGCCAAGCTCAATCGCTACGACGACCGCTTCCTCTACGTGACGCGCACGCTGAGCCCCAAGGTCATGGGGCATCTCACGGAAACGGCGGAGACGGTCGACGAGTACAATCAACTCAGACGCGCGCGCGGCGGACTGAGGCTCGCGCACGCGCTGATCTACACGATGATTTCCATGACCGCGCTCTTGGCGGCCATCTGGGTGGGGCTCTGGTTTGCGGGCCGCTTCGTCGCGCCGATCCGCCGCCTGATCGCGGCCGCCCAGCAGGTCTCTCAGGGCAATCTCGCGGTGGAACTGCCCGAGCGGCGCGGAGAGGGCGATCTCCGGCGCCTCTCCAACACGTTCAACACCATGACGCGCGAAATCAAGAGCCAGCGCGACGCGCTCGTCACCGCCAACGAGCAATTGCTCGACCGCCGCCGCTTCATGGAAGCCGTGCTGTCGGGCGTGTCGGCAGGTGTCATCGGTCTCGACAGCCACGACCGCATCACGCTCGTCAGCCGTGCCGCCGAGCAGCTTCTGGCAACCACCGAAGCCGAACTCGTCAACAAAAAGCTGATCGACGTGCTGCCGATGCTGGCTCCCGCCCTCGAACGGCGCGAGGAACCGGGCGCGAAATCGCGCGGCGTGCAAGAGGTCGCCGTCACCATCGGCGAGGAAGAGCGTATTTTCGCAGTCCGCGTGACGCGCGAGAAGGAAGGGCCGGGCGAGGTCGGATCGGTTGTCACGTTCGACGACATCACCGAGCTCGTGTCCGCGCAGCGCACGTCCGCCTGGGCCGATGTCGCGCGCCGCATCGCGCATGAGATCAAGAACCCGCTGACGCCGATTATCCTCTCGGCCGAACGCATCCGCCGCAAATATGGCCGCGTCATCACCGAGGACCGCGAGACGTTCGACAAGCTCACCGCGACGATCGAGCGGCAGGCGGGCGACATCAAGACGATGGTGGACGAGTTCGCGTCGTTCGCGCGCATTCCGAAGCCCGTCATGGAGCACGGTGATCTGCGCGACGCCGTGCAGGATCCCGTGATCCTGTTCCGCGAAAGCCATGGCAGCGTCATCTATACGCTCAAGATGCCGGACACGCCGCTGCATGGTTCGTTCGACCGCCGTCTCCTGACGCAAGCGCTGACCAATCTCGTCAAGAACGCGACGGAGGCGGTGGAGAGCGCGGCCGAAACGGAACCTGGGCGCGAAGGACGCGTCGAGGTGGAGCTTCGCCGCGACGCCGAGCGCATCGCAATTTCCGTGACCGATAACGGCCCGGGATTGCCGAAGCATAACCGCGCCCGCCTGCTCGAACCCTACGTCACGACGAAGGGACACAAGGGCACGGGATTGGGCCTTGCCATTGTTCAAAAGATCATCGACCAGCATGACGGCACGCTGATCTTCGAAGACGCGGAGCCTGCGCCCGGCCGACCCACGGGGGCCTGCGTCACGCTTTCGCTGCCGCTTTCGATCCTGACCGATGTGGCAAGATCGGGAGACGCGAGCGGCGTGCCGAAACGCGCGGCGAGCGGCGACATCTGACACGATATATCGATTGCAAAACGTACGACGGATCCTTGAGGAGTTTGAGAGATGGCTGCAGACATCCTGATCGTCGATGACGAAGCCGACATTCGGGAGCTCGTATCGGGCATCCTGGAGGACGAGGGGCATCGCACGCGGCTGGCCCGCGACAGCGACGAGGCGCTGCGCATCATCGAGGAGCGCCGCCCGCAACTCGTCATTCTCGACATCTGGCTGCAGGGCAGCCGCCTCGACGGCCTCGAAGTGCTCTCCGTCATCAAGCGGACCTATCCCGAGCTGCCTGTCGTGATCATTTCCGGCCACGGCAACGTCGAGACCGCCGTCACCGCGATCAAGCGCGGCGCGTACGACTACATCGAAAAGCCGTTCAAGGCCGACCGGCTCGTACTCGTCACGCTGCGCGCGCTCGAAGCCTCGTCCCTCAAGCGCGAGGTGCGCGAACTCAAGGAGCGTTCGACCGTCTCCGCCGAGATGATCGGCAAGTCGCCCGCCATCAATCAGCTCAAAGGCGCCATCGACCGTCTCGCGCCCACCAACAGCCGCATCCTGATCCGTGGCGCGTCGGGGGCGGGCAAGGAGCTGGCCGCGCGCCTGCTGCATCAGAAATCGCACCGCGCGGACGGGCCCTTCATCGTGCTCAACGCCGCCTCCATGGCGCCCGACCGCGTCGAGGAAGAATTGTTCGGCACAGAGGATCGCTCGGGCGGCCCGCGCAAGGTCGGCGCCCTCGAAGAAGCGCACGGCGGCACGCTCTACATCGACGAAGTGGCCGACATGCCGATCGAGACGCAGGGCAAGGTGCTGCGCGTCCTCGTCGAGCAGAAGTTCCAGCGCATCGGCGGCGCGCAGAAAGTATCGGTGGATGTCCGTATCGTGTCGTCGACGAGCCGCGATCTCGAACGCGACATGAGCGAGGGCCGCTTCCGCGAGGATCTCTATCACCGGCTCAACGTCGTGCCGCTGCGCGTGCCGGGCCTGCCCGAGCGCCGCGAGGACATTCCCGATCTCATCCAGTATTTTGTGAGCCAACTCGCGCACGCGTCCGGTCTCGCGCCGCGCCGCATCGGCGAAGACGCCATTGCCGTGCTTCAGGCCCACGACTGGCCTGGCAACGTCCGTGAGCTTCGCAACAACATCGAGCGGCTGATGATCCTCGCCGGCGGCGATCCTTCGACCGTCATCACCGCCGACATGCTGCCCGACGAGATCGGCTCGAACGTGCCGCTGCCCGTCAACGGCGGCGCGGAGCACCTTATGAGCCTGCCGCTGCGCGAAGCGCGTGAGATCTTCGAGCGCGAGTATCTCCTGGCGCAGATCAACCGCTTCGGCGGCAACATCTCGCGCACGGCCGAGTTCGTGGGCATGGAGCGCTCGGCGCTTCACCGCAAGTTGCGCGCGCTCGGCGTCTCGTCGGATCAGCGCGGCAGCGAACTCAAGATCGGCTGATCGGCCCAAAGCTCAAAGACGAGTGCAAAGACGAGTGCGGGGGAAGGCATGACGCGGGTCGTGTACGTCAACGGGCGCTATCTGCCCTATGCGCAAGCGGGCGTCCACGTCGAGGATCGCGGCCTTCAGTTCGCTGACGCGATCTACGAGGTGTGCGAGGTAAGGGCCGGCGCGCTGGTCGACCGCACGCGCCACATGGAGCGCCTCGAACGCTCGCTCGCGGAGCTTGGCATCCGCCAGCCCATGTCGCGTGCCGCGCTCTCGATCGTTCTCTCCGAAACGGTCCGCCGCAACCGCGTGAAGACGGGTCTCGTCTATCTCCAGATCACGCGCGGCGCCGCGCCCCGCGACTTCCCGTTTCCGCGATCCGGCGTTTCGCCCACGGTCATCTGTCTCGCCCGCAGCCTCGACGGCGCGGTGCGAGAGGCGAGGGCGAGCGCGGGCATCGCCGTCGCCACCATGCCGGATACCCGCTGGGCGAGGTGCGACATTAAGACCGTCATGCTGCTGCCGGCCGTCCTCGCCAAGGAAGACGCCGGAAAGGCCGGGGCTCAAGAGGCGTGGTTCGTCGATCGTGACGGCTTCGTGACGGAAGGCGCGTCGAGCAACGCGTGGATTGTCGATCGCGACGGCACGCTGATCACGCGCGCGCTCGGCCACGAACTGCTGCCTGGCGTGACGCGCAGAACGCTTCTGGACTTATTGAGTCGGGAAAAAATCCCGCTAATTGAACGGCCGTTTCGGGTAGAAGAAGCAATCGCCGCACGCGAGGCGTTCGTCACGTCGGCTTTCGGTCTCGTGATGCCGGTCGTACGGATCAATGGAGTTGCCATCGGCGACGGACATCCTGGAGATTTGACGCGGCGGTTGCGCTCAAACTTTCACCAGGTTGCCGAACTTTGTCGCTGAGTACGGATCTTGGTCATTCTTGCAGTTGTCGGCGCGGGATCGCGCGCCTATTGTCTCGTCATCCAGCTATGTTAGCTGCTCCTAAATCGCGGATTGCCCGGCACGTTCGCGGCGGCTTTTCGATTACGACGGCGCCTGTGACCGTCGCCCAAGTACAAAGTCCAGGAAGAGGCTAAAAAAGAGGCAACGACCTATGGCCGCAGATCGCGCTCAGAACCTCCAGGACACCTTCCTCAATCACGTCCGCAAAAGCAAAACGCCCCTCACGATTTTTCTCGTCAACGGGGTCAAGCTTCAAGGCATTGTGACCTGGTTCGATAATTTTTGCGTACTCCTTCGCAGAGACGGGCATTCGCAGCTGGTTTATAAGCATGCGATCTCGACCATCATGCCGGGTGCGCCGGTTCATTTGATGGAAGCGGAGTCCGACGGACAGTAAGGGTAGGCGTCCGATAGACGACCACAGCACGAAGCCGGGCAAGAACCCGGCCCGCGAAGACGCGAAGAAGCAGAGATCCGCTGACGACGAGGCGATGCGCGCGCTGGTGCTCGTGCCGGTGCTGACGCGTGCCCGCGCGGCGAGCGAGGATGCGCCCCGCAGCGCGCAGCGCGTCTCGCTGCATTCGCCGGAAGACCGGCTCGCGGAATCGACGGGCCTCGCGGAAGCGATCGACCTCGACGTCGCCGAAGCGCGTCTCGTCTCCGTGCCCCAGCCGCGTCCGGCAACGCTGTTCGGCTCGGGCAAGGTCGAGGAGATCGCAGACCTCGTCAAAGACGAGGACGTCGGCCTCGTCATCGTCGATCACACCATCAGCCCCGTCCAGCAGCGCAATCTCGAACGCGCGTGGAATGCCAAGGTGCTCGACCGCACGGGCCTCATTCTCGAAATCTTCGGCCGCCGCGCCCGCACGCGCGAAGGACGCCTTCAGGTCGAACTCGCCCACCTCTCGTATCAGAAGGGCCGCCTCGTGCGCGCCTGGACCCATCTCGAACGCCAGCGCGGCGGACGCGGCTTCCTTGGCGGCCCGGGCGAAGCGCAGATCGAGCTCGACCGGCGGATGCTCGACGAGCGGATCATCGCCATCCGCCGCGAACTCGAAGGCGTGGTGCGCACGCGCGAGCTGCATCGCAAGGGCCGGCGGAAGGTGCCGTATCCGGTCGTCGCCATCGTGGGCTATACCAACGCCGGCAAATCGACGCTCTTCAATCGCCTGACGCAGGCGGGCGTCATGGCCATGGATCAGGTATTCGCCACCCTCGATCCCACCATGCGGGAAGTGCGCCTCGGCTCCGGCCGGCGCATCATTCTGTCGGACACCGTGGGTTTCATCTCCGACCTGCCGACACAACTCGTGGCCGCCTTCCGCGCCACGCTCGAAGAGGTGATAGGAGCCGATCTCGTGCTCCATGTGCGCGACATCGCCCATAGCGAGACGGACGCGCAAGCGGTGGATGTCGAGCACGTCCTGCGCGATCTCGGCGTCGAGACGGATGCCGCTTCGGGCCCGATCCTCGAAGTCTGGAACAAGGTCGATCTGCTCTCGCCGGTTACGCGGGAGGAAGCGCAGGCCGCTGCCCGATTCCGGTCCCACAAGCCTGTTTTGATTTCGGCTGCGAGCGGCGACGGCCTCGACCGCCTGCTGGCGCGCATCGACGCTCGCCTCGGCGCGGCCGACGAGATCGTGAGCGTCAGGGTTCCGGCGAGCGAAGGCCGGCTGGTGGCGTGGCTGCACGAAAACGCCGAGGTGATCGCACGTGAGACGCAGGACGACGGAACGCTCGACGTGCGCGTGCGTATTGCATCGGAAAAGAAACAGCGCTTGCTGAACGCTCTCGGGCGCGCGGGCCTCACGCCAAACGTATAAGGCACGGCGGCGCGTCTCTCGTCCGCCTGTCCTCCGGAGGAGGCCGAGGTATGGCGATATATGAGACACGATGCTGCGTGGTGGGCGGCGGGCCGGCTGGCCTGATGACGGGATACCTGTTGGCGCGGGCGGGCGTCGATGTCGTCATTCTGGAAAAGCACGCCGATTTTCTCCGCGATTTTCGCGGCGATACCGTCCACCCCTCCACGCTCGACATCATGGACCAGATCGGCCTGCTCGACCGCTTTCTCACGCTGCCTCATCAAAAGGTGCCGCGCCTCTCCGCGCAGTTCGGCGACGAAAAGGTGAATATCGCGGATTTCTCGCACCTCCCCGTGCGCGAGACATACATCGCGCTGATGCCGCAATGGGATTTTCTCAATTTTCTCGCGGAGGAGGGCGCGCGTTATCCGGGCTTTCGCCTGTTCATGGAAACACAGGCGACCGGCCTCATCGAGAAGGACGGCACGGTTGTCGGAGTCCGCACGAAAGGCCCCGGAGGGACGGAGGGCGAGATCCGTGCCGATCTCGTCATCGGAGCCGATGGGCGAGGGTCGCGCTTACGGGAAGACGCCGGGCTCGAAAGCATCGACGCCGGCGCGCCCATGGATGCGCTCTGGTTTCGCCTGCCTCACAGGCCGTCCGACAGCGAGGACACGATGGGCCGCTTCGGCGCGGGCACGCTGCTGGTGCTGCTCTACCGCGGTGACTACTGGCAGTGCGCGTACGTGATCCCGAAAGGCGAATTCGAAAGTTTGAAAGCAGGTGGGCTCGAAGCCTTCCGCAGCGCGATTGCCGCCGCGTCTCCGTTCGAAGCCGAACGCATGAACGCCATCCGCACCTGGGACGACGTGAACCTGCTCACGGTGCGGGTGGATCGGCTCAAGCAGTGGTATCGGCCGGGCTTCCTCGCCATCGGCGACGCTGCCCACGCCATGAGCCCGATCGGCGGTGTCGGCGTAAATCTCGCGGTGCAGGATGCCGTCGCCGCGGCCAACCGGCTCGCGCGCCCGCTGACCGCACGCACGGTCACGCTCGATGATCTCCGCGCCGTGCAGCAGCGCCGCGAACTCCCGACGCGGGTGACGCAAAGGCTTCAGCTCGTCATGCAGAACCGTATCGTGGCGCCGACGTTGCGCACGCGCGAGGCTCCGAAGCCGCCGCTCGCTGTGCGCCTCATGCAGAGCTTCCCGATCCTCCAGCGAATTCCCGCGCGCATTCTCGGCCTCGGCGTGCGCCGCGAGCGGGTGGCGGATTTCATCGTGCGGGCCGGAAGCTGAAGATCGCTCCGCCGGGCGCGTCGAACGGTTCACTCCCGCTCGCGCGCTTTCGCTTCGTCCCAGAGCGCGTCCATCTCCGCGAGCGTCGAGCCCTCGGGTGTGCGCCCGTCTTCTGCCAGCCGCTGCTCGATATGCGCAAAGCGGCGCATGAACTTGCCGTTGGCGCCGCGCAGCGCCGCTTCCGGATCGAGTTTGAGATGGCGCGCCACGTTGGCCATGACGAACAGAAGATCTCCGAATTCTTCTTCGACCTTCGCCTGCGTGTCCGCGCTCAGATCCGGATCCGAGCTGCGCGGATCGGCGGGAAGGGCGACCTCGGCTAATTCGCCGATCTCCTCGCGAAGCTTGTCGAAGACCGGCGCGAGCGACGGCCAGTCGAACCCAACCTTCGCCGCTTTGTCCTGCAACTTGATGGCGCGCGTGAGGGCGGGCAGCCCCACCGGGACATCCGCGAGAAGGCCGCCGCCGGCCTCCGCTTCGCCGCCGCGCGCGGCCTCTTTCGCGGCTTTCTCTTCCGCCTTAATGCGTGCCCAGAAGCCCTCGGCCATGCCAATGGAACGTCCGTTCTCGTCGCCGAACACGTGCGGATGGCGGCGGATCATCTTGGATGTGATCGCCTCCACCACATCCCCGAACGCGAACGCGCCTTGCTCTTCCGCGAGCCGCGCGTGATAGGCGACCTGCAGCAGGAGATCGCCAAGCTCGTCGCGCAGATCGACGAGATCCTCGCGCGCGATCGCGTCCGCCACCTCGTAGGCTTCCTCGATGGTGTAGGGCGCAATCGTCGCGAACGTCTGTTCTAGATCCCACGGGCAACCCGTTCCGGGCGTGCGCAGCGCGGCCATGATCTCGATGAGGCGGGCGATGTCTTTCGACGGTGTCATGCGAAGCGGTATCCAGGCGATGGCGGACGGGGCGTCATGACATGCTTCCGCCCGCGACTCCAGACGGATGAGCGGCGCGCGGAAAATGCGGGCGCATCCCATTGTGTGCCCCCGGCGCGGCGCGTTAAACCTCGATACCGACGAGCGGGCGGCCAGGGGGATGCCGCGGCGAGACGCGCGTCCGAAGGGGAGGGACCATGATCGTCGTACGCGTTTTCCTCAACGGACTGATCATGGCGGCCGAAGTCGCGGCCGTGCTCGGCATCGCTTACCTCGGCTACACGCACCCGTTTCTGTTCGCAGCCGGCACGGCAGGCCTCGTGGTAATCCTGGGGCTCAGGCTGGAAATCTTGCGGCTCAGGCACGAACTGCCATTCTACTTCGAGGGCGCGCGCCCCCCGCGCCTTATCCTCGTGCCGCTGGTGGGCGGTGTCGAAGCGCTGATGAAAGGCGTCCTGGCGGGGCTCGCTGCGCTCTTCACGTTTGCCGGCACGGACAGCGACCGCCTGTTCTGGGTCGCGGTGGTGTTCGCCATCGTGACGTATGCAGGCGCCAGCATCCTCAGAGGGCTTTCGGTCTCGTTTCGCGCCGAGCCGTGGCGCTGGGGTTTTTTCAGGCTCAGCGCACCGCTGGGCCTCGCATTCTCCGCCGGCATCACGGCGCTCGTCGGGCTCGGCCTCATGACATCCCCGAGCGTGAGCGAGATCGGATGGCGGCTGGTGTGGGAGCTGCCCGAGCGCCCGTCCATCAGCCAGGTGAGCGAGCTGTTCTTTCAGATCAAGCAAGCGTTCGACGATTTCGTCGTGATGCTGCTCAGCCAGGCGATGTCGCGGGAGTGGGCGCGGGTCGCCGCTATCGTCGTGAGCGTGAACGTCCTGACGGGCTTCGTCGCGTCGGTTTACGCGACCGTGATTGCCGCCGTCGTGCGGGCCGCGGAAGAGCGGCTGCCGTAAACCCGCCGTCACGTCGATGGCCGAGCGTCTGCGATGGCCCGTGTCCAAGCCGAGCCCAAAGCCGACCACACTAATTTCCCGAACACCCCATCGTTCGCATAATATACATTATGGAAAATATTAGATCTTAACAATTTAAAACCAATGGTCTGCTCTAAGCGAAGCGCGAGCCGCGGCCTCGTCATTGCCGCGGCTCGGCACGATGTTACGCCTTCTCGGTCTTCTCGAAGTTGTCGGCCACCAGCCGGTCGAGCAACTGCACGCCCCAGCCCGACGCCCAGCTCGTGCTGATCTCGCTCTTCGGCGCGTCCATGGCCGTGCCCGCGATGTCGAGATGCGCCCAGGGCATATCCTTCTTGATGAAGCGTCCGATGAAGGCCGCTGCCGTACACGCGCCGCCCCAGCGTCCGCCGATGTTCTTCACGTCCGCGTTGCGGCTGTCGATCAGCTTGTCGTAGGACTTGTCGAGCGGCATCCGCCAGACCTTCTCGCCGGTGGCCTTGGATGCGGCGATGAGCTGGTCGGCGAGCTTGTCGTCATTGGCGAAGAGGCCGGCGAAATCCTTGCCGAGCGCGACCATGATGGCGCCCGTCAGCGTGGCGAGATCGATCACGAAGCGCGGCTTGAAGCGCTCCTGCGCGTACCAGAGCACGTCAGCGAGCACGAGGCGGCCCTCGGCGTCGGTGTTGAGGTTCTCGACCGTCTGGCCCGACAGCGACACGACGATGTCGCCCGGGCGCGTCGCCGTGCCTGACGGCATGTTCTCGACGATGCCGATCAGGCCGACGGCGTGCACCGCCGCCTTGCGCTTGGCAAGGGCGACCATGAGGCCGACGACGGCGGCCGCGCCGCCCATGTCGCCCTTCATGTCCTCCATGCCGGCCGACGGCTTGATCGAGATGCCGCCGGTGTCGAACACGACGCCCTTGCCGATGAAGGCGAGCGGCTTGGCGCGCTTCGACTTGGCGCCGTTCCATTGCATGATGGCGACGCGGGCGGGACGCGCGCTTCCCTGCGCGACGGAGAGCAGCGTGTTCATGCCAAGCTCGCGCAGCGTCGCGTCGTCGAGGATCTCGACCTCGAGTCCAATGCTCTCAAGCTCCTTCACGCGATCTGCAAACTCCACGGGGCCCAGCACGTTCGCCGGCTCGTTGACGAGATCGCGCGCGAAATGAATGC
Source organism: Hyphomicrobium nitrativorans NL23 (assembly GCF_000503895.1). Lineage (NCBI taxonomy): Bacteria > Pseudomonadati > Pseudomonadota > Alphaproteobacteria > Hyphomicrobiales > Hyphomicrobiaceae > Hyphomicrobium > Hyphomicrobium nitrativorans. Next base: position 2,298,228 of record NC_022997.1, read on the forward strand.
CGTCGGCAACCGCCCGCTTGCCCTCGAATGCGGCGCGGGCCTTGTCCGGGTCCGCGCAATGGATGACGAGCTTCTCAAGCGTATCCCCGCCCGCTTTCTTGTCGCCGCCGTTCCCGTTTGCGCCCTCGCCGTTTCCGTTGGCCTCGGCCTTCTTCTTGTACTTCTTGAACGTGTAGTGGCGGAGTGCCGCGCCGAACGCGAGGTTGGCCGCCAGCACGTCGGGCTTCACGCCCGCGCCCGCAACCTCGGCCACCAGGCTCGCCTCCGTCGCCTTTCGTGCCGCGATCTGGCCCAGCGTGTAGCCGCCAAGCGCCGCCCAATCGCTCTCGGAATGCTCGCTCGCGTTTCCGGCACCGATGAGGACCAGCCGCTGACAGTCGAGCTTCTGCGGGGCGAGGATTTCGATAGAGGTCTTGTGCTTACCCTTGAAGCTGGCCGCCTCGGCGGCTTTGAGCACCAGACCCTGGGCCTTCGTGTTGAGGGCCTGCACGGCCGGCGACAGGGCAAGCTCCTGCGCGGCGAGAACGGCAAGGGCGGATGCGGGCGCCGCGTCCAGACGGGCGAAGTTGATTTCAAGCGGGGCGGTCATCGTTCGGTGGTGCTCCTCGGGCGGGTAAGACTATGGCGGCCCGCGCGTGTCGAACACGGGGCGCACGAGACAGAGGCGTCTGGAGCGGACAGCTCGTCCCCTTTAGGCACGGACCCTTGGGGGGCACGGAAAAGGCTGTCGGCCAGCGCGAAGGCGGGAATACTTTTCGATCTTCGCTGTGGAAATTAGACGCTCGCCCGCGAAGTGCAAGCAGCCGTGGGCTGAAATCTCGGCCGGGAGCCTTAATATCCCCTGGCCGGACGCAAAGCGCGCGGGGCTGAAGCTCCCGTGCTATCGGCTTGGTGCAGAGCCGAATTTCCGCCATTGTGGCGTGGAAGGACGGCACAGGGTCGATTTACGACCCGAGCGGGGGAACACAGGGCTTGGAAGGTGGCGCGGCGCTCCGGCCGCGAGGCGTATGACGTCGCCTCGCGCAGCCGGCAGGCGCGAAAGGCGTTGCCGAGCCCGGAGCTTGAGCGGTATCGGCGGCTGATGACGATCATCTCGCGATATATCTTTCGTCAGACGTCGGGTGCGCTCCTTATCGTGCTCCTGTCGCTCACGGGAATCGTGTGGATCTCGCTCGCGCTCCGCGAGCTGAACGTCGTGACGAGCAAGGGTCAGAGCGCGCTGACCCTGATCCAGATGACCACGCTCGGATTGCCGGGTTTCATCGCCGTCATCACCCCGTTCGCGCTTCTGATCACCGCCATTCACGCGTTGAACCGCCTCAACAGCGACAGCGAAATCATTGTGTTGACGGCCTCCGGCGCCACCATCTGGACCGTCGTCAAGCCGATGATCGGCCTCGCGCTTCTGGTCATGGGCTTTCTCGCGTTCGTCAACCATCTGGCCATGCCGTGGAGCCTGCAGCAGCTCCGCACCAAGGTGATCGAGGTTCGCACCAACCTCTTGAGCCAGGTGATCCAGCCGGGGCGATTTTCAAGCCCGGAACCGGGGCTGACGGTCCACATCCGGGAGCGCAGCCTGGACGGCACGCTCTACGGCCTCGTGATGCACGACGCCCGGGACGACAAGCAGGTTCAATCCTATCTGGCCGACAGAGGCCTGCTCGTCGATTCCGAGGGCGGGGCCTATCTGTTCATGATGGATGGGCACATCCTTCGCCGCTCGGGAGGCGTCGCCGAACCGACGCAGATCATTGAATTCGAAAAATACGCCGTCGACCTCGACAGCTTCGAGGAACGCCGCGACCAGACCGTTCAGTTCCGCCCCCGAGAGCACTACACGGGCGACCTGATCGCCCCGGACGAGGCAAATTCCTATTACAAACGCGATCCCGGCCGCTTCCGCTCGGAGTTGCATGAACGCCTATCTAACGTGCTCTATCCGCTGGCGTTCGTGCTGATGGCGGTGGCCGGGGTCGGCCAGGCGCAAAGCACACGCCAAAGCCGAAATGCGCGCATGGCCATCTGTTTCCTGTCAGGGGTCGGGGTGCGCCTGTCGGGACTCGCGGCCACCAATCTGGTGACCATCAATGCCAGCGCTGTGCCCCTGCTCTACATCATCCCCCTCGCCGCAATCGGGTGGTCTGTGATGCGGATCATGCAGGGCGCGCGGATCTCCAAGACGCAGGTTCTGGTGGAGCGTGCGCAAGAGAAGCTGCTCGAACTCTGGCAGCGCCTCAGGGAGCGTGGCCTGCGCCGCCCCGACGCCGCTCCTGCCGGACACGGGGGCTGACCCATGCTCGGCAAACACACGCTTTCGGTCTATATCGGACGGCGCTTCCTGACGGCGATCTTCGGCGTCTTCGGGCTCTGCTCGATCCTGATCTTCATGATTGATTTCGTGGAGCTTTTACGCCAAGCCGGCAAGTACGGCAGCGTTCCGGCCTGGCTGCTGGCCTGGATTACGCTCCTGAGGCTTCCCGCCTACACCGAGATGCTGCTGCCGTTCGCGATTCTCGTCGGCTCCATCGGAGCCCTTCTGATGCTGGCGCGGAAAAGCGAGCTTGCGGTCATGCGCGCGGGCGGCATGTCCGTGTGGCAGTTCCTGCGGCCGGCGCTCGCGGTGGCCCTGGGACTCGGCGTCCTGAGTTCGATTGCCTTCAACCCGCTTGCGGCCGGTGCCCGAGACCGGGCCGAAGACCTCTACGCCGAGGCGTTCGACCGCGAGTTGCAGCTGCTCGGAAAGGGGTCGGGGCCGTGGCTGCGCCAGGATGGACCCGACGGCCAATCGGTCTTGAGCGCGGCGTCGGTCCAGAGCCATGGGACAGAACTCCGGTCCGTCACGGCCTTCGTCTACGACGAGAACGGGAAGTTTGCGGAACGGGTGGATGCGCGCACCGCCACCCTCGAAGAAGGCGTCTGGGTGCTCGACGAGGCCATGGTGTCGGGCGTCGGCCGTCAACCGGAATCGTACCCGACGTATCTGTTGTCCACATACCTCTCTCCCGAACGTGTCGCGGACGCCTTCGGAAGCGTCATCTCGCTTTCGTTCTGGGAGCTTCCAGACCTTATTTACATCACTGAAAAAGCGGGGCTTTCATCAGCTCAATTGCGCATTCAATACGAGCTGCTGCTGAGCCGTCCGTTGCTGTGCGTCGCCATGGTTTTTTTAGCGGCAACTGTGTCGTTGCGGTCCTTCCGCTCTGGAGGCATCCAGACTATGGTCGTCACCGGAATGGCTGGGGGCTTCGGGTTTTTCCTTTTTGCTGAAATATCAAGGCAAATCGGGACGGCGGGCCTCGCTCCGATCTGGGCGGCGGTGTGGATTCCTGTGCTGCTGGTCATTCTGGTTTCGGTAACGGTGCTCTTGCACCAGGAGGACGGCTGAGTGATGCGTGTTGCGCACGAGCTGCTGCCGACATGCATGAAGGTTTCGCCCACGTATTCTCGCCGCTTTGGTAGGGGATGCGGGGCTTTGCGCGTGCTTGCCTCGACCCTCCTCCTCTGCTCGGCCGCAGCGCTTCCGCTCATTGCCACCTCGCCTTCGGCACACGCCCAGGGCTATAGCGAGGAGTACCGGAGCACGGGCGGCGGAGCCCCCTCCGCATTCCCCCAGCAGCCCGGCGGCATGTTCGGCACGCCCCAGAAGGTCGACGAGACGCTGCCGCTCTACCTGCAGGGCGACGAGCTGATCTACGACACGTCGGGCAACCGCGTGATCGCGCGCGGCAACGTCGAAATCTATTACAACAAGAATATCTTGACGGCCGACCAAGTCATCTACGACCAGGGCGCCAACACGCTCACCGCCTCCGGCAACGTCGAACTCAAGGAAGCCAACGGCAACGTCATTCGCGCCGATGCCTACACGCTGACGGACGACTTCCGCGACGGCTTCGTGCAGTCGCTTTCGGTGGTCACGCGCGACGATTCCCGCATTACCGCAGACCGTGGCGAACGGCGCGAGGGCAACGTCACCGAATTCTCCGAAGCGACCTTCACGGCGTGTAAGAGCGACGGCAACGTTCCGCCGCTGTGGTGCGTCGGCGCGCGGCGCATCATTCACGACCAGCAGGCTGCCACGATCCGCTATCAGGACGCCGAGTTCAAAGTGCTCGGGACGACGATCGCTTATCTGCCCTACTTCGAGCACCCCGATCCGTCGGTGAAGCGCAAGAGCGGCTTCCTGGCGCCGAGCTACGGCAATTCCGACGAACTCGGCATCTTCGTCGAGCTGCCGTATTACTTCGCCCTTTCGCCCCACTACGATTTCACGTTCCGCCCCCGTTACATGAGCGACCAGGGCGTGCTGTGGCAGGGCGACTGGCGCCAGAAGCTCGCGAACGGCGAGTATTCGATCACCTTTGCCGCCATCGACCAGGATTGGACCAAGCTGCCGAGCGGCAATCCGGATCTCGACGGCTGGCGGGGCAGCATCGAGACGCGCGGCCGCTTCTCGCTTTCGAGCTGGTGGAGCTACGGCTGGAACGCCACATTCGAAAGCGACGACAACTTCCGCCGCTTCTACAAGCTCGACAGTCTGCTGCTGACGGATCGCGTCAACGACATCTGGCTCGAAGGCATTTCGGATCGGAACTACTTTAGCGCCAAGCTCTATCACTTCGAGAGCCTGCTCCGCAGGGACGATTCCGCGGACGCACTTGTTCATCCGGTGATCGACCACAACTACGTCTTCCACGATCCCGTGCTTGGCGGCGAGTTGTCATGGAGATCTCACGCGCTGAGCCTCTCCCGCTCAGACGTGCGGATCGGGCAAGGAGCCAACCTGATCTCTCAGGACATGAACCGTGCAATCACCGAAGTGAAATGGCGCCGCCGGTTTACGGATGCGGTCGGTATCACCTACACGCCCTTCGGCGAGTTGCGCGGCGACGTCTATCAGATCAACTACGAAGATCCGAACGCGCCCGGTTTGGCCGGCCTTGACGACACCTTCCTGCGCGGCTTGGCGACGGGTGGTGCGACTGTGTCTTACCCCTGGGTCGCCAACGTCGGGAGCACATCGCATGTGATCGAGCCGATCGGCCAGATCATCACGCATAACGCCAGCGCCAAGCAGGAAGGCCTGCCCAACGAAGACGCGAAGAGCTTGGTTTTCGACGACACGAACCTGTTCGATACCAACAAGTTTTCGGGCTACGACCGCTTCGAGACCGGCACTCGCGCCAACGTTGGCGTGCAGTACACCTTCCAGGGCCCCGTGGGGTATGCCCGCGTGCTCGCCGGCCAGAGCTTCCACCTCTCGGGCGAGAACGCCTACAACGAGGACACGGCGGCGTTTGGAACCCGCAGCGGCCTCGAAACCAAAAGCTCGGATTACGTGCTCGGCGTTTATCTTGCGCCGACCGACATCTTCCGCGTGATCGCCCAGTCTCGCTTCGACGAGGACGACCTCACGTTGCGCCGCCAGGAGCTGGCCGCGACCTTCAACTATGGTCCACTCGCTCTGGGCGCGTCGTACACGTACACGAATACGAACCTGCTCGACGAAACGGTCGGGCTGACCAACGCATTCCTTACCGAGCAGGACATTTCGGCCTATGGCACCCTGAGGCTCACCGATCGTTGGTCGCTGTCGGGCTCGATGCGCTACGATCTCGAAGGCGGCAAGCGTCTGTACGATTCGATCACCCTCGCCTACCTCGACGAATGTTTCATGCTGAGCGCCACCTACAGCCAGACCTTCTTCGAAGACGTCGACCGCGACATTCGCCCCGATCAGGTCGTGATGCTGCGCTTCGAGTTGAAGCACCTCGGCGGCTTCAACTATCAGACCAACGTCGTCGACTTCATGGGCGGCGAGGACGCGACCGTCTATCAGCAGTAAATGCGGCGCAGTCCTCGGCGGGCGCGCTCGGCGCTGAGCGGCACAACTGTTAACCCTGAACCGCTCGCCCGACCGGCGCTCCCCGCGCCTTGGCATGGCCACGGTTGGTGTGGATAAAAGTTCCACCCTTTGCGATGGTGTCGTCCGGGCTTTATCCTCAAATCGAGTCAAGGCATCGCAGCGTGCCGCGAGACAGCGAAGATGACCAACCTATTCCGTGCCGCATCCCTTTTGTCGACCGCGCTCCGTTCGGGAGCCGGGGTTGCGCTCGCCCTTTGGGTCGTCGCGCCGGCCAGCGCGCACGCTCAGGGCACCGGAACCCTCACCGCTAATGTCGAACAGGCTGAGCCCCAACAGGGTCCGGGCCGGGCCCCGCGCTCCAAGGGCGCGCAGGGAATTGCCGTGCTGGTCAACGACGAGCCGATCACTGCCTATGAGATCGAGCAGCGCGCGGCGTTTCTCGCGCTTCAGGGTGGCGGCCGCAGCGCCGATGACATGAAGGCCAAAGCCGAAGCGCGCTGGAAGCGCATCGTGCAGGATCCGAACACGAACAAGCGATTCCAGGACTTCCTGAAGAAGAACAACGTGCAGTCCCAGGAGCAGGCGCGCGCGCTGCAGGAGAAGTTCATCAAGCAGTTGCAGAGCAACATGATGGCCGAGATCCAGCGCGAAGCGCGCTCGGGCGCGGTCTCAAGGTCGCGCGGCCCGGCTCAGGACGAGTTGATCGAGGAGAAGCTCAAGCTTCAGGAAGCCCGCCGCCACAACGCCGTTGCCGAGGATGAAGACGTCAATCGCATCATCGCGGGCATTGCCGAGCGCAACAACATGAACATCGAGCAGTTCGGCAAGCATATGAAGGGTATGGGCGTCGATATCGAGACGATGCGCGCCCGCTTCCGCGCCGAAATTTCCTGGCGGGAAGTCGTGCGCCGCCGCTTCGGCAGCATGGTTGCCATCACCGAGCGCGACGTCGATCGCTTCGTCGCCAACACGCCGATGGCTCAGGCCGACCTTGAGTTGCAGCTCCGCCGCATCACGCTTCCGCTTCCCGCTCAAGTCGATCAGGCGGTCATCGCGCGCCGCATTTCGGAAGCGGACCTGCTCGCGGCGCGCTACACGGGCTGCGAATCCATGCCCGCCCTTGCCGCCTCCGCATCCGGCGCGCAGTACGAGGACCTCGGCACCCGCAAGCCTGCGACCATTCCCGAGCCGATGCGCACGCTCCTGCTCAATGCCGGCGAAGGCGATCTGCTTCCATCGAGCGTCGGCAGCGCCGGCATCGAATTGTGGGCGCTGTGCGGCCGCAGGACGGGTGGCGAATCCACACGTGAGACCGCGCAGAACGAGCTTCGCCAGAAGGAGTTCGACGTCCTTGCCCAAAGGCACCTGAAGGACCTGCAGCAAGACGCGGCCATCGAGATCCGCTGATGACGGCGCGCGCGCCCGCCGGGGCAGATGCACCGGATCAGGCGCGACCGCTCGCGCTCAGCATGGGAGACCCGGCCGGCATCGGCCTCGATATCGCCCTCATGGCTTGGCATCGGCGCGCCGAACATGCCCTCCCGCCGTTCGTGTTTTTCGGCGACGCCGAAGCGCTTGCGGCGCGTGCCCGTGCGCTCGGGTTCGGCGGGCTTCCCGTCGAGATCGTCTCCGACGACCTTCGTTCTGTCGCGGACATCTTCACCACGCGCTTTCCCGTGTCTCCGGTGGCGTGTCCCGCCTCCGTCGTGCCCGGCACCCCGGACCCCACGAATGCACCCGCTGTGATTGGCGCGATCGAGTCGGCCGTCGAAGCGGTGCGGACGGGCGCCGCGCGCGCCGTCGTCACCAACCCAATTTCGAAAGCCGTGCTCAAGGCGCACGGATTTCCGCATCCCGGCCACACCGAGTTTCTGGGCGCCCTGGCCGAAACCCGCTTCGGCGCAAGCAATGTCACGCCCGTGATGCTGCTCACCTCGCGCGAACTCTCCGTCGTGCCGCTCACGATCCACATCCCGCTCGCGCGCGTTCCCGCCGCGATCTCGAAACAGGCGATCGAGGAGACGGCGCGCATCCTGCATCGCGCTCTCAATATCGATTTCGGGATTCGCGAACCGCGCATCGCGATCACGGGCCTCAATCCCCACGCAGGCGAGCAAGGAACCATGGGCGACGAGGACGAACGCATCGTAGCGCCCGCCATTGCCACGCTTCGGCGTGATGGATTGGCTGTTAGCGGACCGCATCCCGCCGACACGCTGTTCCATGCAGCCGCACGAGAGACGTACGATGCGGTCCTTGCCATGTATCACGATCAAGCTCTGATCCCGATCAAGACGCTCGCGTTCGACACGGGCGTCAACGTGACGCTCGGCTTGCCGTTCGTTCGAACGTCGCCCGATCACGGCACGGCGTTTTCCATCGCCGCTACAGGTCAAGCACGCGCGACGAGCCTGATCGAAGCGCTCAAATGCGCGGACGCCATTGCAACGCGCCGCGAGAGCGCCGCGCAGTGCGATGGTGCAGCCCGATGACGAGCGACGATGGCGCCGCCGCATCGCGTCCGGGCGCGAGCCCCGACGGTCTGCCGCCATTGCGCGATGTCATCCGCCAGCACGAACTCGCGGCGAAGAAGAGCCTGGGGCAGAATTTTATTCTGGACCTCAACCTCACACGCCGCATCGCGCGCGCGGGCGGCGCAATCGACGGACGCACCGTGGTCGAGGTCGGCCCGGGTCCCGGCGGACTGACGCGCGCGCTTCTCATGGAAGGCGCGGGCCGCGTGATCGCGGTCGAACGCGATTCCCGCTGTCTCCCGGCGCTCGCCGAAGTTGCCGCGCGCTATCCAGGCCGCCTCGTTGTGCACGAAGGCGATGCGCTCGAAGCGGATTGGCAAGCGCTGATCGCGAACCCGCGCGAGAAAGCCATCGTCGCGGCCAACCTTCCCTATGGCGCTGCGACGACCTTGCTCATCGGCTGGCTCGAAACCGAACCGTGGCCACCGTGGTGGGACCGCATGGTGCTGATGTTCCAGAAGGAGGTGGCCGAGCGCATCGCCGCGGAGCCGGGCAGCAAGGCTTACGGCCGCCTCTCCGTCATTTCGCAGTGGCGGGCGGACGTGCGCATCGCGCTCACGCTCCCTCCGGCGGCCTTCACGCCCCCACCTAAAATCTCGTCCGCCGTTGTCGTGTTCACGCCGCGTGCGGAGCTTCAGCCCGCGTGCTCGGTGAAAGCGCTCGGCCGTGTCACGGCGGCCGCGTTCGGCCAGCGGCGCAAGATGCTGCGCGTGTCTTTGAAAACGCTTGTGCAGGACCCCGATGCGCTCCTTGAAGCCGCAGGAATCGCGCCGGAGCTGCGCGCGGAGCGACTCACTGTGCGCGAGTTCGCCAAGCTCGCGCTTGTCTACGAACGTTCGCCCGCCGGGCGGTAGCGGCCCCCTGTCTGTCATCCCGGAGGCATGCTTCCAGCATGACCGAGCGCCGCGCCGGGATGACAACGGGCGGCTATTTCACGCCGAGCTTCTTCTGCAGGTTCGTCGACGAGGTCGTGTACTGGAAGGTCAGCTTCTTGTCGGGGTGCACATACTTGTGCGCCTGCTGCGCCATCAGCGCCGCCTCGTGGAAGCCCGAGAGGATCAGCTTCAGCTTGCCCGGATACCAGTTGATGTCGCCGATGGCGAAGATGCCCGGCTCGCTGGTCTCGAACTTCTCCGTGTCGACGAGCACGAGGTTCTCGTTGAGGTTCAGCCCCCAACTCGCCACGGGCCCGAGCTTCATGGTGAGACCGAAGAACGGCAACAGCGCCGTCACGGGGATCCGCTCCTCGCCGTCCGCTGTCTTGACGGTGACTTCAGAAAGGTTCGCACCCTCGCCGTGCAACGCGGTCATCTGCCCGATCATGAGCCGGACCGTGCCGTCGGCCACCAGCGCGCGCATCTTCTCGACCGAATGCGGGGCCGCACGGAACTCGTCGCGCCGATGCAGAAGCGTAAGCGATTTCGCAATGGGTGCGAGCGAGAGCGTCCAATCGAGCGCGGAATCGCCGCCGCCGACGATCAGCACGTCCTTGCCGCGGAACGTCTCCATGCGGCGCACGGAATAGAACACCGATGTGCCTTCGAAGGCCTCGATGCCCGCAAGCGGCGGACGCTTGGGCGTGAACGATCCGCCGCCGGCAGCCACTACCACCACTTTCGCGCGGATCTCGCGGCCCGCATCCGTCTTGAGGTGAAAGCGCCCGTCTTCTCCGCGCTGAAGCTCGCTGACCTGCTCGCCGAACAAGAACGCCGCCCCGAACGGCTTGATCTGCTCCATCAGCCGGTCGGTGAGTTCCTGGCCGGTGACGGTCGGCAGCGCCGGGATATCGTAGATCGGCTTTTCGGGATAGAGCTCGGAGCACTGCCCGCCTGGCTTGTCGAGAATGTCGATCACGCACGTCTTGATGTCGACGAGCCCGAGTTGAAACACGGAAAAGAGACCGACAGGACCCGCGCCGATCACCACCGCGTCGGTCTCGGTGACCGCCTCTGCGGTTTCCGGGTTGAGGCCGGGCTGATCCAACGCCATGGGCGCGTCTCCTTAGCTCGAAGCGCGCCGTGAGATCACGTGCGCTGCACTCTTTCAGAACTGCTTTTCCGGAACGCGGAACGTGATGCCGTCGAGCGCGTCGGTGATCTTGATCTGGCAGGACAGCCGGCTTTCCTTGCGCACGTCGAATGCGAAGTCGAGCATATCCTCTTCCATGGGATCGGGCGTGCCCACTTTGTCCACCCACGCCGCATCCACGTACACGTGGCACGTCGCGCACGCGCACGCCCCGCCGCACTCCGCGTCGATACCGGGCACGTCGTTCTGCTTTGCAGCCTCCATCACGGTGGCGCCGGCGTCGGCCTCCACGGTCTGGCTCGCGCCATCGGGTTGGATGAAGGTCAGTTTAACCATGGACGGCAGGCTCCAAAAATCCAGCCGCCGCTCAGCCGACAATACTGAGAGGAGGCGCAGGCACTCAGGCTGGGCGCAATGAGTTGCGGGCAGCATTAAAGCCCGGGGCGGGGGAATTCAAGCGCCAGAGGCGGCACACCCGTTGGTGCCGCACCGGAGCCGAAAAGAAGCAGGATTTCAGAAAGTTGCTTATGCGAGCGACGCGCCGGGGCCAAACGCGCCGGCAACGTAGGCGCGAACGGTCTCGGCGGCCTCTTCCAGAGCGGCCAGAATCCGGGCCCGTTCGGACGCATCCTCGACGGCCGGAAGCTGTTCGGCTTCGAGGGCGAGTTCGCCCACCTGCCCTGCGCCCACCGCGCGCGCCGAGCCCTTGATGGTGTGGGCGGCGACCTGCCATTCCCGATCGGTCACGGCAAAGCGCAGTTGCTCGATGCTGAGCGGAAGCTGCGCCACGAAAAGCCCCAGGATTTCCCGTTCGAGGTCGGGGCTTCCAAGCGTGTAGCGGGAAAGGTGCACGCGGTCGATTGGCTCCAAGGTCCCGCCCAGCGCCGGATTGGGCGTGCCGGCAAGAGCCCGGACATGGCGGAGGCGAGAGGTACGCGCGCTTTGGAGACTCATTTCAGGGCGACCTTATCAAGACGTTAATCCAAAACGTGCACCAAAATTACTAACAAGCTGTAAATAGGGAATTTATATCGCGGATGACGGCCAAAAGAAAGCGTTAATCCTGGCAAACGCGCCGGGCCGCCGGGCGAACTTCATTTGGCCCCAAACGAGGCCTACTCGGCAAAGGCTGGAAGCTCCCCCCCTCTGGCCCCTGAAATTGGGCGTTGATGGAGCCCTTTTGGGCGCCAAAACCTGTTTGAGCACAAGGCTCGGACTGCATATCATGGGGTTGGAGTTGCCGGCTTATGCGGCTCGGACGGTGGATGGCGACAAGAACAGAAATCAGGCTCGGGAGCGTCCGCAAACGCGCGCTCCGAAGGCGCCGTGTCGCTTGGCAGCGTGCCGCCCGCCACGACGGGCGCCCCCGCCGGCGCGCCGCCGGCCCTTCCCCCCTCCATCGCCAGGGACGTGGACGACCGCGACCGCGGCGGTAGGGATCTGTCGGATATCCTGTCCCATTTCACGTCGGAGCGCCCATCCGACGCGCCCAAATCCGGCTCGCTGACGGCTGCCGTCAACCGCACGCTTCCACCCCCGCTGCCGAACACGGTCCGCTCCGAGCCAGAAAAGCCCGAGCCGCCGGTCGACGAAGCGAACGCGGACGGCGAAACGTCGACACGCCGCGCGGCACGCCGCCGCCCCGCAGGCCCGCCTCGCGGCACCGTCGCGGCCAACGACGACGCACCCTCCATCGGCGGCCTCATCTACGCGCTTGAGCAGAAGCCGTCGTCCGCCCCGTTCCGGTACGCCGCCATCGCGACCGGCGTCTGGACTGTGATTTGCCTCGCCTTCTCGTCGATCATCCTGCGGGCCGAATTCGCCGAGGGCGCAACGTTCCTCTCGCTTCTCGAAAACCCGGCGACGTTCCTGACCTTGACCGCGATCGTCGTGCCCATCGCCGTGCTTTGGGCGCTTGCGCTTCTCGCCTGGCGGTCGGAAGAGTTGCGGCTACGATCCTCCACCATGACGGAAGTCGCGATCCGCCTTGCCGAGCCGGACCGCATGGCCGAACAGTCGGTGGCTTCTCTGGGCCAGGCGGTGCGCCGGCAGGTGGCGTTCATGAACGACGCCATCTCGCGCGCGCTCGGCCGCGCCGGAGAACTCGAAGCGCTCGTCCACAACGAGGTCACGGCCCTCGAACGCTCGTATGAGGACAACGAGCGCAAGATCCGCAGCCTCATTCAGGAACTGGCGGGCGAGCGCAGTGCGCTGCTCGGCACCAGCGAGCGCGTCACCGAGACGTTGAAGACACTCGGCACCGACATTCCGACGCTGATCGACAAGCTCTCCAGCCAGCAACTCAAGCTGGCGGGTATCATCCAGGGCGCGGGCGACAATCTCACCGCGTTGGAATCGGCCGTGGGTCAAAGTACCGAGCGTCTCGATCACGTGCTGGGCGGCAAGACCCAGCAGTTGCAGGTCATGCTCGAAGGCTACACGACAGGTCTCGAGTCGACCCTCGGCAATCAGACCGAGCATCTCCAGGGCATGCTCGAAGGCTATACGACCGGCCTCGCCACCGCCCTCGGCGCGCGCACCGATCAGTTGCAGGACGCGATTGCCGGCTACGTGCAAACGCTCGACACCTCGCTCACGGATCGCACCGAAAGCCTGCGCCTCGTCTTCGAGGAATATGCGCGCGCGCTCGACACATCTCTCGGCAACCGCGCGCAGGCCCTCGACACGCAGCTCGTCGAACGCACGAAGGCGCTGGATGCCGCCTTCGGCCAGCGGCTCAAGACGTTCGACGACTCGATCGTTCGTTCGACGATGGCGATCGACTCGGCGGTGTCTGAAAAGGCGCGCGCCCTCACCAGCGCGCTTGACACGCATGCCCGCACGTTCAGCGAGACGATCGCGCGCCAGGCCGTCAACCTGGACGAGAGCCTGATGCACGGCATCCAATCCGTCCGCCGCACGAGCGAGAACATCACGCGCCAATCGCTCAAGGCCATCGAAGGACTCGCGGGCCAGTCGGAGATGCTGAAGCGCGTGTCCGAGAACCTGCTCGGGCAGGTCCACGCCGTGACCAACCGCTTCGAGGGCCAGGGACAGGCGATCATGCGCGCCGCCAACTCGCTCGAAAACGCCAACTTCAAAATCGAATCCACGCTGCAGGGCCGCCACGCCGAGCTGACGAGCACGATGGACCGCCTCTCGGGCAAAGCCGACGAGTTCGGCCGGTTCGTCGAAGGGTTCTCGTCGTCGATGGAAGGCTCGCTCACGAGCGCCGAGCAGCGCGCGCGGGCCGCAGCCGAGCAATTGCGCGCGAGCGCCGAGGAGGCGCGCCAGGCCGCCCTCACCGATCTCGAACGCTTCCGCGTCGAAACGGGCGCGGAGGGCGAGCGCGCCCTCGAAGAGCTGCGCGGCCGCTTCGCATCGATTTCGACCGTCGTCACCGAACAGCTTTCCTCGCTGCACAACCGCATCGACCAGACGTCGGACGAGGTGCGCCAGCGCGCGAGCCACGCCGCCGCCGAGATCGCCGCCGAGCAGCGGCGCCTCAAGGAGCAGATGGACCGCCTGCCCGCCGCGACGCGCGAGAACGCGGAAGCGATGCGCCGCGCCTTGCAAGACCAGCTCCGCGCGATCGAGCAGCTCTCCAACCTGACGACGCGCTCGATTTCGAGCCGAGACGTGACCCCGCCGCAGCAGGCGCAGATCCCGGCTCCGAACCCGGCCAGCGGCGGCGGATCTCTGACCGGCGCTTACGTCTCGGCCGGACGCGCGCCCTCGCCTGGCGACAACCGCACCCTGAGTTCGCTCGGCACGCCGGATCTGCGCACGGCAGCGTCGCGGCCCGCGCCGCCTGCTGCCGCCTCGCCCTATCAGGCCTTGCCTCGCCCCGGCCCAGACGGGCGCGAAGGCTGGTCGCTCGGCGATCTTTTGGCGCGCGCCTCGCGCGACGACGAAAACCACGGTCCTGCACACGGCCACGCCGCTCAACCGCAGCCGCAACCCGTGGGCCCCGTTCCGTTCCATAATCAGATCGACGCCATCGCCCGCGCGCTCGATCCCGCGACGACGGCGGCCCTCTGGCAGCGCATCAACGCCGGTCAGCGCGGCGTCATGGTGCGGTCCATCTACACGCCCGAAGGCCAGTCGATCTTCGACGACCTGACGCTCCGCTACCGCACCGATCCGGACCTGCAGCGGACCGTCAACCACTACCTCGTCGATTTCGAGAACATCCGCCGCGACGCCGAGCACCGCGATCCCTCGGGACGCGCCGTCAACGCCCATCTCTTGTCCGATATGGGCCGCGTCTACCTGTTCCTCGCGCACGTCAGCGGGCGCATCGCTTAAGGGAGCCGAGGCAGCGCGCTGCCCGGACACGCGTCATGGGCGCTGCGCTTCTCGCCGTCACCGTCGATAGCTTCCCCCTTAAAACGCCGTTCGTCATCGCGCGCGGCGCCAAGACGGAAGCGCGCGTCGTCGCCGTCACGCTCACCGATGGCCGCGTGACCGGCCACGGCGAATGCACGCCGTATGCGCGTTACGGCGAAACGGTGGAGAGCGTGCTTCTCGCTATCGGCAAGGCAAGCGACACGCCAGGGTGTCTGGAAAGCCGGGAAACGCTCGCGTCCGTCCTTCCACCCGGCGCCGCGCGCAACGCGCTGGATTGCGCGTTCTGGGATCTCGAAGCGAAAATGGCCGGCGTGTCGGCCGCCATGCAGGCGGGCTACGCGAGCCTGAGCGCGGTCGAAACGTGCTTCACGCTGAGCCTCGATACGCCGGACGCGATGGCGGACGCCGCACGCGCGGCGGTGCATCACAATCTGCTCAAACTCAAACTCGGCGGCGAGGGCGATGCGGCGCGCATGGCGGCCGTTCGCGAGGCCCGCCCCGACGCCCGTCTCGTCGCGGACGCCAACGAAGCGTGGACACCGGAGATGCTGGGGCCGTTGCTCGAAGCTGCCGCTGCCGCGCGCTTCGAATTGATCGAGCAGCCCCTCCCCGCCGACGCCGACGGCGCGCTGGAAGGCTTCGCACGATCCGTTCCGGTATGTGCTGACGAGAGCGCGCATATCGCCTCGGACATCCCGCGCGTTGCGGCGCGCTACGACGCCGTCAACATCAAGCTCGACAAGGCCGGCGGTCTTACCGAAGCGCTCGCGATGCTGAACGCCGCGCGCCGCGCCGATCTCAAGGTGATGACCGGCTCCATGGTCGCGAGTTCGCTCGCCGTCGCGCCCGCGTTTCTGTTGGCGCAGGACGCCGACTGGGTCGATCTCGACGGGCCACTGCTGCTGGCAGAGGATCGCGATCCGCCGGCCATTTTCGAGAACGGCTTGCTCTATCCGCCCCCTGCGCGGCTGTGGGGTTGACCGCGCCGCCTTGTGTCATCCCGGCCAAGCGACGGCGTAAGCCGGAGCGCCGCGCCGGGATCCAGGAACAGCTCTTAATCGCGAAAGATTGCGTCTCCGACGAGTTTTGCGCTGGGTTCCGGCGCTCCGCTTCGCTGCGGCCGGATGACAAAGAGTGGAGAGGCTGGCGCTCACTTCGGCGCGAATAGGAGCCCGCCGCTCCAACGCGCCCGCACGAACAGCGCGGCGGCAAGTCCTATGGCCGCCAGCGCCGCCATGGCGAAGTAGGCCTCCGCGCCGATCTCTGCATACAGACGGCCCGAGGCCAGCGTCGCCCCTCCGATCACGACGCCCATTGCCATCGTGGCGTAAAGCGCCTGCGCGGTACCTTGCGCGCCCTCGGGCACGGCGCGGGAAATGAAATGCATGGCCGCAAGATGCGAGGCGCCATAGGTCAGCGCATGGAGGAGTTGCAGCGGCACGAGCAGCGGAAGCGAGGGGCTCGCCGCCATCAACGCCCACCGCACGAGGCTCGCACACCCCGCCGCGACCAGCAGCGTCGCCGGGCCCCAGCGGGAAACGACGCGGCTCGAATAGGCGAACAGGAGAACCTCGCCTGCGATGGCCACCGCCCAGAGCGCACCGATCCATACCGTCGAAATGCCTTGTGCCTGCCAGGCGAGCGCGCCGAAGGCGTAGAACATCCCATGCGCGCCCTGTACGGCGCCCGCCGCAACGAGGAAGCCGAGAAACACCGGCGTGCTGACGAGCCGGCGGACTTCGTGCCATCCAGCTGGCGTCCCTGCGCGCGAGGCCGCTGGCGCCGGGCCCGTGGCCGGCGGCACCGAGGAAGACTGGCGGTTCGCGCGCTCAGGCAGCGCCCACGCACACGCGGCCGTCGCCACGACGCCTGCCAGCAGGCATCCGATCACCGCCTCCGCGCTCGTCTTGTCGATCAGCCAGCCGCAGAGAAAAACCGGCCGCGACGAACGAGAGCGACCCCCACAGCCGCATGCGTCCGTAATCGAGGCCATGGGCCCGCACGCCCGCCACCGCAATGGTCTCGGTGAGCGGCATGATCGTCGACAGCGTGATCGCAAACGGCACGGCGAGAAGGAGTAATCCCCAAAACCCATGCATCTGCGACAGCAAGAGCGCGAGCAACAACGCAAGCAGCGCCAGAATGTTGACGAGGCTCCGATGGCGGCCTGTGCGGTCGGCGAACACGGCGGCAGCGGGCGTCACGAATACGCGCAGCACGAGCGGCGCCGCGGTGACGATTGCGATCTCTTGCGCCGTGAGCCCGCGCGCGTCGAGCCACACCGGCAGAAACGGCAGATGAATGCCGAGGATGAGAAAAAGCGCGCCGTAAAACGTAGAAAGCCGCAGCCGGTAATCGGCGGCGGCGGCCCCGTGCGACGGCGGCCCCGCAACGTCTCTGTTCACAGTCGCACCATGTCGTGTTGTCCAGGTCTTCCGCGTTCTGCCGCGCATGCGCGTTGCGTCGGGCCTTAGCAGACCGGCTCTTCGTTAGCGAGTGAGCGTTCGCGTTTCATGCGGACAAGAAAAAACCGGTCCGGAGCGACCGGACCGGTTTTGTCGAGCTTCGCGGCGTCCCTGATCGCCACTTGGCTCCCCCCAGTAGAGGCAAACTCTTCCTTGCGGAAGAAAATGTGCGCGGCTCAATCGCCCCCCGACGATGGCGCTGCACGAGCGGGAGAGTTGCAGAACCCAGAGCGCCTTACAAGATGCACTTGATGAAATGCTTAGCAGGCGATGCCTTGACGCCACAGTTATTTAACAGCGTTTTTCTCAGGGAACGTACAAATGGTTCACGGGCCCCTGCCCGCTGCCGATTTCGAGATTGCGCGCCGTGTCGATCGCGCCCCAGACATAATCTTTCGCGTCACGCACGGCAGTTGGAAGCGCGTGCCCTTTCGCCAATCCGGCGGCGATTGCGGCCGCAAGCGTGCAGCCGGTGCCGTGTGTATTGCGCGTTACGATGCGCGGCTTGGAAAAGCGCAGCGAGCCCGCACCGAACACGAGAATATCGGTGGCCTCATCGCCGTCGGCGTGTCCCCCCTTCACGAGCACGGCCTTCGGACCGAGCGCGAGGAGAGCACGCCCCTGCGCTTCCATCTCGTCGAGCGACGCGGCGGGCGCGGAATTCAGGAGACATGCGGCTTCCTTGATGTTCGGCGTCACGATGTCGGCGAGCGGGATCAGGCGCGTCCGGACCGCTTCTACGGCGTCGGGCTGAAGCAGCACGTCACCGCTCGTCGCGATCATCACGGGATCGACCACCAGCGGCACGCTCTGAAACGCGCTGAGCCCATTCACGACGGTGTCGACCGTCGCGCGATCGGCGAGCATTCCGGTCTTGATCGCGCGCACGCGAAGATCGGATGCCACGGAGGCCATCTGCGCCGCGATGATCGCGGACGGCAGCGTCATGACATCCTGCACGCCCTGCGTGTTCTGCGCGGTAATCGCCGTGATCACGGACGCGCCGTAGACGCCGAGCACAGTGAACGTCTTGAGATCGGCCTGGATGCCCGCGCCGCCCGAGCAATCCGAGCCCGCGACGGTGAGCGCAATGGCAGGTGAGGTGCCAGCGTCCGCCATGGTCTCAGTTTCCGCGCTGGAAGTTTCTGAGATCCTGCTGGAGCTGCTCCGGCGTCGCCATTTCCTCGATGCGCGCGAGCCCTGGGAAGGTCTCGATCATCCAGAGTCCGAGCGCCTGGATCGAGAACCAGTCGACCACGTTGAGGAATGCGATGCCGGTGAGGATCAGGATCACGCCCATGATCTTCTCCATGAGGCCGAGGTGGCGGCGGAAGCGCTGCATGAACGAGAGGAACGGGCGGATCGCGACCGCGGCCAGAATGAACGGAATGCCGAGCCCGAGCGAATAAACGGCCAGTAGCCGCACCCCTGCCCCGAGGCTCGCTTCGCTTGCCGCGAGCGCCAGCACGGCTGCAAGAATGGGCCCGATGCACGGCGTCCATCCGAACGCGAACGCGAGCCCGATGACGTAGGCGCCGAGCAAGCTCGCGCCCTGCTGCTCGGCCTGGTAGCGCCGCTCCACCAA
Source organism: Hyphomicrobium nitrativorans NL23 (assembly GCF_000503895.1). Classification (NCBI taxonomy): domain Bacteria; kingdom Pseudomonadati; phylum Pseudomonadota; class Alphaproteobacteria; order Hyphomicrobiales; family Hyphomicrobiaceae; genus Hyphomicrobium; species Hyphomicrobium nitrativorans. The sequence goes on from NC_022997.1 coordinate 2,317,056, forward strand.
GAGGAAAGGAATGCGTACGACGCCGAGGAAGTGCAGGCCGAAAACGATGATCACAAGGCCCGCCGCAAACGCGAGCTCCATGCGCCACGTCTGGATCAATTGCCCAGCGAGCGACGCGCTTGCACCGAGCGCGATGAAGACCGTCGTGAACCCAAGAACGAAAAAGACGGAGGCGAGCACGACGCGCCGCCACACCTCGCGCGGCACGCCCTCCTTGTGGGAAAGCTGATCGAACGTTGTGCCGCCGAGATAGCCGAGATAAGGCGGCACCAGCGGCAGCACGCAGGGGCTGAGGAAGCTCACCAGCCCCGCAAGCCCGACACCGAGATAAAGATGGAGTTCCCCGAGCATCGGCCTCGTTCGCTTTCCTTACCGCGCGAGCGCGGCCACGCCCGGAAGCTCCCGTCCCTCAAGCCATTCGAGGAACGCGCCACCGGCGCTGGAAACATAGGTGAAATCGCCCGTGACGCCAGCTGTGTTCAACGCCGCAACCGTATCCCCGCCACCGGCGACCGACACCAGCGTGCCCGCGCGCGTGCGCTCAGCGGCATGCTTGGCGAGCGCGAACGTGCCATCCCCGAAGGGATCGATCTCGAACGCGCCGAGGGGGCCGTTCCAAAGCAGCGTCTCGCAACGCGAAAGCACGTCTACATAGTGATCGACCGTCTTCGGGCCGACATCGAGGATCATGGTCGCGGGCGGAACGTCGATGGTGAGCACGGTTTTGTGCGGCGCGCCGGCTTCAAACTTGTCCGCCACGACGAGATCCTGCGGCAGCACGATCTCGCAGCTCCGGGATTTCGCCGCGTGCATGATCTCGTGCACGGTGTCGATCAGGTTCGGCTCCGCGAGCGAACGCCCGATCTCGACGCCACCGGCGAGCAGGAACGTGTTGGCCATGCCGCCGCCGATGATCAGCTTATCGACCTTCGCCGAGAGATTGGTGAGGACTGGAATTTTCGTGGACACTTTTGCGCCGCCGACGATGGCCGCAACCGGGCGCTTCGGATTGTCGAGCGCAGCACGCAGAGCGCCGATCTCTTCCATCATCAGTGGCCCGGCATAGGACGGCAAGAGATGCGTGATGCCCTCGGTGGACGCATGCGCGCGGTGCGCGGCCGAGAACGCATCGTTGACGAAGAGATCGCCGAGCGCCGCGAACGCTTTGGCGACCTCCGGATCGTTCTTCGTTTCGCCCGCATGGAAGCGGGTGTTTTCGAGCACCAGGATGCCGCCGTTCTGAAGCGCGGCAACGGCGGCTTGAGCAGCCTCCCCGATGCTGTCGGACGCAAAGGCGACGGGCTGCCCGACGAGCGTCTGGAGCGCTTCCGCGACGGCTGCGAGCGAGTTCTCCTTGTCCGGCCCGCCCTTCGGACGGCCGAAGTGTGAGAGCACGATCACGCGCGCATCGCGCCGGGCGAGATCCTTGACGCCCGGCACGATCCGTTCGAGACGCGTCGCGTCCGTCACGGCGCCGTCTTTCGTCGGCACGTTGAGATCGCAGCGCACGAGCACGCGCTTTCCCGAGATGTCGAGCCCGTCGGTGGTCCTGAGCTTGTCGAGGTTCATTGGCTCCCCTTACGCCTTCTTGGCAGCAGCGGCCACGTTGCGCGCGGCCTCCGCCACCCGCCCGGACGTCACGCCAAAATGCTGGAACAGCTTGGGCGCGGGCGCCGACGCGCCGAAATCCGAAAGGCCGATGAAGCGGTCGCCGGGACGCAGCCACTCGTGCCACCCCTGCGCGACGGCGGCTTCCACCGCGACGCGCGGCGCATCGCCCAGCACCTCGTCGCGATACGCCTGATCCTGTGCGCGGAACAGCTCGAACGACGGCATTGACACGACGGCGGCGCCAATCCCGTCCTTGGCAAGAGTTGCAGCAGCCTCGACCGCAAGCCCGACTTCCGATCCCGAAGCCAGCAGCGTGACGTCCCGCTTGGCGCCACCGCTCAAAACGTAAGCGCCCTTCGCGGAGAGATTGGCACCGACGCCGCCCTGGCGCACGAACTTCGGCACGGCCTGACGCGTGAGAGCGAGAATGGACGGTCTCTTCTCCTGTCCGAGCGCGATCTCCCAGGCTTCCGCAGTTTCCAGCGCATCGGCGGGGCGCAGCACGAGAAGGTTCGGGATGGCGCGGAGTGCCGCGAGATGCTCGATGGGCTGGTGCGTCGGCCCGTCTTCTCCGAGACCGATGGAATCGTGCGTCATCACGTAGACGACGCGCTGGCCCATCAGCGCCGAAAGCCGGATCGACGGGCGGCAGTAATCCGTGAAGACGAGGAACGTTGCGCCATAGGGGATGAACCCGCCGTGCAGCGCGATGCCGTTCATCGCCGCCGCCATGCCGTGCTCGCGCACGCCGTAATGGATGTAGTTGCCCGCAAAGCTCCCCGGCGCGACGGCCGTGTGATGCTTCGTGCGCGTGCCGTTCGAGGGCGTGAGATCCGCCGAGCCCCCGAGCAGCTCGGGCAGCGCGGGCACCAGGTGTTCGAGCGTGAGCTGCGACCAGACGCGCGTCGCCCGCTTCGTCTCGTCGGCCGCGAACTGCGCCTTGGCGGCGGCAATCGCATCGGCAAGCGCACCTTTTCGCGAGGCGGCGGCGGGCGCGTCGAGCAGCGCTTTGGATTCCGGCGACGCTTTAGCGAAGCGCGCCTTCCACGCCGCGTTTTCGTCTGCGCCGCGCGCACCCAGCGCGCGCCACGCGCCGAGGATTGCGTCCGGAATCTCGAACGGCGCCGCGCTCCAGCCGAGCTTTTCGCGCGTCCCCGCAATTTCCTCGACGCCCAGCGGCTCGCCGTGCGTGGAGGATTTGCCAGCCTTCGTCGGCGCGCCGTAGCCGATCACGGTGCGGCACGCGATGAGCCACGGCTTCGAGGCGTCCGCCCGCGCGGTCTTGAGGGCCGCCGAAATCGCCGCCGGGTCGTGGCCGTCGATGCGGAGCGTGTTCCAGCCCGAAGCCGCGAAGCGCGCAACCTGATCGTCGGAGACGGAGAGATCCGTCGGGCCGTCGATGGAAATCGAGTTGTCGTCCCACATCACGATCAGCCGTCCGAGGCCGAGATGCCCGGCGAGCGAGATCGCCTCGTGGCTGATGCCCTCCATCAGGCAGCCGTCGCCCGCGAGGCAATAGATGCGGTGATCGACGAGATCGTCGCCGAGGCGCGCGTTCAAAAGACGCTCCGCGAGCGCCATGCCGACGGCGTTCGCGATGCCCTGCCCGAGCGGGCCCGTCGTGGTTTCGATACCGGCCGCGTGGCCGAATTCGGGATGGCCCGCCGTTTTCGAGCCGAGCTGGCGGAAGTTTTCGAGCTGCCCGATGTCCATCCCCGGATAGCCCGTGAGATAGAGCAGCGAGTAAAGCAGCATCGAGCCGTGTCCGGCCGAGAGCACGAACCGGTCGCGGTCGGGCCAGTCGGGATCGGCGGGATCGAAGCGGAGCGCCTCGGTGAACAGCACGGTCGCCACGTCCGCCATGCCCATCGGCATGCCGGGATGGCCCGAATTCGCCTTCTGCACGGCGTCCATGGCGAGCGCGCGAATCGCATTCGCCATGTCCCGCGTGCCGGCTGAAGCCCCCGGTTTCGTGTCTTGCGCCTCGCCCATGCTCGCCCGTTCCTTCCAGAGTCCCCGGCCACCCGCCGGTGTGTTGCGGGACATTTAACGGCCGGGGAGCCCCCCGTCTACCGCGCCGAACCGCGCGCGCCAGAGCGGCGCACAGGGCAAGACGGCCCGGAAAAGTACTTTCCGCGCCAAGCGCTTCGCAATCGAGCGGCGCACCCGGGCGGGGTTGCCCGCTCGCGAAAACGTCGCAAATCCACAAGTCGCAAGGCCCCGTATCGATTGGAGAGCGGCGCAATAGCGCTGGAAACTAAACCCGCTGACCCAACTGGGCGTGCCCGCTGGGTTCGGCTATGGTCGCGCTTCGGAAGGGCACGCACCGGCGTTCGCCCGGTGAAACGCCAAGAGGACCATGGCTGATCTCCTGCAACGGGTGGCCGCGAACCGGGACGTCGAGGCCTTCAGGATGCTCTTCCAGACCTACGCCCCCCGCGTCAAATCCTACATGATGCGCCAGGGCGCGGACCCGAACACCGCCGAGGAACTGGCTCAGGAAACCTTGCTCACCGTCTGGCGCAAGGCCGGTCTCTATTCCGGCGACAAGGGCAGCGCCACGACCTGGATCTTCACCATCGCCCGCAACCTCAGGATCGACCGTCTGCGCCGCGAGGTGGCCTGGCAGCCCCTTCCCGACGACATCGAGGAGGAGGCGTCTGCCGATCCCGCACCCGACGAGATCGTCTCCGAGCACGAGCGCCGCGACCGTGTGCAGGCCGTACTGGCCGATCTCCCGGCCGACCAGGCCGAAGTCGTGACGCTGGCCTACGTGGAAGGCCTCTCCCATAGCGAAATCGCCGCGCGGCTCGGACTGCCGCTCGGCACCGTGAAATCCCGGATGCGGCTCGCCTATCAGAAAATTCGCGGCGAGCTTGAGGTACTCAAATAGATGACGACGATTACCCATCACCCCGACATCTCGACGCTGATGTGCTGTGCGGCCGGCAGCCAGCCGGAGGCGTTCGCCGCCGTCGTCGCCTCCCACCTCGCGCTCTGCCCGGAGTGCCGGGCGGAAGTCCGCCATATGCAGGAAATCGGCGTGGCGCTGTTCGATAAGCTCGAACCCGTTCCGGTGTCCTGCCAGCCGCCCGTGGTCGCCATGCGGGCGGGGGAAGCCGACGTTGGCAGCTCACCGGCCGACCGCGAAGCGATTGCCGATATCTGCAAAACTGGCGTACCCATGCCGCTCGCCAAGCACGTCGGCTGCTGTCTGCACGACGTTCCGTGGCAGACGGTGGCGCCCGGCATCGCCACCTACACCATTCCGCTGTCGAAGGGCTGCTGCGGAACCTTGAAGCTCGTGATGGTTCAGCCGGGGATCGCGCTGCCAAAGCACGGCCACGAGGGCGCGGAGCTGACGCTCGTTCTTACGGGCAGCTACACCGACGAGATCGGCACATTCCGCCCCGGAGACGTCGCGGACCTCGACGAGGAAGTGACCCACAAACCCGTCGCCTGCCCGCGCGACGGCTGCGTGTGTCTGACGGCGAGTTATCGCGAGATGCCGTTGGCGGCGAAATCGCCCGATTAGCTGGCGACACGCGCCTTCGCCAGCGCGTCGAACGCCATCAATTCGCGCATCAAAGGCTCGAAATCGCGGATTGGCAGCATGTTCGGCCCGTCGGACGGTGCGTGATCGGGATCCTGGTGCGTCTCGATGAAGAGCCCCGCAACGCCGACCGCCACCGCCGCCCGCGCCAGCACCGGCACGAAACGCCGGTCGCCCCCCGAGCTGCCGCCAAGCCCGCCGGGCTGCTGGACGGCATGAGTTGCATCGAAAATCACCGGCGCACCCGTCTCCGCCATCTGCGGAAGCCCGCGCATGTCGACGACGAGCGTGTTGTAGCCGAACGAGGCGCCCCGCTCGGTCAAGAGCACGTTGGGATTGCCGGAGCCCACGACCTTGGCGAGAACGTTCTTCATGTCCCAGGGCGCGAGAAATTGCCCCTTCTTCACCTTCACCACCCGGCCGGTCTTTGCGGCCGCGACCAGAAGATCCGTCTGGCGGCAAAGAAAGGCCGGGATCTGCAGCACGTCGGCGACCTCCGCCACGTGCGCGCACTGCTCCGGCTCGTGCACGTCCGTCACGATGGGAAGCCCCAGCTTTTCGCGGATCTCGGCGAACACCGGGATCGCGGCGTCGAGGCCGATCCCGCGTTTTCCGCCAAGCGACGTGCGGTTCGCCTTGTCGAAGCTCGACTTGTAGACGAGCCCGAGCCCCAGCCGCGCTGCGATCTCCTTCAGCGCGCCTGCCATTTCGAGCGCGTGCGCGCGGCTCTCCATCTGGCACGGTCCCGCGAACACCATGAGCGGCGCGGAATTGGAGACAGTCAGCGCGCCGATGGACACGCTCGTGTTGGGTTTCAGAGCATCTTGCTGGGTCATGCGGCCCTTATACGCCCCCCTGTCATCCCGGCCAAGTGGAGCGCAGCGAAACGCAGCGCCGGGATGACAGAGGGGGGGATGCGGGCGCCGGGGCTGGCGAATGCTTGACGCTTTGGGCCCCGGTTCCTACACCCAACGGACGTCCCGTCTGCCGCCCGACATCCCGCGCGAGGCCCCTAATGCTTGTCCTGATCGATAACTACGACAGCTTCACCTACAACCTCGTGCATTTCCTGGGCGAACTCGGCACCGCCTCCGAAGTCATCCGCAACGACAAGACGACGGCCGACGCGGTCCTCGAAATGAAGCCCAAAGCCATCGTGCTCTCGCCCGGCCCCTGCACGCCGAACGAAGCGGGCGTGTGCCTCGACCTCATCGAGAAGGGCGCCGGAAAGGTGCCGCTTCTCGGTGTCTGCCTCGGGCACCAGTCCATCGGGCAGGCCTACGGCGGCAAGGTGATCCGCGCGCCGCTGCCGATGCACGGCAAGCTCTCGCAGATCCGCCACACCGACAAAGGCGTGTTCAAAGGCCTGCCGCAGCCGGTGGAAGTGACGCGTTATCACTCGCTCATCGTCGAGCGCGAGACGCTGCCCGATTGCCTGGAAATCACAGCCGAGACCGACGACGGCATCATCATGGGGCTTCAGCATAAGACGCACCCCGTTCACGGCGTGCAGTTCCACCCCGAGAGCATCGCCTCCCAAAAAGGCCACGCCCTGCTTGCGAATTTTCTGGAGCTGGCAGGTCTCGATCCCCGGCGCATCGACACGCCGCGTCCGCGCAACGCCGCCTGAGCCAACGGGATCACAATGACCACCGCATCCGGCATCAAATCCCTCCTACAGGCGCTCGCGAGCGGTCGCCCCCTCACCGCGGACGAAGCGGCCCATGCCGTCGACGTGCTGACCAACGAGGCGACGCCCGCTCAGATGGGCGCGTTCCTGATGGGCCTGCGCGTGCGCGGCGAGACCGTGGACGAAATCACCGGCGCGGCGCGGACGCTGCGCGCCAAGATGATGCCGGTCACGGTCGCGCCCGGCGCCATCGACATCGTCGGCACCGGCGGCGACGGCCACTGCACCTTCAACGTCTCGACGGGCGCCGCCATTGTGGCTGCGGGCGCGGGGCTCAAGGTCGCCAAGCACGGCAACCGCTCGGTGTCGTCGCTTTCGGGTGCCTCCGACGTGCTCTCCGCGCTGGGCGTGAAGCTCGATTGCGGAACGGATGCGATTGTCCGCGCCGTGGACGACGCGGGCGTCGGCTTCCTCTGGGCGCCTGCCCATCACCCGGCCATGAAGGCATGGGCCGCAGCACGCGGCGATCTCGGCATTCGCACGCTCTTCAACCTGCTCGGGCCGATCTGCAATCCCGCAGGCGTCAAGCATCACGTGCTTGGCGTGTTCGCGCCCGAATGGGTTCAACCGATTGCGGCGGTGCTCCGCGCCCTGGGCTCGGAACGTGCGTGGGTCGTGCACGGGCATGACGGCCTCGACGAACTCTCGACCACCGGGCCGACGACGGTGGCCGAATTGAAGGACGGCGCAATCACGACCTTCGAGGTGACTCCGGAAGACGCGGGCCTCCCGCGCGCGACGCTTGCCGACCTGAAGGGCGGCGATGGCGCGCATAACGCCGAGGCGCTCCGCAGCCTTCTCGCCGGCGATCCGGGCCCCTATCGCGATATCGTCGTGTTCAACACGGCCGCCGCCCTTATCGTGGCGGGACGTGCGGCGTCTCTCGCCGAAGGTGCGGCGCTCGCAGCGGATGCCATTCAGTCCGGCCGCGCCGCCCGGGCGCTCGAACGCCTCGTCGCAATCAGCAATAATGCGGGCTGACGGTACGAAATTCGCGTGAGTCTTCATGCGCCGCGCGTTCATCATGCCGCCAGCTCCGCGATCTCGCGAGCTTGACCGCTGCCGTCCAGGCCGGTAGCTACCTTCCCTTCCCTGACATAAATTGAGCCATGTCCGATATTCTCGAATCCATCACCCGCTATAAGCGCGAGGAAGTCGCAGCCGCGCAGGCAAAGTTGCCGCTGCAGGTCTTGGCGGAGTATGCCCGCAGCGCCCCGCGCGTGCGCTCCTTTACGGCCGCCCTCGAAGCCAAGCACAAGGCCGGTCAAACCGCGCTGATCGCGGAGATCAAGAAGGCGTCGCCTTCGAAGGGCCTGATCCGCGCCGATTTCGATCCGCCCGCGCTCGCGCGCGCCTACGAAGCGGGCGGGGCAGCGTGTCTCTCGATCCTGACCGACGGCCCCTCGTTTCAGGGCGCACCCGAATATCTCACCGACGCGCGCGCGGAAGTTGCCCTCCCCGTGCTGCGCAAGGATTTCATGATCGACACCTATCAGGTCGTCGAAGCGCGTGCGTGGGGCGCGGATTGCATCCTGATCATCATGGCGGAAGTGGGCGATGCCATCGCGGCCGATCTCGCCGCCGCCGCCCGCGATTGGGGCATGGATGCCATCGTCGAGGTTCATGACGCTGCCGAGCTCGACCGCGCCTTGAAACTCGATTGCCGCCTCATCGGCATCAACAATCGCAACTTGAAAACCTTCGAAACCACGCTCGCAACGACCGAAGAGCTGGCTCCGCGCGTACCGAAGGATCGGATCGTCATCGGCGAGAGCGGCATCTTCACGCCCGCCGACATCGCGCGACTGAAGCGCGTTGGAGTCGAAACCTTCCTCGTGGGCGAAAGCTTGATGCGCCAGGCCGACGTCCAGGCCGCAACAGAGACCCTGCTCGCGCCGGAGATCACATCATGACCAAGCTCAGCCACATCGACGAATCGGGCCGCGCCCACATGGTGGACGTCGGCTCCAAGCACGCGACGCACCGAACGGCGGTTGCGGAAGGCTTCGTCACCATGAACGCGGAGACGCTGGAACTCATCCTGTCCGGCACCGCGCCCAAGGGAGATGTGCTCGCCGTCGCCCGCATCGCCGGCATCATGGCCGCGAAGAAGACGAGCGATCTTATTCCGCTCTGCCATCCGCTCGGCCTCACGCGTGCCGGCATTCACTTCACGCCGTCGGATCAACCGGCCGGCATCCATATCCGCGCCGAAGTGGGCGTCACGGGCCAGACCGGCGTCGAGATGGAAGCGCTCACGGCCGTCTCGGTGGCGGCGCTTACGCTCTACGACATGCTGAAAGCCGCCGACCGTGGCATGGAGATCGGCTTCATTCGCCTCGCGGAAAAGACCGGCGGACGCACCGGTTACTACGCCGCGCCGCGCAGGGACGATCAGCAAGAGCCGGAAGATCCGTCGCAAGACACCGTCGAATCGGGGAGCTGACCCATGTCACTCATGCCCGCAGAGACCGCGCTTGCCCGCGTCCTCGAAGGCATTTCGCCGCCGGCCGAGGAGATCGTCGCAATCGGAGACGCGGTCGGCCGCGTTCTGACGCGCGATCTCGCAGCCAAGCTCACCCAGCCGCCATTCAACGCGTCCGCCATGGACGGCTATGCGATTTACGGGAGCGGCCCCGCATCCCCCGGCGATTGCTGGACGGTGGTCGGCGAAGCGGCGGCGGGAAGCGGGTTCGCGGGCACCGTCGGCCCCGGCGAAGCGGTGCGCATCTTCACGGGCGCGCCCGTTCCCCCGGCCTGCGGAACGGTCGTCATTCAAGAGAATGTCACGCGCGACGGTGACGCGCTCGTCGCAGATCAGCCCACCCAAGGCGGCGCAAACATTCGCCCCGCCGGTAACGACTTCGCGCAAGGCGACGTGCTGCTTCCGCGCAGCCATCGGCTCGATGCGCATTCTGCAACGCTTGCGGCCGCAATGGGGCATGGCGAGGTCGCGGTCGCGCGCCAGCCCGTGGTCGCCATCCTCGCGACCGGCGACGAGCTCGTGCCGCCCGGCACCACGCCCGGCCCCGACCAGATCGTCTCGTCGAACCCCGTTGGGATTGCCGCGCTTGTCGCGCGCGCGGGCGGGGTGCCGCGCGATCTCGGCATCGCCCCTGACAGGAAGGACGCCCTCGCCGCGCGCATCGTCGCGGCAGGAGACGCGGACATTCTCGTCACCATCGGCGGGGCCTCCGTGGGCGATCACGACCTCGTCGGGCCGGTGTTGAAGGATCAGGGCCTCGACCTCGCGTTCTGGAAAATCGCCATGCGCCCCGGCAAGCCGCTGATGTTCGGCCGCCTGGGCGAGCGCCGCGTGCTCGGGCTTCCCGGCAATCCGGTTTCCGCGCTGGTTACGGCGCGCGTGTTCCTGGTCCCGCTGATCCGCGCCCTGCAGGGTGAGACCGCCGAAACGCGCGTGCCGGAAACGGCCATTCTCGCGGCACCGCTGGAGGCCAACGGCCCGCGCCTCCACCTCATGCGCGGCAAGCTCGGCCGCCGCGCCGACGGCGCCCTCACGGTCACGGCAATGTCCTCGCAGGACAGCTCGCTTCTCGGTGCTCTGGCTCGCTCCGACTGCCTGATCCGCCGCGTCGCCGACGCCCCCGCCCTCCCCGCCGGCGAACCCGTCGAGATCGAGCGGCTTTGAGCCGCGCACAGCGCGCTTCAAAAAAGTTCAGCGCAACGGCGTGAGTCAACCTACCTCATTACAGGTAGTGTCTCAGTTTGAAAAATTGATCTGTTGACGGCCGGAGATAGTGGGCCCGGACTCATGCTATGCTTAGCGCAAAGCATGGAGGCGCAACCATGGACCAGCAAGCACGAGCGAACTTTATCACCCGATACTTGGCGAAGCGGCGACATCACAAGGAGTCTTTGAAAGCGTTCGACGACTACCAGATGCGCATTCAGGTGAACGGGCATGATGTGACGGACGAGCACAAGGAACGCCACCGTTGGTGGGTCTCTTGGTGCAATAGGATGATCCGCAAGCTTCGCCGACCTGATGCTTAGCGCTATGGATAAGCCCTCCCAACAGGACTATATTCGCTGGAGAGGCCCCGAGCTTGCGAGTTCCGGGCATTTTCGGAGCTGGTTTGAGGTGGCGTGCCAGTTGCGCCGTGAGGGCGCGTACTGCGCCCATGCCGAGATGCACCCCTTCAGACGCGAACAGCTCAACCGCATATGTGATGCAGCACGTGCTGTGCACCAGGAGACGAACGACGATGCCCAAAGGTCCGAAGGGTGAGAAGCGTCCGGCCGACGTCGTATCGAATGCGATCAAAGTCGCTCGGATTGCGACTGGTGAAGACGAGGAAGACGTAACTGAAGACGGCAAGGACGCCGCCGCCGTCAGCCTTGGCAGGAAGGGCGGCAAGGCGCGTGCAGAGTCTCTGAGCAAGGCGAAGCGCGCCGAGATCGCCAAGAAAGCGGCAGCGGCGCGCTGGAATAAGAGCTAGCTCGTGCCACCGTATTGCAGCAACGGCACGTCATTCCGCTTGGGCAAGGCCTTTTGCATCGCGGCGTAGAATTCATCCCAATTGTCGTGCGCTCTCTGCAGAGCGAGAACCGCCGCGAAGTGCTCTTGAAGCTTCGGAATTCCCAAATCCTCTGACAGCCATTGGTGGTGAGCGGCCCTTCTATTTCCCCGCTCATCCTTGGGGTTTCGTTGTTCCATCTCCTCTAAAACACCCGGAGCTAGGCGTTCGTAGATTAGATCCTTGGTGTAGTGGGCCACGACGCTGTATCGATTCTTGCCCATGCCTGCCCAAGGCCAGCCACGCAAGCGGTAAATTTCCTTATAGAATTCATCCGGGAAGCGTTTGACCCACGCGGCAAGTTCGTGTCGGAGGTAGGCTTCAAGGATCTGTCGCAGCGCGTCTCGGTCACGGACTTCTTGGTAGCCCGTCGCTTCGTCGATGAGCGCGATGATGCCCACGATCGAGAAGCCACGCTGTAAAGCTTTGCAGGACTGGGCAATGTGCTCCTGATTAGGGAGCAGCTTTCCCTGCTCTTTCGCATCAAGAAAGACGTTGCAAACGTGGGGAAGGATTTTTGCGTCGTATCCGATCGCGATGTTGCCCCTAGTGCCGCCCGAACCCTTGGGGAGCCTAAAACGCACCGGAGTCCACGATCGTTCCAACTCATTGGAAATAAACGGAGAAATGTTGCTGGCGGCAAGAAAACCCGGCTTGTTGTCGATCGGGTCTTGACCCTTAGTCGGGTTCTTGTGTCGCCCTAGCGCGACGAACATACCGCGTTGAGTGATCAGCCGCGTCCCGTCCTGGAGGACCGCGCATGGGATCGTGATTTCTCCGAGTTTCAACTCACCGTAGTGAGTAGCCCGGGGGATATTTGCGTCCCAGCGAGCCGCAGCGCCGCGCTTTGCAATTTCGGCCCTTTCCTCGGCAGTAAGTGCCTCTGCTCGGGCATGGCCACCCTTGGCTTTCGCGCTCTCTTCCGCATCATTCATTGCAAGCATCCCATCCAATCTGCTTGCAGGTTGGACCCGAATCGGAAACTTTGCAAGCATATTTTGTTGGATGCTTGCAATTATGCTTGACGCTACGCATAATAGTTCATATATTAATGACATGAACAAACTGCCCTTAGCTAAGCGCGTCCAGATCCTCTCGCTTCTCTGCGAGGGATCGTCCATGCGCTCGATTTCGAGGGTGTGCGATGTCTCGATCAACACGGTTTCCAAGCTGCTCGATGAGGCTGGCCGGGCCGCTCTCGCCTTCCACGACGAGAACGTGCGCGGTCTCCAATCGCAGCGTATCCAGTGTGACGAGATCTGGTCGTTCGTCTACGCGAAGAACAAGAACGTCGTGGACGCCAAGTCTCCTCCGAAGGGAGCGGGCGATGTCTGGACGTGGACGGCGCTCGACGCGGACAGCAAGCTGATCTGTAGCTGGGCCGTCGGGCAGCGCGACGCATACTGGGCCTATGCCTTCATGGATGACCTGAAGGGCCGTCTCGCTAATCGGGTCCAACTCACGACGGACGGCCTCAAGCACTACCTCGTGGCCGTTGAGCAGGCTTTCGGCGGCACAGACATCGACTTTGCCCAACTCGTGAAGATCTACGGCGACGTTCCTAAAGGCCGCGGTGCGGAAGCGTCTGAGCGCAAGTACAGCCCGCCTGAGTGCATCGGTGCGAAGAAGACGCCTATCGTGGGTAAGCCGGACGCGAAGCACATCTCCACGTCCTACGTAGAGCGGCAGAACCTCACCATGCGTATGAGCATGAAGCGGTTCACCCGCCTGTCCAACGCCTTCTCAAAGAAGCTCGCAAAACCACCGTCACGCGCTCTCGCTCTACTTCTACTTTTACAACTGGTGCCGCATCCACAAGACGCTGCGCGTCTCGCCCGCTATGGCCGCAGGGCTTACGGACAAGCTGCTGTCGTTCGAAGACCTGATTGAGCGGATGGATGCGGTCGCTCCGAAGCCCGGCCGACCGGCGACCTACAAGAAGCGCGAATCAGGCAGAATCGCATAGAAGATATAGATGCTATGAGGTGATCATGCGGTACTCGCATCTCGCTTTTGTGCGCGCCAAGTACAGCATACTGCACGAAATTTTCTATCAAGCCCGGAAAGACCCTCTTTCATTTTACCCTGACCCGTACGGTCCCAGGCCCGTGCCGACAATTCTTGCGCATGAAGTTCTTATCTTCTGTGTGGCGCCCGACCCCAATGAGGCAATCGAAATCTCCATGTTTGGTCGGGATGGCGCTCCAAGCTGGGTGGACAGTTTTGAGGTCGTCGAGGTTGGTGTTTACTCCTGCCACGCACCGCGAGAAATGGTTTGGGATGAAGAATGGGAAGAGGAAATCGAAGTTCATCGCACGAGCGAGAGCATCGTGCGCGATCTTTTCCCAGTGTCCGAGCCACGACCTGCGAGGGCGCGAAAGCTACTCATTGTCCAGTGCCCGTCAGAGGCGGAAGAATCCGACGTTACTCGCCTTGATAATCGAGTTAGGCGGGCTCTCGTGAACGTTAGAAGCGTGTGGCAAGGCAAGCTCGTACGCGCGTACTGCTTTACACACGACCTTCGATGTCGAGACGTGGCAGAGGCATTGTCCGGCATTATCGACCACGATGAGGTTGACGACTACCTGATGGTCGAGCCTCTTGCCGTCCCATTCTCAAGTCTGCCTCTTTCACCGCTTAAGGATTGGGTTGAGCGGGATTTTGCCCGCCTTCCGAAGGCTACCTTGCCTCACCGTAGAACACGCAGATCCGGGCAGCGAGGCTCATGACTGCGGCATCGTCCAGCTTTCCAGCATCCAGAAGCCGGCTTGCACATCGCCGGCACTCAGCATCTGCCTCCTGCCAGTCCCCTTTGAACCGCTTGAGCATCATGGACGCCAGGGCGAATGGATGATCGTCCGGTATTCCGGACTCTCGCAATCGGGCAAGTACGCGAGACGGGTCAGCTAGCACGACGGTTCCCCCTACACGGAGATTCGCCGGTCTCGGTTTCTGGCGCCTTAACGCCCCAAATTTCAAACTGAGACACTACCTCATTACAGGTTGCGCTTGCAGAACGAGCCGGGAACGATTAGCGTACATTCACGATTTGTTTAGGTGAGTCTTACGACTCGGGTTTCGACGCGTCATCCGGCTTTGCGGATCGAGCCGGCACGGACAGGATACGGACGAAGGTCTGATTTCGGGGCTTGCGGCAGAAACGCCGCAGACAGGGATCGCCCGTTTTGATCCTCGCCGTTGTGGCGCATCGGCGTTCCCGTGAAGGGCGCGCCGCCGGAACGTCGTAGGCGGAATAACTCTCGGCCTTGGAAGTCCGGGCCTTGCACGGGAGGCATGAATGCTGACGTCGAAGCAGAAAGAGCTTCTGCTCTTCATCCACGAGCGTATGCAGGCCGATGGCGTCCCGCCGTCGTTCGACGAGATGAAGGACGCGCTCGATCTCAAATCCAAATCCGGCATCCACCGCCTCATCACGGCGCTGGTCGAGCGTGGCTTCATCCGCCGCCTGCCCCACCGGGCACGCGCCATCGAAGTGCTGAAGCTGCCAGAAAGCTCCACCGCACAGGCCGCAGAGGCACTCCGCCGCGTCGGATTCCAGCCGAGCGTGATCGAAGGCGCGAAATCGCGCGCGCCGGATATTTCGCTCCCTCCCTCGCACATGCTCGATAGCCGCACCGTTTCGGTGCCGGTGATGGGGCGCATCGCGGCGGGCGTCCCGATCTCCGCGATCCAGAACCACACGCATGACATCGCCTGCCCGCCCGACCTTTTGACCAACGGCGAGCACTTCGCCCTCGAAGTCAAAGGCGATTCGATGATCGAAGCCGGTATTCACGATGGCGACACCGTCATCATCCGTCGCTGTGAAACGGCCGAGAACGGCGACATCGTCGTCGCCCTCGTCGAGCACGAGGAAGCCACCTTGAAGCGCCTGCGCAAAAAGGGTTCGACGGTTGCGCTCGAAGCGGCCAATCCGGAATTCAAAACGCGCATCTTCGGTCCCGATCAAGTGGACATCCAGGGCCGTCTCGTCGGCCTCATCCGGCGCTACTGATCGGCAAGCGGAGCGGCGGAGCCGATGGAAGCGCCGGGCGACGCGTCGCGCGTGCGATTCGAGCGCCTCGGCCGCTCGGGGCGTTCCGTCCATGGGCGCACGCCGCGCCGTGCGGCCACCGATTCCGCCCGCACCACGCGGGGCGCGTTGCGGTCCGGGCTCTCCGCTTCGTCTTGAATATAAACCGCGTGCGCGCCGTTGCGCCGCAATGCCGCGCGATCGAAAACAGCGAGCGGCCTGTCGCACCCGCGCGGACGACGCGGCCCGCCGACAAGAATATCCGCATGCGCACAGTCTTCCGCCGTGGCGGAGGAATGGCGGGCAATCGCGATACGAAGCCCCTTTGTCTCGCCGATGCAGCCCGCCCCGTCGCACAAAAGACCGCGAGCCTCCCGCGCGGCGCGGGCCCCGCGCGCATCGCCATCGTGTTCGAGCCAGCGGCCGAGCTCGAAATTTCCGGACGCCCCGCGCGTGGCAACGAGCAGGCCGTCGGCGCCCCGCACCGCCACGAGGTCGCCCCCGCGTCCCACAAGAATATCCGGCCGTTCCTTTCCGCCAGCGAGCAGCGCGCCCGCGGCGATGACGGGAAGCCCCCAGAGCCGCCACCGCGTTTGCCAGAGCATCAGCCACAGCCCGCCCGCGACCATGAGCGCGAACGCGGTCCCGCGGATTTCCGGGATCACGCCCACCGCGCCCGGAAGCGCGGCGACGACGTAGGCCGTCCAGCTCATGAAATCGATTCCGAGCGCCATGATTGGCAGCGCCAGCCATTCGAGCCCGAACGGCATCAGGACAAGGGTGAGCAGCGCCGCCGGCATGATGACGATATTGACGGCGGGCCCGGCAATGAGATTGGCGAGCACGGCGTATTGCTGGCTTTTGTGGAAGTGATAGATGCCGATGGGCGCCACCGCGAGGCTCGCGATCACGGTCGAGAGCAGGATGCCGCCGAGAAAAACGACGCCCAGTTTCCCCCATCCGCCGAAAGTCGTTTGCTCTGTGCGCCGCCGGATCAATTCGTATCCGGCAATCAGCGCGATGACGGCCGCGAACGACATTTGGAAACCCGGATCGAGCAGGCTTTCCGGCATGACGAGCAGGATGAGAAGCGCCGAGAGCGCGACGTTGCGCATTGCGAGCGCCTGCCGGTCGAGCAGGACCGCGACGAACATGATCGAAATCATGATGAAGGCGCGGACGGTGGCGATTGCGGCCCCCGAGATGAGGAGATATCCGGTCGCGCCGACGAGACCGGCGACGGCCGCCCATTTCTTCGTCGAGATCCGCAGCGCAACGGCCGGAAACAGCGCGAGCAGAACCCGCGCCGAGAGAAACACGGCACCCGCCATGATCACCATGTGCAGGCCCGAGATCGACAGGATGTGGATGAGGCCGGAGTCGCGGTAGGCGTCGTTCGTCGCGTCGGTGATGCCGCCGCGCTCGCCCGTGATCAGCGACACGGCGATCTGGCCTGTCTCGCCCGGCACGACGGCGCGAATGCGCTCGCCGATTTCGAGCCGCAAGCGTTCGAGCGAAAGGCGTACAGCCCGCGTCGCGCTCTGCGCGTATCCTTCGGGCGGCGCTTCGATCTCGGCGGCGGCGAGCGCATAACCCGTCGCGCCGAGACCTTGAAACCAGGCCATGCGCGCGAAATCGTATCCGCCGGGCAATGCGGGCATCGGCGGCGGCCTCAAGGTTGCGCGAAGACGCACCGCATCGCCTGGCTTCAACCCGTCCCGCGTCTTCAGAACCCAGAGGCGCACCCGCTTCGGTGTTGCATCCGCCGATAGCCCGCGGATCGACGTCACGCGGAGGGTGAGCCGCTCGCCTCGTGTCGCGCGCGGCTCGATCAATTCCACGATGCCGCGCACGTCGGCAAAGCGCATCTCGTGGCCGAGCACCGGCGCGCGCGTCCATTCCGTTCGCGCTTTCGAAACGGCGAAGCCGAGCGCAACCGCGAATAGAGCCACCGCCGCGAGGCGGATCAGCCCGGGCCTCCCGCTCGCCACGAGCAGCGCCGAGGCCGCCGCCAGCCCTCCCAAGGCGGCCCAAAGGCTGGGCTCCAAGGGCAGCGCGAAGTAGAGCGCGATGCCGAGACCGACGAAGACCGGCAGCCACACGAACCAGCGGGCGCGCTCCTCTTCCAGCCGGGCCATCGGGCTCCAGCGCGCGGTCAAGGAGCGCGAATCGTGCGGAAAATCCGAGACAAAAGGCCCATTCCGCCTTTCGTTTCCGCCGGATACGTTCACCTTCGCCCTCTCCCCCGCACGCCTGAGCTAGTCTCATTGCGCCGGGCTATGCTACACGGGCGCCCAAACCTCTCAAACCTGAGCCAAACCCTCTATGACCGAGACTTCATCGAGCCCGGCACGCGCGCCCGTCGTGCGCTTCGCCCCATCCCCCACCGGGTATCTCCACATCGGCGGAGCGCGCACCGCGCTGTTCAACTGGCTCTACGCCAAAGCGAAGGGCGGGACGTTCCTGCTGCGCATCGAGGATACGGATCGCGAGCGCAACAATCCGGCGGCGGTCGCGGCCATTCTCGATGGCCTGCGCTGGCTCGAACTCGACTGGGACGGCGAGCCCGTCTCTCAGTTCTCGCAGGCGGACCGTCATCGCGAGGTGGCGGAGGCTCTGCTCGCGCAAGGCGCGGCCTACCGCTGCTACCTCACGCCTGAGGAACTCGATCAGATGCGCAAGGCGGCGGAAGCCGAGAAGCGCCCCTTCACGGTTCAGTCGCCCTGGCGCGACCGCGATCCCGCCGACGCACCCGAGGGCCAGCCCTTCGCCGTGCGCCTCAAGGCCCCGCGCGAAGGCGAGACGGTGATCGAGGACCGCGTGCAGGGCCGTGTCGTGTTCCAGAACAAGGAGCTCGACGACCTCATCATCCTCAGGAGCGACGGCAACCCCACCTACAATTTGGCCGTGGTGGTGGACGACCACGACATGGGTGTGACGCACGTGATCCGCGGCGTCGATCACCTGACGAACGCCGCGCGCCAGACGCAGATCTATCGCGGCATGGGATGGGATGTGCCGGTATGGGCGCACGTGCCGCTGATCCATGGCAGCGACGGTGCCAAGCTCTCGAAGCGCCACGGCGCGCAGGGCGTCGAAGAATATCGCGCGATGGGCTACCTGCCGGCGGCGCTGCGCAACTATCTCGTGCGCCTCGGCTGGAGTCACGGCGACGACGAGATCATGTCGACGGAGGATCTCGTCCGCTGGTTCGACATCGACGACACCAACAAGAGCCCGGCCCGCTTTGACTTCAAGAAGCTCGACGATCTGAACGGGCATTACGTGCGCGGCGCGGAAGAAGCCGAGTTGCTTGCGCGCGCGAAGGACCTTCTCCCGCATCTCGATTTTGCGAGCCTGCGTGCGCTGCCCGTGGACCCGAAAGCGCCGCCCCGCGCAGACGTCGCGCTGGCGCGCGAGGTCGAGGCGCTCATTCCGAGCGCGGCCACCGGCGCCGATCTCGCCCAACGCTTCGACGCCGTGGGCTGGGACAAACTCGCCTCAGCCCTTCCCGCGATCCGGGAACGCGCCAAGACGATCGCGGACCTGCTCGCGCAGGCCCTGTTCCTGATCGCCGAACGCCCCCTTAGTCTAGATGACAAAGCCAAGAAGCTGTTGGATGCTGACGGCCAAGCGAATCTCAAGGCCCTGCTCCCGCGCCTCGAAGCGGCGAGCGAGTGGAGTGCTGCAAGCCTTGAAGCCCTGGTGCGCAGCTACGCGGAAGAAACCGGCGCCAAGCTCGGCAAGGTCGCCCAGCCCCTGCGCTCGGCGCTGACGGGCAGGACGGTTTCGCCACCCGTTTTCGATGTCATGAGCGTGCTCGGGCGTGATGAGACACTGGGCAGGTTGAGCGAACAAATTCGCTAGAGGTGCCGCAAATCTTTGCAACTTCGCCGTTTCGCCGGGCCGCCCGAATTGATTATACTGCACCGCAACAAGCGCATTCCGAATAGGGGTGCCTTGGTCTCGTTCGAGGCTCGGATAGACTGAACTACCGCAAGGAGAAGCGGCATGGGCATTCAGGAAAACGCGACCCCCAGTGTAGAGGCCTCGCGGGAGGCTGAACTGGCGCTCGACGGCCAGAAGGTGTCGTTCGATGTGCGCAGCGGGTCGATCGGGCCGGACGTGATCGATATCGGCAAGCTCTACCGCGACACGGGCTGTTTCACCTACGATCCGGGCTTTACGTCCACCGCCAATTGCTCGTCTGGCATCACCTTCATCGACGGCGACAAGGGCGAGTTGCTCTATCGCGGCTATTCCATCGACGAGCTGGCGGAGAACTCCAACTTCCTCGCCATCTGCTACCTGCTGCTGCACGGCGAGCTACCGACGAACGAAGAGTTCAAGACGTTCCGCAACACCATCTCGCGCCACACGATGGTGCACGAGCAGATGACCAAGTTTTTCACCGGGTTCCGCCGCGACGGACATCCGATGGCGATCATGGTCGGCGTTGTGGGCGCGCTGTCGGCGTTCTATCACGATAGCACCGACATCAACGATCCCGAGCAGCGCCAGACGGCCAGCTATCGCATGATCGCGAAGATGCCAACCATCGCCGCGATGGCCTACAAGTATTCCATCGGCCAGCCCTTCATTTATCCGCGCAACGACCTCGACTACACGTCGAACTTCCTGCAGATGTGCTTCTCCGTGCCGTGCGAGCCCTACATCGTCAATCCCGTGGTGGCGCGCGCGCTCGACCGTATTTTCATCCTGCACGCCGACCACGAGCAGAACGCGTCCACCTCCACGGTGCGCCTCGCAGGCTCTTCGGGCGCGAACCCGTTTGCCTGCATCGCGGCCGGCATCGCCTGCCTCTGGGGCCCCGCGCATGGCGGCGCGAACGAAGCCGCCCTCAACATGCTCGAAGAGATCGGCACCGTCGATCGCATCCCCGAGTATATCGAGAAGGCGAAGGACAAATCGTCCGGCTTCCGCCTCATGGGCTTCGGCCATCGCGTCTACAAGAACTACGATCCGCGCGCGAAGGTGATGCAGAAGACCTGCCACGAGGTTCTCGACGCCCTCGACAAGCGCAACGAGCCGTTGCTCAAGGTTGCGATGGAGCTCGAACGCATCGCGCTCGAAGACGAATATTTCGTCCAGAAGAAGCTCTATCCCAACATCGATTTCTATTCGGGCATCACGCTGCGCGCGATCGGCTTCCCCGTTTCGATGTTCACGGTGCTGTTCGCCGTCGCGCGCACGGTCGGCTGGATCGCGCAGTGGAAAGAGATGATCGAGGACCCCGAGCAGAAAATCGGACGTCCGCGCCAGCTCTACATCGGCCCGCCGCGCCGTCCCTTCCCGAAGGCGTAATCGAGGACGACATCGGCCGCCGCTTCGCTCGGCGCGCGGCCGCCGTCCGTGCGCAAGAGGCCGGGAATGCGCTTGAGTGCAGCCTGCTGCCGGCGCCGCTCATCCGTATCCGAGAGCAGCGGAAGAAGCGTGCGGGCAAGGTTTTCCGGCGTCACGGTCTCCTGATGAAACTCCGGGAACACGTTTTCTCCGAGCACGAGATTTGCGAGCACGACCGTCGGCGCCTTGATGAGGCGGCGGAGAAACGGCGCCGCGACGGGATCGACACGATAGGCCACGACCATCGGCGTGCCCGAGAGCGCGAGTTCGAGCGTCACCGTCCCTGACGCCGCAAGCGCAGCGTCCGCGAGCTTGAAAGCGCGAAACTTGTCGTCGTCGCCCTCGACGAGATGCGGCTGAAGCGGCCACGATTTGAGCCCCGCGTCGATCAGCGGCCGCATGTGCGGAACACACGGCATCAGCACCTGGGGCTCTACCCCTTGGGCTTCGATCAGCCGCAGCGCGGCCCCGAAGGGCTCTATCAGCCTGCCGACTTCTGAAGCGCGGCTGCCCGGAAGCGCCACGACGACGGGGCGGGCGGGATCGAGATGGAGCGCGTCCGCGAGAGGCGCCGGATCGAGATCGCGGAACCATTGCAGCCGCTCGGACAAGGCGTGGCCGACATACGTGCACGGCGGGCCGCCGAGCCGCGCGTGCGCCGCCGGTTCGAACGGCAGCAGCGCGAGCACGTGATCCACATAAGCGCGCATCTTGGCAGCACGCCCCGGCCGCCACGCCCACACGCTCGGGCTCACGTAATCGACAATCGGAATGTCGGGCCGGTGCTTGCGGATGCGCTTCGCAATAGGATGCGTGAACTCGGGGCTATCGATGATGACGACCGCGTGAGGATCGAAGGCAATCGCGCGGTCCACGGTCGCATACACGCGCTGCAAGATCCGCGGCAGGTGCCGCAGGATCGAAAGCGGCCCCATCACGGCGACATCCTCGATGGGGAAATCGGAGACGAAGCCTTCTGCGGCCATCGCCTCGCCGCCGACGCCCGCCAGGCGCAAGCGGTCGCCGAGCCGGGCCTTGAGCGCGGAAACGAGCTTGCCGCCGAGCGCATCGCCCGAATGTTCGCCCGCGATCAAGACAAGGCGCACTTCGTCCCGCAGCGATACGGTCTCGCTCATCGGCTATCTCCCTCGGGCGGCGACGTCACGACGAAGAGGCCTTCGCGCTCGGCCGCAGCCAGCGCCGCGCCGGAAGCCGCGGCTGCATCGCCGCCAATCGCGATCCCCGCATACCCGGCGCGCGCCACGATGGCGACGAGCGCCTCCGTCAACGCCTCGGCACGGCGCAACACAACCACACCGCGGCGGCGGCGTGTGAGGCTCGCCCATTGCCGCAAACCTTCGGCCCGCCGCACGGTGGCCTCCGCGCCTTCGTCCGCTTCCACCGCCAACACGTGATTGCGCACCACGACCGCCGTATGACCGACGCCGAAGGACGTCAGCGCCTCGACGGTCGCGAGCCCCTTCACCGCATCGCGCACGGAATGCCGGCGTGGCTTCGCGCCGCCGAGAGGGCGAAGGGCGCGGGCCACACGATGGGCCTTGAAGCGCTGCGGCGCGGCACCGGGCGCCGCCTCGTCCCGCACGCCTTCGACGAATATGCCGGCAGCGTCCGCGCGTTCGAGCGTCACGGCGCGTTCCGCAATCAGCACGTTTTCGGCTTCCGCCGCGATGCCGGAGAGCCCGGCGGCGCGCGCACCGTCGACAGTGGCCGGACCGATGGCCGGCATGTCGACGCGGAGATCCTGCTCCGGCTTCGAACGCTTGACGAGAACGCCCCCCTGTGGTGCGTCTTGAGCCGCGCGGCGCGCTTCACCTGCACGCGCGATCATCCGGTCGGTGCCTTCGACGCCCTCGATGGCTTCGATCCGCCCGCCTGAAATCACGACGCCTTGTCCGATATCGTAGGGGCCGAGCGCACGGATCAGTGCGAGACCGGTCTGAATGTCGGCCCGTTCGCGATCCGAAGCACGCAGGGCACCCGCAGCGCCTTCGCGCACCACGAGTTCGGGCGCGGCTTCGCCTGGCCCGACGACGCGAAAACCTTCCTGCTCGAAAAAGCGGACGACACGGCGCAGCACGCCGTCGTCACCGCCGGACGCGACGATCTTCAAAAGCCGCGGCAGATTGCGAAAGAAACCGAGATCCGGCTTGAGCGTACCGAGTTCCGGCCGGCGCACATGGCCGACGATCACGAGATCGGTCACGCGCGCCTGCCGAAGCGCGCGAATGATGCCGCCAATGCCGCCCCAATTGATGCGCGTCACGTCGGCGCCCGTCAGATCCGGGTCCGCCTCACTGTCGATGGCGACAATGGCGACCGGAACCGCACGGCGCGCCGCGCTCTCCGCGATCTCGCGCGGAAGCTTGCCTCCGCCCGCCAGTATCCCGAGCCGACGCTCGCCTGTCCTCATGGCTCCCTCTCGCCGGCCCCTGTTGCCGCGTTACGGGATCGCTATAGCGGGATTGGCGGGCGGGCACTAGCTCACGATCTAAGGTCCTTTAAGCCCGAAACGTGACACATCGCTGTCATCCGAGGCGTGGCCCTTCAAACGTCGAGCGTGTGCTCGCGCTCCCACTGCGTCAGGTGGCTTGCATAGCCGTTCCATTCGCCCGTCTTGAGCTTGACATAAGCGCTCGCCAGCTCTTCGCCGAGCGCGGCCTTCAGGGTTGTGTCTCCATCGAACGCACGCACGGCATCGAGAAGGTTCAAGGGCAATCTGGGCGCATCCGTGATGGTATGGCCCTCCTGATACATGTCGATGTCGAGCCTCGGGCCGGGATGCGCATTGCGCGCGATCCCGTCGAGGCCCGCCGCGATGATGGCAGCCTGCAACAGATACGGATTGGCCGCCCCGTCCGGCAGCCGGAACTCGAACCGCCCCGCGCCGGGCACCCGAACCATGTGCGTCCGGTTGTTTCCCGTCCACGTCACGCTGTTCGGCGACCAGGTGGCCCCCGAGATCGTGCGCGGCGCGTTGATGCGCTTGTACGAGTTCACCGTCGGGTTGGTGATCGCAGCCAGCCCCGTCGCGTGCTGCATGATGCCGCCGAGGAAGTTGTAGCCCTGCTTCGAGAGACTCATCTCGTCGGCCGGATCGTCGAACGTATTGGTCGCGCCGTCCGGGCTCCACACCGAGATATGCACGTGGCAGCCGTTGCCTGTGAGGTTCGCAAACGGTTTCGGCATGAACGTCGCGCGAAGCCCGTGCTTTTCCGCGACCGACTTCACCATATATTTGAAGAACGAGTGACGATCCGCCGTTTTCAAGGCGTCGTCGAAGGCCCAGTTCATCTCGAACTGCCCGTTCGCATCCTCGTGATCGTTCTGATAGGGGCCCCAGCCGAGTTCCAGCATGTAATCGCAGATCTCGGAGATCACGTCGTAACGGCGCATCAAGGCCTGCTGATCGTAGCAAGGCTTGCTCGCGAGATCCATGGAATCGGAAATCGCCGAGCCGTCCGCATTGATCAGAAAGTATTCGCACTCAACGCCGGTCTTGATGCGGAAGCCTTGGTCGATTGCTTTCGCGAGCACGTTCTTGAGGACAACGCGCGGCGACTGAGCCACCGTCTTGTTGTCCATCACGCAATCCGACGGAACCCACGCCACCTCGGGCTTCCAGGGAAGCTGCACGAGCCCCGGCGCGTCGGCCATGGCCAGCATATCGGGATGCGCGGGCGTCATATCGAGCCACGTCGCGAACCCCGCAAACCCGGCACCGTCCTTCTGGATCTCGGCAATCGCGGCCGCCGGCACCAGCTTTGCGCGCTGAAAACCGAACAGATCCGTGAACGAGATCATGAAGTACCGGATGCCGCGATCCTTCGCGACCTGGGCGAGACACTGTGTCATGGTTTTGGGCGTTCCACGCTTCGTTTGATCCTCACCCCTAGATGATCGGTCTTGTTTTTTTGAAGCCGCGCCCCCGGCCTTCATGGGCCGAAGTGTCGCCGCCTGGAATTGAGTGTTGCCGGCTAGAATTTGCTCGTGCCCGGAATCCAGCTCGTTCCCGCCAGAGGCACGCGCGCCATGGCGGCGGCTTCGATGGTGAGCGCGCAGAGATCCTCGGGCTCCAGATTGTGGACGTGGTTGTGACCGGCCGCACGCGCGATGGTCTGCAACTCCAGCGTCATGACCTTGAGATAGTTCGCGAGCCGCCGGCCCGCGCGTACGGGATCGAGCCGCTCGGCAAGCGCGCCATCCTGCGTCGTGATGCCCGCAGGATCGCGGCCCTCGTGCCAATCGTCGTAAGCACCGGCCGTCGTG